>NZ_QRQC01000009.1 GCF_003475325.1 Collinsella sp. AF33-16 | reverse complement strand
ATAAAACCTGCCAAAATAAACCTGTCCCTTTTTGGCAGGTTAGCGGAGCTTGCTGGTCTCGAAGTACTCGGGGAACTGGTCCAGAACCTCGGTTTGGTTGCGGAACATCATATGCAGGTGCTTGCTGACCAAAAAGCTCGCTTCGATGGGGTCGCGACCGGCGATAGCGCGGCGAATCTGCTTGTGCTCGTTCACGATGTCCTGATTGTCGAGAACCTGCGTGGCGGCGCGCAGCCAGCGGAAGCGCTCCAGGTCGGCATTGGTCTCTTCGAGCCACGACCAAACGGTGCTGCGACATGCGATGCTAAAAATCATGTGATGCATGAGGTTGTCGCTCAAAAAGAAGCCGATGCGATCCTCTTCGGCCATGGCCTTTTCCTGCAGCACGATGGCGCGGTCGAGCTGCTCGATGCCGGCCGACGTGGCTCGCGCACAGCACTCCACAATCACCTGCTTTTCCAGATGTTCGCGGATGTAGCAGGCACTCTCGGCAAGGGTGAGGTTGATGGGTGAGACGTAGGTGCCGCTCTGGGGCACGGTGCGCACCAGGCCTTCCTGCGCCAAGCGAACCAAAGCCTCGCGCACAGGGGTGCGCCCCATATCCAGGTCGTCGCAAAGTTGCTTGACGCCCAGCTTTTCGCCCGGCTTGTAGTCCAGGTAGACGATTTTGCGTCGAATGGTGTGGTAGGACTGGTCCTGTAGGCTCGTTTCCTGCTCGCCGACGTGCATCGATTCTTCCATAGCGCCTCGCAACTGTTCTATCAAACTCATATGTCAGTTGTTAATTATGCCGCGAATCAGCTCTCCGCGGAGGGTAATTCGGCTGTCGCCCGAGAACTATTGCGGCATCTTAGTCTGTATTTGCGCAAGGCTATGCCCAATGTTGCCGTATCATAAGCCGTCGCAAACGTGAAATAGAAAGAAGGAATCCCATATGCAACTGGCGAATATCGTACGCGAGCGCTGGAAGGGCGTCTTGTTCTGCCTGATCATCGCTATCCCCGCAACGCTGCTCGGCAAACAGATTGAGGTGGTCGGTGGGCCGGTATTCGCCATCCTCTTCGGCATGGTTCTGGCGCTCGTCTTTCCCAAGAATCATCGCGAACAGCTCGCCGCCGGCGTTACCTATACGTCCAAAAAAGTCTTGCAGTACGCGGTTAGCCTGCTTGGCTTTGGCATGAACCTGTCCCAGATCCTGTCCAAGGGCGCCCAGTCGCTGCCGATTATCGTGGCGACGATCTCGACCTCGCTTGTCATCGCCTTTGTGCTCTGCCGCGTTATGAACGTGCCGGGTAAGATCGCGACGCTTGTGGGTGTGGGTTCGTCGATTTGCGGCGGTTCTGCCGTCGCCGCGACCGCGCCCGTCATCGATGCCGACGATCGCGAGATTGCCCAGGCTATTTCGGTCATCTTCCTGTTTAACGTTATCGCGGCGCTCGTGTTTCCAACGCTCGGCGGTATGCTCGGGCTGACCAACGAGGGCTTTGGCCTGTTTGCCGGCACCGCCATCAACGACACCTCGTCGGTAACGGCTGCGGCGAGCGCTTGGGACAGCATGCATCCCGGCGCCAATGTGCTCGAGAGCGCCACGGTGGTCAAGCTCACCAGGACACTGGCCATTATTCCCATCACGTTGGTCCTCGCATGCTGGCAGATGCATCTGGCGCGTAAGGCCGGCGGCGACGCCAAAAGCACGTTCTCGCTTAAACGCGCGTTTCCCATGTTTGTGCTGTTCTTTGTGCTGGCGAGCGTGATCACCACGGTGTTTCAGCTTCCCGTGTCCATCACGGCGCCCATCAAGGAGCTGTCGAAGTTCTTTATTGTGATGGCCATGGCGGCTATTGGCTTAAATACCGATATCGTCGAGCTGGTCAAAAAGGGCGGCAAGCCCATCGCGCTGGGCTTTTGCTGCTGGATTGGCATTGCGTGCATGAGTTTGGGAATGCAGCACGTGCTGGGAATCTGGTAGAGGAGTAGCTTATTTGCGTGCTGGTTGCTGGTGGGCGCAAGCTTGCGGTGGAGCGATAGGAGCTCTTGCGGGTATGGCTTGTCCGCAGGTTTATAAGTCCCGAAGAGCTCTTATCGCCCCGCCAGGATGGCGATGCGGGGCAACACCTATACTCGCAGGACGGCGCTTTCTGCCCTATAGTGTTTGGTGAGCAATATCGTTCAATTTTGAAACACTTGAGATGCCAAGCCACAGATAAAGGTCGTGGCTGGAGACGGGGCAAATCATGGATAGCTATGCCAAGCTGAACATCTTGACCGAGGCCCTGGCTGCTGCCGGGGCCTCGGCATTGGCAATTGATGCGCGTGGGGACGTCGCGATTTCGACCATGAATGACGCGGCGCTTGAGCGGGGTGTGGCGGCTTTTGTTGCCGAACGCCTCGACCGTATAGGAGACGGCGCGCGTCTGGTTATGGGACGTGCGGGTACGCGCTTGAGCCTGACCGTTCGCCCCACCGACAAAGAGGGCGGGGGCCTTTGGGTCGTCGTGGTCCGCGAGGTGCGCGGCGCCGCGGCACATGCGGGCGTCGAGTGGCTCAATGCCGACGAAGTTGAGGCCCGCTACGAATCGAGCGCGTACGGCATCGTTGAGGGGGCAGCTTCGGTGGCTGCGCCGGTCGCCGAGAGCTATGCGCGCGGTGTGCCCCTCATGCTCGAGGGCGAGCTGGGAGCGGGTCAGGTTGAGATTGCCATGCGTCTCTATCTGGACGGTCCTTTTGTCGACCAGCCCTTTGTTGCCGTTGCGCTCGATGAACTCACCGATCGCGGTTGGCGCCATGTGCTCAAAAGCTCCGAATCGCCGCTGTTCCAAACGGGGCTGACCCTTTGCATTGCGGGCTGGAATGCGGTTGGCCCCCAGCGCCTTCGCGAGCTCGTTTCCACGATGGCCGACACCGCGTTGGCGACGCGCTGCCATGTGGTGCTGACGGCGAATGACATGCCGGGTGGCAGCGAAAGTGATCAAGCCGCCTTTGTGACCGAGCGCTTCGCCTGTGCGGTGAGCGTGGCGCCGGCAATCGCCGAGCAGGGAGCCGCGTCGACGAAGGTTGCGCGCTATTTGGAATATCTCGCTGATGCATTTGGGACGGCAGTGCCCACGCTGTCTGCCGCGGCGACGAAGGCGCTCGATGCTTACCGCTGGCCGCGCAATTATCTGCAGCTCCGCGAGGTCTCGGAACGACTGTATATATTGGTGGGGGCGGGCACGGTGGATCGCGCTGTGGCGGAGGAAGTGCTCGCCCAAGAGGACGTGATTAAGACCGCAACCTTTGGCGCCCCGACACTCGAAAGCGACCTGTATATCCTGCGACCGTTGATCGATACCGAGCGAGATATCGCGCATCTGGTTGTAGACCATCTCCATGGCAACCGAACCCGTGCGGCGGAGGTGCTGGGCATAAGCCGAACAACGCTGTGGCGCTTGCTGAAGGACGATGACCGTTGAGCGAGGCGCCCGTGACCGCGCGCGACGCGTGTGCTACAGTCCAAAGCGTTATTGTTTCGATTTGGTTACGGCGTGCGGGGGCGTATGGCTGAGACTACAAAACCGAGCCGCAGAAGGCGGAGTGCCGCGCCGGTCAACCGACGCACGACATCGGTGACGTGGGGCAAACACGCCTCGGGGTTTGATGGCTCGTTCAAGCGCACTAAATACGGCTTTCCTTCGGCAAGCGCTCGCTTGGCCATGCAGGCCGAGTCCTCGTTGTGGGGCCGCAAACGCGTGGTGGGCTCAAAGCTCAAGCACGACGGAACGCTCGGTTACATCAGCCGCGGGGCGGCTCGTCGCAGTGGACTCAATCCGGCTGGTTGGCATCGTTATGTTCCGATCGCGGTCGTCGTTGCAGCGATCGTCATCGCACTCGCTGCGCTTGGCTATGCCGGCGGCGGTGCCAACTTGGACGCGATGTTTAAATCGCCCGAGCTCGCGCATGCAGGCACAGAAATTGTCGAGGGCGCTCAGGCCCAGACGGGCGTCGCGCCCCAGCGCGGTATCGTTGCGGCAGCCTCCACCATCGCCGACGCTCAAAAGGACGACGGCGAACAGGGCGACGGCGCCGAAACGACCCACACGAACGAAACGACGACAACGGCGACGTCAATATAAGTTGCGAGTGGGGTAGCTAAAATAGCGCCGTCCCAAATTAGCCACCCCCGCTGACGCTCCCGGGTTACCTTACGTAGATGATGTTGTCGCGGCGCGGCTTTGCCTCGGGTAGCGTGTCTTCGGCATAGCCCAGGATGCAGTGACCGACACCGCGCAGGCTGCCGTCGGCGGGCAGGCCCCAGCTGGCCAGCAGTTCCAGGCCCTCGGGCGAGTCAAAGACCTCATGCGCGCGGTGAATCCAGCACGAATCGACACCCAGTGCATAGGCGGCGTTGAGCAAGTTGCCCATGGCGAGCGAGCCGTCTTCCAGATGCGTGGGCACGCTGCGGTCGACCAGCACCACCACAACGGTCTTGGCGCCATGGAAGGGGTCACTGTTGCTGCCCATGACCTGGGCGTTGAGCTGTGAGAGACGCTCGACGGTCGCGGGGTCGGTGACGGCGACAAACGTCACCGGTTGGCGGCCCATGCCGCTCGGTGCATATTGGCCGGCTTCGATAATACGTGCAAGCTTTTCGGCCTCGACGGGACGATCGCTGTATTTGCGGCAGCTGCGGCGGTGAATGAGTGCTTCGATAGTCTCCATGGTGTCTCCTTGCGGTGGCGTTGCAGATGCCCCGTTCATACCCGTCGGGCTCAAACGATAGACGGTCAATTGCCCGGCCAAAAGGATAGATTCCAATTGGGAAAGTAGGTTTGCATAAAAGTACCTTCAGAATGTGATAAACAAATGGGATGGTTAAACGTTTTATCCCGTCTACCCTGCGGTTTTTTACCACTTGCCTAAATGACGAACGCATAACCTCTGATAAAGGTTTTACTAAAGAAGTACCAACGTTTATCAATGCGCCGTGGTGGCGCCGGGCCAGGAGGTAACATCATGTTCCAGGCTGGAGATGTCGTCGAGACCGACTTCGAAGGATTTCTGAAGCTGCTGCGTTCCAAGACGCGCGCTTTTGTGACGATTGACGATCACGAGTACTACATCACGCACACCGATGGCTATTGGCGTGTTCAGGATTGCGAGGCCCTCAACGACAAGGGCCACTTTACTGACTGCTCCGAGCTGGTCAATACGGTCTGCGAGGTCGTCGAGCTGCCGTGGATTGCCGGCAAGAGCCTGCATGACAGCTTCTCGGGCGCTACGGTCTATGAGGCCGTCGCCGCTTAACGGGCAATAAAACCCGATTTTCACGTGACCGCTGGCGCCGCCCCCGCGCCGGCGGTCTTTTTCTGCCGATAGGCCATAAAAGTGCAAGCATTTGCGGAGAGCCTGTTGACGATAGTCAAAACTCGGACTAATCTAGAGATACAAAATTGGTCAAAAATCGGACAATCGAATGGTGGGATAGATGAATAGTGCGGTTACGCTGGTCGACTTCGACCGGTTGCTCAATGGACTCGACCATATCTATTCGGAGTTCTCGCGCGCCTGTGGCCTTTCGGACTGCGCTTACTGGATGCTCGTCGATACCAGCACGGCGGGCGGCAGTATCGCCGTAAGCCGTCTGACAAGCGAATGGTTCTACAGCAAGCAGACCATCAACTCGGCAATTAAAACCTTGACGGCGCGGGGCTTCGCAACGTTGGAGTTTGCCGAAGGCAGTCGTAAGAACAAGGTTGTGAGCCTGACCGAAGAGGGCAGGCGATTTGCCGAGCGTTATGCGCTGCCGGCACTCAAGGCCGAGCAGCGAGCCTTTGGCGCGCTTGAGCCGTGTGAGCAACGCGAGATTATGCGCTTGATCGGAAAATTCTCTCAGGTGCTCGGTGAGGAGTGCGAGGCATTTAAGCAGCAGGTGGCAGCTGCAAGCCAGACGCAGGATCAAGGTGAGGGGGAGTCGTGCGACTCTTAATGAGGTTTATGAAGCCGTATCGCAGGCTTGTCGCAGTGACGCTGCTGGTGCTGCTGGTGGATAACGTCGGTACGCTGTTGGTTCCCGCGATGCTGGCGAACATGGTCAACACCGGCATCACCACGGGCGATGTCGACTACATTTTACGCAACGGCCTATACATGTTTATCGCGACCAGCATGGCTAGCGGCGGCACGGTGCTGGGCTGCTATCTTTCGGCGCGCCTGGCCGCCAACGTGGCCTGCGACATCCGCAATGCCGTCTACGACAAGTCGCTCGAGCTGTCTGCCAGCGATTTTGAGCGCTTTGGCACCGGATCGATGATCACACGCTCGCTCAACGACATCAACGTGATTCAGCAGGCGATTCTGCAGACGATTCAGCTGGTGCTGCCCGTGCCGTTCTTGGCTGTGGCGGGCATCATCTTCGCCTGGTTTATCGATCCGGCTATGGGCATGCTTCTGGGCGTCGTGGTTGCGATCGTGCTGGTTGCGGCGGTCTTTACGGTTGCCAACGCGGCACCGATCTTTATGCGTTTGCAGAGCTTTATCGACCGCATGAACGTGGTGCTGCGCGAGAACATCGTGGGCGTTCGCGTCATCCGCGCTTTCAATAAGGAGCGCCACGAGGAGCGGCGCCTGGACGAGGTGTTCAGCGATTACGCCGCCAACGCCATCAAGGTCAACCACCTGTTTGTGGGCCTCGACAGCTCCACCTTCTTTTTGATCAACATCGCCGAGGTGGCGGTGCTGTGGGTGGGCGGTAACCGGGTGGGCGCCCATGCCATGCAGATTGCGAGTATCTCGGCGGTGCTGGAGTATGCAATTCTGATCCTGTTCTTTGTGATGATGGCGCAGATGGTGGTGCTGACGCTTCCGCGTGCTGCCGCGTGCCTGAACCGTGCGCAGCAGGTGCTGGAGATTGAGCCGAGCATCGTGGACGGCGAGCGTACGCTGGGTGACGGGGCGCCTGCCTCCGGGGGCGATGCGGATGCGGTCGCTGAGTTCGATCACATGTCGTTTCGTTTTGACGATGCCGATGAGGACACCCTGTGCAATTTGAACTTTACTTGTCGTCGCGGTCAGACGACCGCGATTGTGGGCTCGACGGGCTCGGGCAAGTCGACGGTGGCAAAGCTTCTGCTGCGCTTTCACGATGCCACCAAGGGCGTCATTCGCCTGGGCGGCGTCGATCTGCGCGAGCTTTCGCAAGGTGAGATTCGCGGGCGCATCGCCTATGTGCCGCAGAAGGCATGGCTGTTCTCGGGCACCGTGGCAAGCAATCTGCGCTTTGGCAACGAGGACGCAACCGAGGCGGACATGCTTCATGCACTGCAGGTTGCCCAGAGCACCTTTGTGCTCGATCAACCGCAGGGGCTCGATACCCCGGTTGCCCAGGGCGGTACGAACTTTTCAGGTGGCCAGCGCCAGCGCCTGGCCATTGCTCGCGCGCTCATGAAGCGCGCCGACCTGTATATCTTCGACGACAGTTTTTCTGCTCTGGATTTTAAGACTGATGCGGCCCTGCGCCATGCGCTGCAGGACGAGACGCGCGACGCCGCGGTGCTTATCATCGCGCAGCGCATCTCGACGATTCTGCACGCCGACCAGATCGTTGTACTCAAGGACGGCGAGGTCGTGGGCTTGGGCACGCACGAGGAACTTATGGAAACCTGCGAGGTGTACCGCGCCATCGCGGAATCGCAGATGAAGGGAGGTGAGTAGCATGACCGAGGAGCTCAAGAAGCGCAGCGACGCTATCGATGCCGCCGCTGCGGACGCTGCCGAGGAAGCGGTCGAGCAGACTGCCGCGCCGACCGAGCTGGATGACGTTGCCAAGGCCGCGGCCGAGCGTGAGGCTCGCCGCCAAGCGCTGTACGAGGAAAACGAGCGTGCCGAGGACGAGCGCGCCCGTGCCGAAGCAGAGCGTATGCGCGACGTGGACGACGAAGAAGAGGACGAGACGCCCCGGGATACCTGGGCGACGGTGCGCCGCTTGTGGAGCGAGGCCGCCGGCGACCATTGGCGCTTCTACATCGTGTTTGCGAGCATCGTGTTCTACGTCATCTTTAACACCGCCGCGCCGGCATATAGCGCTCATGTTATCGACGAGCTGTGGGGCCATATACAGGTGGCGTTTGCCAGCGGAACCACCTTCAGCATCACCTGGGACCAATGCGGCAAGACCATCTTTGTCTACTTCTTGATCTGGACGGCCGCCGGATCGTTCTATGCGCTGCAGAGTTTTTTGATGTCGAGCGTCGCCGAGCGACTCAACTTGCGTCTGCGCAACCGCATCGCGCAGAAGCTCAGCCGCCTGCCGCTCGCCTACTTTGACGCGCATCGCCCCGGCGAAGTGGTCAGCCGCGCGACCAACGACTTGGACAAGATGTCCGAGAGCATGCAGCGCGGATTGCTGCAGCTGCTGGTATCGATCGGTACCGTGACGGGCGCCATCATCATGATGTTCGTCTATAGCGTTAGACTCACGTTGATCTTTTTGGGTTTTACGGCGGTATCGCTGCTGGTGACCAAGGTGGTTTCGCGCCGTACGCATGATGTGACGGGCGAGCGTCAGGAGTGGGTGTCCAAAATCACGAGCGCGGTCGAGGAAGGCTATTCGGGCCGTTTGGTGATTCGCGCATTCAATCGCGAGCACCAGAGCTCTGCCGAGGTGCACGAGGCCTCGGGCGAGCTGGCCCGCGTGAGCACCAAGGCCGACTTTATGATCAACGCCGTCGGACCCGCGGTTCGCTTTATCGGTCGCCTGGCACAGATCGTGATTGCGCTCGTGGGCTGCAGCATGCTGGTTGCCGGCCACATGACCGTCGGCGTGTTCCAGGCGTTCTTCCAGTTTATCTACGAGGCGTCCGAACCCATGACGCAGCTGTCGTTCACTTTCAACTCGCTGCAGAGCGCGCTGGCGAGTGCGGAGCGCGTGTTCGACCTGCTCGATGAGCCCGAGATGGAGGCCGATCCACTGCCGGACGAGGCCGCCAAGCTGTCGAGTCGCGTGGAGGGCCGTGTCACTTTTGAGCATGTGCGCTTTGGCTACACGCCCGAAAAGCCGCTCATGCGCGACGTGTCGTTTACCGCCGAGCCGGGCCAGAAGATTGCCGTGGTGGGAACCACGGGCGCAGGCAAGACGACGCTCATCAACCTGCTCATGCGCTTTTACGAGATCGACGGCGGCCGCATTACGCTCGACGGTGTGGATACGCGCCTCATGAACCGCGGTGAGCTCCGTCAGCAGTTTGGCATGGTGCTGCAGGACGCCTGGTTGTTCGACGGCACGATTGCCGAGAACATCGCCTACGGCTGCCCCGAGGCAACGCGCGACGAGATCGTGGCTGCCGCCCGCGCCGCGCAGGTCGACTTCTTTGTGCGCACCATGCCGCAGGGCTACGACACGCGCGTGGCTAACGATGCCGAAAGCATCAGCCAGGGCCAGCGTCAGCTGCTGACCATTGCGCGCGTGCTGCTCAACAACCCGGCGATTCTCATCTTGGACGAGGCGACGTCGAGCGTGGACACGCGTACCGAGCTTGCCATCGGCCGTGCCATGGACGCGCTCATGCATGGGCGCACGAGCTTTGTGATCGCACATCGCCTGTCGACGATCGTGGATGCCGACCTGATTCTGGTCATGGATCACGGCAACATTATCGAGCAAGGCACGCATAAGGAACTGCTGGCTGCCGAGGGTGCTTACGCCGACCTCTACTTGAGTCAGTTCGCCTAATGCGACAAAGGGACAGTCCCACATGTCACATCAAAAAGAAAGGCGCGCCGGGGATTGATTCCCTGGCGCGCCTTTTGCGTCGGTGCGATGTCGTTTTGTGCCGCTTGCGTTCCTAGCGTTCATCCACGAGCTTGGCGACGAGGGCTTTGAGCTCGGCCACCTCTCGCTCGAGTTCCTTGACACGGCGGGCATTCTCGGTGATGCCCTGGCGGTTGAGGGCGGACTGCTCGGCGGCGTCATCGGGCATGTACTCGCGATGCTGCTTGGCGTCGAAGCTTTCTTCGAACACGCGGCAGCCGTTGCGCTTGATGATGCGCCCGGGCACGCCCACGACGGTGCAGTTGTCGGGCACGTCCTTGACGACAACCGAGTTGCCGCCGATTTTGACGTTGTTGCCGATGCGAATGTTGCCGAGCACCTTGGCGCCCGTGCCCACGGTGACGTTGTTACCCAGAGTGGGGTGGCGCTTGCCGGTCTCGTTGCCGGTACCGCCGAGCGTGACGCCCTGGTAGAGCACGCAGTTGTCGCCCACAATGGTGGTCTCGCCGATGACGACGCCCATGGCGTGGTCGATAAAGAAGTGCTTGCCAATTTGCGCGGCGGGATGAATCTCGACGCCGGTGATGTGGCGGGTGATTTGTGAGAGCACGCGGGCGAGCGAGCAATGGCCGTGCTCCCAGAGCCAGTGCTCGGGCACGTGGTTCCACTTGGCGTGAAGACCGGGGTACGAAAGGAAAATGACCAGGCCGTTTTGCGCGGCGGGGTCCTGCGCCTGGACGGTCTTGATGTCCTCGCGAATGGTATTGATAAAGCTCACCGGCCGCCCTCCCTTAGCGCCATGGCAATGCGATTCAATAAAGTATAGCGATTCGCTAGGGATTAGGAAGAGCAATCTTGGCGGCATTGCGCAACAGGTGTCAGTTATGCAAACTTGCTGGTAATGGAGTCATGCTTTTGTGGGGTTGCGCACGAGGGGGCGCTGCGACCGTATACTGGTCAACTTGGACGTATCCGCGCCCACAACTGAGAGGTTTTACTTCATGGGTTTCATCAATTTTATCGCCGAGCTGCTCAAAGACCCGCGCACTGCGATCGCCAGCTGGATTGCCGCCGGCCCGCTCATGGCCTACGGCTGCGTGTTCCTCATTATCTTCATTGAGACAGGCGTGGTGTTCTTCCCGTTTCTCCCTGGCGATTCGCTGCTGTTTGCTTCGGGCTTCTTTGCTCATAACGGTGGCTTTAACATCGTGGCCCTGCTGGCCGTCGCATGGGCTGCTGCCATCCTGGGCGACCAGTGCAACTTTATGATCGGTCACTTCTTTGGCAAAAAGATCATTGCCTCGGGCAAGGTCAAGGCCATGACGCCCGAGCGTATCAAAAAGTCCGAGGACTTCCTGGACAAGTGGGGTCACCTGGCCATCTTCCTGGGCCGCTTCTTCCCGTTTATCCGCACCTTTGTGCCTTTTATTGCCGGTATGGGCGGCATGCACTGGCGCAACTTTGTCATCTTTAACGTGCTGGGCGGCATTACCTGGTCAACGCTCTTTACGCTGCTGGGCTACTTCTTTGGCGGCATTCCCTTTGTGCAGGACCACTTTGAGCTGCTGATTATCGGCATCGTCGCCGTGTCGATCATCCCGACCGTGGTCGGTCTGGTTAAGGCAAAGCTGGGCAAAAAGAACGCGTAGCTCGAGCCAGCGCACAAATCGTGTCGTTGAGGCCCGTCACCGTTTACGGTGGCGGGCCTCTCTAGCTTCGGTCAAATGAAAATACTTTAGTTAGTTAAAGAAAAACGTTTTATCCGATGCGTGTGCGGAGTACAATCTCGTGCATGCGAATCGACGTGTCATCGGCTTCGATGTCGTCCGCGTGTCCCGTCCGGCTCTACGCTCCGGGCGTGTGACGTTGCGACGCGGTCGGCCCCGGTCCTTGCGTGCGGGTTCGCGAGTATGCAACTGTGTATGTAAGGAGCGACATATGACTGTCGAGAAGAAGGATATCGATTGGGGTAGCCTCGGCTTTGGCTACATGAAGACCGATTACAGCTACGAGGCTCATTGGAAGGATGGCGAGTGGGACGAGGGTGGCCTGACCACCGACCACACCCTGCATGTCTCCGAGTGCGGTGGTATCTTCCACTACTGCCAGGAGGTCTTTGAGGGCCTGAAGGCCTACACCGCCGAGGACGGCAGCATCGTCTGTTTCCGTCCCGACATGAACGCTGAGCGTATGTACAACTCTGCGCAGCGCCTCGAGATGCCCCCGTTCCCCAAGGACAAGTTTGTCGAGGCCGTCAAGCAGGTCGTCTCTGCCAATGCCGCATGGGTTCCGCCCTTCGGCTCTGGCGCAACCCTGTATGTGCGTCCGTTTATGATCGGCTCCGGTGACGTAATCGGCGTGGCTCCCGCTCCTGAGTACACGTTCCGCATTCTCGTGACCCCGGTCGGTCCGTACTTTAAGGGTGGCCTCAAGCCCGTCAAGCTGCGCGTTTCCGAGTATGACCGCGCTGCACCGCACGGCACCGGTAACATCAAGGCCGGCCTGAACTACGCCATGTCCCTTAAACCCACGATGGAGGCCCATCGCGAGGGTTATGCCGAGAACCTGTATCTCGACTCCGAGTCCCGCACCTATGTCGAGGAGACCGGCGGCGCCAACGTGCTGTTCGTGAAGGAGGACGGCACCCTCGTCGTTCCGCAGTCGCACACCGACTCCATCCTGCCCTCTATCACCCGTCGTTCGCTCGTTCAGGTTGCTCAGGACCTGGGCATTACCGTCGACCAACGCCCTGTCGAGTGGGCCGAGGTCAAGGCCGGTACCTTTGTCGAGTGCGGCCTGTGCGGCACCGCTGCCGTTATCTCCCCGGTCGGCGAGATCGACAACAAGGTTTACGGCGCCGACGAGACCGTGACCTTCCCGGCTGGCTACACCGAGATCGGCCCTGTGATGAAGAAGCTTCGCGAGACCCTGACTGGTATCCAGTCTGGTGCTGTTGAAGATAAGCACAACTGGGTTTACACCGTGGCGTAACCTGGCTTCGTAATTCCCATCAAGCCCTGACCGAGGCGGACCGGCCTATCTCCCGGCGCGTCCTCGGACATGAAAGAACCTCCGCTGCGCACTACGTGCGGCGGAGGTTCTTTCGTCCTGTGGAATGCGCCGGGAGATAGGCCGGTCCGCCTCGGTCGAGTGCTCTGCATTCCTTGCCAGGAGGTTACTGGGCTGTAGGGGAGAAGGTGCGCGGCCTATTGGCCGCGCCTTTTATTTGGCTGTTAGGGCTTTGCCGTAGTTGCAGCCGAAGAGGGGACGTGCACGTTTTTTCGGTTGCCGCTCGCCTGGGGTGGGGCGGGGCGTGCATTTTTGGGAGTTTTCAGCAGTCGAGGGTGCCTGCATACTGGTTTTTGGACAAAAGTCAGGCGCCATGAGCCGCATCCTGTAAAAAAATGAGCGATCTCTGAGGCGCTGAGGGCTCAGAATCAGGGTTTTCAACGCGGTTCTGTGGGCACGTTCCTGCCCTGTGGGTTCCGGGATGCTGAAAATTCCAAAATTTGCACGCCGCCCCTGGGGGTACCTTCGGGCAAAAAGCAACCGCCCCGTCGAAGTATGCATTCGACGGGGCGGTTTATGCAAAAACGGTTGTGGATGCGTCAACGGCTCACTAGAACTTGACGGTTGGTGCCTGGCGGGCGGCCTCGGCGGCCTCGAAGCCCTGGCGCTCCTTAAACTGGAAGATGCCGGCAAAGATAACAGCCGGGAACGTCTGGATGGCGTTGTTGTAGCTGAGCACGCAATCGTTGTAGCTCTGGCGTGCGTAGCTCACCTTGTTCTCGGTATCCTCGAGCGATGCCTGGAGCTGCGTAAAGTTGGTGTTCGCCTTAAGGTCGGGGTAGGCCTCGGCGACGGCAAAGAGCTGGCGCAGCGCACCGGTCAGCACGTTGTCGGCTTCCATCTTGGCCTCGGGCGTAGTGGCCTTGACGGCGGTGTTACGCGCGCTGATCACGGCGGAGAGCGTCTCCTGCTCGTGCTTGGCGTAGCCCTTGACGGTCTCGACCAGGTTGGGGATCAGGTCGTTGCGGCGCTGCAGCTGCGTATCGATGTTCTGCCAGGCGTTATCGATGCGGTTACGCTTGGTGACCATGTTGTTGTAGATGCCGGCGATGGCGCAGACAATCACAATGACAACAACGATGCCGATGATGACGGTAATCATGATGTCTCCGTTTCGAATGGCCGCGGCGGCATGCGCCAGCTGCCGTTGGTATAACGCTACTAGTATACCCGCAACGTTTTGCCGTGCCGAACTTTCCGGTAAGCGTTATGTTTTCGGTGGGGTTGGCACTGGGGCAAAGCGCGCGAGGTACAGGTGTAAGATATGCGACAGATTGACGAGTGTTGTCTTTGCCCTGAGGATGGCGATACCAGTGGACCTTCGCATCAAGAAAACCTACCGCGCCCTGTTCGATGCCTTCACCGAACTTCTCGAGGAGCATCGTTTTGAGGACCTGACGGTTGCCATGCTGTGCGACCGCGCCATGATTCGCCGTACGACGTTCTACAAGCACTTTCGCGACAAGAACGATTACTTTGCCTTTTATATCGATGAGCTTATGTCGGGCTTGCCGCAAAAACAGCCCGATGAGGCCGGCGCAGTGTCTGCCGAGGACGTGCGCGCGCTTCGGCACGCGATTTTGGACGATGCCATGGATTTGATTCTGGCGCACGAGCAGCTCATGGATAACATTTTGGCAAGCAGCATGTCGGGCATGCTGACCAACGTTATTTGCGACCGCATTGCCCGCTCCATCCGCGAGCGTGTGATGAACGTGCTTGCCGAGGATGCCCTGGCCCCCGTGTCACTCGAGACGACGTCTGAGTTTGTCGCCGGCGGTATTATTCGACTTTTCACGATATGGTGGGAATCGGGCCACGATCTTGAACGTCGACCTGAGATAGCCGACGTGGTCGATGCACTGTTCGAGCGAACCATGACGCCGGTGCATCACTAAAAGTGGCGGAGAGAGGGGGATTCGAACCCCCGGAACGCTCTCGCGCTCAACGGTTTTCAAGACCGCCGCATTCAACCGCTCTGCCATCTCTCCGTGAGTCGTAATGATAGCATCGTTTTGAATTTGCAACAGGGAAGGCGAACGATGACGATCACCGAAATCGACGAGAAGTTCATGCGTGAGGCGCTGGCGGAGGCGCGCGCCGCCGCGGCGGTGGGCGAGGTGCCCATCGGAGCCGTAGTGGTGCGCGCGGGCGAGATTGTCGCGCGGGCGCATAATCGTCGCGAGCTCGATCAGGATCCTTCGGCTCATGCCGAGTTTGCGGCCCTGTGCGCTGCCGCTCGGTCGCTCGGTCGCTGGCGCCTTTCCGATTGCACGGTCTACGTGACGCTCGAGCCCTGCTGCATGTGTGCGGGGCTTATGGTTAACGCGCGCGTGGGGCGCTGCGTGTATGGCGCGAGTGATGCCAAGGCGGGCGCGCTGGGTTCGCTGTATGACCTGAATGCCGATTCGCGCCTGAATCATCGGTTTAACGTGACGGCTGGGGTCCTGGCGGATGAATGCCGCGAGCTGCTGAGTAGCTATTTTGGCGGTCTGCGCGGAGCGGGCGGCACTGATTGCGGTTGTGGGGCCGATCTTGAGGCGCATGCCGCTCACGCCGCAGCGCTTGCAGGTGCCGGTGAGGATGCTGACACGGCGGTTGACTTTGGTCCTGCGTGCCGCCGGCCCCGCCGCGTGCTGCTGGCAATTGACTCCTTTAAGGGCAGCGTTTCGAGCGCGCAGGCGGAGGCAGCGGTTGCCGAGGGCGTGCGCCGCGTTTGGCCCGATGCCGAGCTGAACGCTTTGCCGCTGGCAGATGGTGGCGAGGGAACGCTCGACGCCGTTGCCGCGCGTGGTGGCGAGCTCTCGACCTGCGAGGTGGCAGGTCCCTTTGGTGAACCCGTGTCTGCCCGGATGCTGGTAGATGCCGAGCGCGAGTCCGCGGTCATCGAGATGGCCGAGGCGGCTGGCATTGGGTATTCGCCTTGCACGGAGTCGTCGGCGCTGGCTGCTACAACCTATGGCGTGGGCGAGCTGATGCTCCGTGCGGTTCGTGCCGGGGCAAAGACTATCTATATTGGCTTGGGCGGCAGCGCCACCAACGATGGTGGCGCCGGTATGCTGCAGGCGCTGGGCGCGCGTGTGGTCGATGATCGGGGCTGCGATATCGCCCCCGGTCTTGCCGGCCTTGAGCGGGTGGCGAGCGTTGATTTGGCGCCAGCGCTGCAGGCTTTGGATGGCGCTCGTATCGTTGTGCTTTCGGATGTCGAGAATCCGCTCGTGGGGCGTCGGGGCGCATTAGCGGTGTTTGGCGGGCAGAAAGGCTTGCCGACGGGTGACGCCGAGGCGCTGAGCAGGTGCGACAGCTGGATGGTCGGCTACGGTCGTCTACTCGATACGGCAATTGTCGAGGCTCGGGCCCAGGGGTTGTTGCGCACACCCGAGGGCGCACGGACATTTGGCTCGGTGCTCGGCGTGCCCGGCGCGGGCGCTGCCGGTGGCTTGGGCGCGGCGTTGCTGGCACTCGGTGCGGAGCTACACTCGGGTGTGGAGACGGTGCTCGATCTCGTGGGGTTTGACGAGCGCGTGCGCGATGTCGACCTGGTCATAACGGGCGAGGGCAATATGGATGAGCAGTCCGCCGCCGGTAAGGCGCCGGTGGGCGTGGCCCGTCGTGCGAAGCGATATGGCAAGCCGGTGGTTGCCGTCGTGGGCGGTCGCGCTGACAACCTGGATGCGGTATATGGGCAGGGTATTGACTTGGTTTTGCCGATCTGCCGCAAGCCCATGGACCTGGAGCGGGCACTCGATTCGCAAGAAGCCACAACCAACCTCATCTGTGCCGGCGAGTCTGTTGCGCGAGCCTACGACCTCGGCCGCATCTAGAAAAGTAGTCTTTTTGCACTTCAGGTGTTGACGCCGCCATTTATGTGCCATTAGTAGATTGCTCTTCGTTCAGTTGTTCGCCAATTAATCATGCCAATTAATTACCATTTCGGGCGAAGACGTGGATTATCTCCATGATGGGCCTCTTTGGTCATAATGTTGTCTTAAACTGTCCTTAATCAATAGATCGCTCGTGGGAAGAGAAGGCGACACCAGAGGGGGAGAAGGGAATTGGAGAGGAAAGTTTTCGGCGGGGGGGGGGCAGAGAGTCGCTGCTCTCTGCCTTGCGCTGGTTCTCGGCTTCGGATGTTTATCCGTTGGCGCGACGGCCGGTGTCGCATATGCGGCCACGGAATCGCGGACTGCGTATACTGCGGAGGAGTTTGAGATCACCCAGGACGGCGTGACCTATTCGTGCGAGACCACGGATAAGGGCACGGCGGAAATCACAGGTATTGTTGCCGACGACAGTGTGACCGCGGTGAGTGTGCCCAGCTCCATCGAGCATGGTGGCCAGACCTACAAAGTCACCAAACTTTATTTCTCGTCTGGTATCGTGGCCAAGAACGTTGAGCAGCTGACGCTTCCCGACACGCTCGAAAAAATGTACGGAGGGAATTTCCGGAGGTTCGCAAAGGTCAAGGAGCTCCATATCCCTGGCTCCATCAAGAACTTCGCTTGCTCGCTGCAAAACGCTGGCTCGCTCGAAAAGCTCTATTTCGATGAGGGCGTCGAGGAGATTAGCGCCAACATGATGGTCTATGGCTGCAGCAACCTTTCGGAGATCGATCTCCCCTCAACCCTCAAAATGATTTCGGGCTCGGGCGCCTTCGAGGGGGCTACGGCCCTCACAGGCATCGAGTTTCCAAAAGATGTCGCCTTCTCCGACACCATAACGGGCGTGTTCGAAGACTGCACGTCTCTGACAAGCGTGTCGTTGCCCGCTTCGGTTACCAAGATCCCCTCGCACATGTTTGACGGATGCACCTCTCTCACGTCCGTCACCGCGCTGAGCGAAATCGAGTCCATCGGTGATGGGGCGTTTCGGACTTGCTCGAGTTTGACTGGGATCGATTTCCCAGGCACATTGAAGAGCATCGGATCCTCTGCTTTCCAGGGGTGCGCCAGCCTGGTGAGCGTGCCCAATCTAAGCAAGGTGACAAAGATGGGCTGGGGGGCTTTTTACGAGTGCAAAAATCTGCAGGCGTCCGTGGATCTGTCCTCGCTTCAGAACATTCCGGACAATGCGTTCTGCTACACACCGGTTAAGATCGTGGGGCTTTGCGACAGCCTGAAGAGTATCGGTGAGTGGGCCTTTATCCAGAGCAACGTCGCCGTCCAGCTTCCCAGGACACTTGAGACAATTGGCAACTACGCCTTCTATTACGGCACGTTGCCGGAGCAGCTTTCCATTCCGGATTCCGTGACTTCCGTTGGCACGGCGGCCTTCTCGGGCGTAGGTGGCGTGAAGGATGTGACGATCGGGCGCGGCCTCACCGAAATACCCTCGGGTATGTTTGAAGGCAGCACGGTTAAAAAGATCACAATCGAAAACAGCATGGACGACATCAAAGGCTCGGAGAACCTCCCGTTCTTTGGCGTCGATATCGTCTACACGCGCGAGTCCATCGATGACGGCGTCGGCGGTACCGTGAGCGATGACAGCACCAAGACCCTTCAGGATCTGGTCGACGAGGCCCCCTATGACAAGGAAACCGTCATCACCCTGAAAAAGCACGTGAAGCTTGGCTCCACGCTCACGATTCCTGCCGGGAAGATGATTAAGATCACGTCGGATGAGCCCTATACCATCTTGGCAAAGAAAAGCGGCTTCTCCGTACTGGTCAATGTTGCCGAGGGGGCATCCCTCGAGCTGTCGGGGAAAGTGTCCCTGAGTGGTCGCTACAACAAGGGCGCCATTATTTCTAGCAGGGGAGCGGTTGTGCTCTCTGACGAGGCCGTTGTGTGCGACGGCGCTGCGAACACCGTCAATACGGGTGTCATCGACGTGTCGGGAGACAAGGCTTCGCTTACCATGACGGGCGGCGTTATCGAGCAGTGCGAACTTAAGGACGCGTATTGCGGCGCTGTCCACGCGAAAGACGGCGCTCATGTTGTCATGAAGGGCGGCGTTATCCGTAAGAATCACGTGTCTTTCTCCGCAGACGGCGATGGTAATTACCTTTCGTCTACCGGCATCATGCTGATGGGCGATGCCCACCTTGAGATGAGTAACGGCAGTATCGAGGATAACGCCGGCTATCAGGGCGGCGCGGTGGTCATGTACAGCGAGGCTCGTAACCAGAGAGCCTCCTTTGAGATGACCGGTGGTCAGCTTGTGCGCAACAGAGGCTATAAGCTTGGGAATCGAACTCCCTCCGGCGCAGTGCACGTCGAAGGGAATGCCGAGTTTACCCTCAAGGGCGGCAAGATCGAGGACAATATTGCGTATTCTGATGGCAAAGGCGGCGGAGTGTGCGTGGTCGATCGCGGCCTGCAGCAGGGTGGTAGGGACCATACCGCTTTCACTATGAAAGGTGGCTCCGTATCGGGTAACTCCGCTTCCGCCGGCGGAGGCATCTATACCTATTCAGATGACGTCAAGCTCAGTGCGGGCGAGATCAAGGACAATACTGCTCGGAATATGGGTGGCGGCGTATATAGCGAAGGCAACGAGTATCTCGTCTATAGCACGCTCCATATCGAAAACGCTCTCGTTGTTGATAACCATGCGAAAAAGCAGGGCGGCGGCATGTGGTTCTGCCCGACCGGAGATGCCAAGGTCTACGTCCAGAACGGTGGCCTGATCGCCAGGAACTCGGCCGATGAGGCGGGAGACGACCTCGTCTTCACCGGCTTCAAAGACGCCAAATACAAACTGACCTTGGCCAACCGCGCTCCGGGCGGCGGAAAGGTCAGCTGGTACAGAGACGGTGGGCTGTTTAACCCCGAAGGCACTTATGCGGAAACAAACACCGAAATCCCGCGATTCTCTCCCGACGGTGGCAACGGCGAGCCCCTGTCCTTTACCGACGCCACGCCGAACGTCGCGCTTAAATCTGTGATGAGCGAGGATGTGTATAACCTCGGCCGCGGTCAGACGTCGCTGACGATCTCTGGCAATACGGCCGAGCGGGGAGGCGGCATCGGCGCCAACGGCGGTGTCATCATCGGCAAGTCCGAGAACATCGACATTCCCATCAAAAAGGTCTGGGAGAACCCCAGGATTCCCCATCCTAATAAGGTCAAAGTAAATCTCAAGAACGGCGATACCGTCATCGATTCGATCACCCTGAGCGAGTCCAACGACTGGAAGGGCGTCTTCTCCAACCTGCCCGCGGGCGCGCACTACACCGTGTCCGAGGACCCCGTCGAGGGCTATGACTCCGCGGTCACCGGCGACGCCGAGCGCGGCTTCACCGTGACCAACACCTCCACGGCCAAGGTCTCGGTGCCCGTCGAGAAGAAGTGGGTCGGCCCGGCGGCCGAGAAGGCCACCGTGCGCCTGCTCGCCGACGGGAAGGACACCGGCGAGTCGGCCGAGCTGTCGAAGTCCAATAGCTGGAAGCACTCCTTCGAGGGCCTGCCCAAGTACTCCAAGTCCGGCTCCGTGATCGACTACGCCGTGGCCGAGGTGCCCGTCGAGGGCTACAGCTCGAAGGTCACCGGCGACGCCGAGCGCGGCTTCACCGTGACCAACACTGTGAAGACGGGCGAGCTCGACGTCTCCAAGACCGTCGTGGCGCGCGAGGGCCTGGCGGTCGACGCGGACAAGATATTTAAGTTTGTGGTTGAGGCCACCGATGCCGCAGGCCGCAACAAAGTGTCCGGCACCTACGGTGACGCGACGTTCGAGGACGGCAAGGCGACCCTCAAGCTCAAAGATGGCCAGACGGCGAGGATCACGGGGCTGCCCGCGGGAACCGCCTACACGGTGACCGAACGTGCCGCCGATGGCTACAAAGCCGCGGTGAACGGAGCCGAGGGATCCAGGGCCGATGGCTCCATCTCGGCCGATCAGGTCGCCTCCGCCGCCTTCACCAACACCTTCGACCCCGCCCCCGCCACGGTGTCCGTCCCCGAGCTCACCAAGGTGCTCGCGGGCGGCCGCAAGCCCGGCCTCCAGGAGGGGGAGTTCGCCTTTGAGCTCTCCCTCGCCGACGGTGCGGGCAATGTCCTCGAGGGCTACCCAATCGAGGCGAAGAATGACAAGGACGGCAAGGTTTCCTTTGGGGAGCTCAGCTTCACCAATCCGGGCACCTACCACGCGACCGTGACCGAGAAAGCAAGCGGCGATGTCCTGATTGAGGACGACGCGCATGCCTACACCTTCGACATCGCGGTGACTCAGACCGGTGCCGGCCTTAAGGCCGAGATCTCCAACGAGCGGGGCAAGAAGACCTTCACCAACACCTTCACGCCGCACGACAACACCAAGACCGTCACCAAGGCGAACGCCTCGGGCGCCAAGGTCGATGTGGATGGCAAGCCGGTGGGCGTGGGCGATATCCTCACCTATACCATCGGCTGGGCCAATAACAGCGTCGACGACAGGGGCGCCGCGCAGGCGGCCGACGTGACGGTGACCGATGTCCTGCCCAAGGGCGTTAACTATGTTGAGGGTTCTGCCGACGGTGCCGCCTACGACGCTGCGACGCGCACCCTTACCTGGTCGCTCGGCGAGCAGGCTGCGGGCGCCACGGGCACGCTCAGCTTTGACGTGAAGGTCTCCGCCGAAGCCGCCGTGGTCGACGACATCTCCAACACCGCCACGGTCAAGGTGGGGGAGAACGAATCCCAGACCAACACGACCCACAACAGCGTGTCCCGCGAGGGCAGCCTCACCGTCAAGAAGACGGTCGTCGGCGGCGACAGCCAACGCGAGTTCGGCTTTACGGTCGCGCTGACCGACGGGGACGGCGAGCCCGTCTCTGGCATCTTCGGCAAGGGCGAGCACGCCGTGACGTTCACGGACGGCAAGACGACCTTCACGCTTAAGGACGGCGGGGAGAAGGCCATCGACGGCCTGCCCGTGGGCGCGCGCTACACCGTGACCGAGGATGCCGCCGAGGGCTACACGACTGCTGTTAACGGGGCTGACGGCTCCAAGGCCGAGGGTGCCGTGACCGAGGACGGCGCGACCGTCGCGTTCACCAACACGTACGGAACGGCCACCGAGGGCAGGGACGTCTCCACCGCGGGACTCTTCACCAAGACACTCAAGGGACGCGACTGGGCGGAGGGCGACAGCTTCCAGTTCGCGCTCGCGGGCGAGGACGGCGCCCCCATGCCCGAGGGCTCTGCCGACGGCTCCAAGACCGTCAGCGTGACGGCCGCCGCCGGCACCAAGGCGGGCGATAGGGTCGCCTTCGACTTCGGCCCCATCCGCTACACGCTCGACGACATCAAGGACGCCGGGTTCGCCGAGGTCGGCGGCAAGCGCGTGCGCGCCAAGACCTTCACCTACACGGTGCGCGAGGTCAGGCCCGATGACGGCTCCGCCATCGCCGGTGTGGCCTACGACGGCCACGCCGCCACGATGACGGTGACCGTGACCGACGACGGCTCCGGCAACCTCACGGCCACGACGCCCGCAATCGCGCAGGCGAGCGGCGGCGACTTCGTCAACACCTACACGACCGAGCTCGACTACTCGGCCCGCGCGGGCGTGCGCCTGTCCAAGACGCTCTCCGGCCGCGCCATGGAGGCGGGGCAGTTCGCCTTCACCGTGACCGCGGACGCCGAGACGGCCGCCAAGCTCGGCCTCAAGACCGGCAAGGACGCCTACGCCGTGGCCGCTGCCGATGACGGTGCGGCCGACCTGGTCGACCTCATCGGCGGGACCGCGGGCAGCGACGTGAAGTTCACCGACGCCGATGCGGGCAAGACCTACAGCTTCACCGTTACCGAGACCAAGCTCGGCGGCGAGGGCTACACCAACGACACCGCGCCGCGCACGGTGACCATCGCGCCCGGCTACGACGCCGCGACGGGCAAGCTCACGGTCACGACCACAGTTGCCAAGGACGGCGTCGAGGTCGCCCGCAGCGAGGTCTCCACGGCGGATGACGCCACGGCGACGCCTGCGTTCGTGACAGTCGCGTTCGAGAACTCCTACGAGGCCACCGGAATGCTCGGCGGCGAGGGCGGCGCGGCTATCAACGCCACCAAGACGCTGACGGGTCGCGCCGCGGCGGCGGGCGAGTTCTCGTTCTCCGTCCGCGATGCCCGGGGCAACGTGGTCGCGACCGCGACCAACCAGGCCTCCGGCGACGGCGAGGCCGCGGGACTTGCGTTCTCGCCTATTGCCTACACTACTGACGCGCTCGAGCGGATGGCGGGAGACGGTACCGCCACCAAGGCCGCCGACGGCTCCTGGGTCATTCCCTATACCGTTTCCGAGGACGGTACGGACCGGCTGCCTGCGGGCGTGACGGCGGCCACGTCGAGCTTCGGCATCACGGTCAAGGTGACCGATAACGGCAAGGGCGGGCTGGATGTGGCCGTGACCTACCCCGAGGGCTCCGACAGCACGCTGTCGTTTGTGAATGCCTATAGCGCCGGCGAGGCGAGGGTCGATCTCGCGGGCACCAAGACGCTGGCGCTTAGCCAAGCCGGACTCGGCCTCACGCAGGCCGACATTGCGGGCAAGTACACCTTTAAGATTGAGCCGCTGGACGGCGCGCCCGCGCCGATCGACGCCTCCGGCAAGACGGTGACCGAGGCGGCCAACGACGCCGCCGGTAACGTCGCGCTGGGCCACGTCACGTTTAAGCAGCCGAGCGACCTCGATGACGTCGAGATCGACGGCGGCGGCCTGCGCACCAAGACGTTCACCTACCGGGTGAGCGAGTCCGGTTCGGTCGACGGCGTGGTCAATGACGCGACGGCAACCAGGACCTTCATGGTCAGGGTGGTCGAGGACACCGCCGCGGGCACGCTTGTCGCGAAGGTCCTGCCCGCAGAGGGCACGCCCGAGGGCAGGGGCGCGTTCGAGTTCACCAACACCTACGGCGTGAACCCGACGCCGAGCTCCGTCACCGACCAGATCAAAGTGAGCAAGAAGCTCGAGGGCCGTGATTTGGCCGAGGGCGAGTTTGAGTTCCAGCTGGTCGAGATTGCCGCTGACGGCAGCGAGAGCGTCGTGGCGACGGGCAAGAACGCCGCCGACGGCACGGTCGCGCTCAGCCCCGTCACCTACACCGCGCCCGGCACGCACGGCTACGAGCTGCGCGAGGTCGCCGGCACGGCGGGCGGCGTGACGTACGACAAGACGACGTACCGCGTGCGCACGACGGTCACCGATGCCAAAAACGGCACGCTCGCCGTCAAGCACGAGCTCATGGATGCCGAGGGCAATCCCACGGGCGACGACTCGGTGACGTTCACCAACGGCTACGAGGCCGCACCTGTCACCCTCAGGCTGGGCGCCGCCAAGGTGCTCAAGGGCGCCGAGCTCAAGGCGGGCCAGTTTGGCTTTGAGCTCAAGGGCCGGGACGGCAAGGTCATGTCGACCGCCAAGAATACCGCCGACGGCAGCGTCGTGTTCGATGCGCTGACCTTCAAGCGGGCCGGCACCTACACCTTCACGGTGAGCGAGGTCGACGACGGCCAGGCGCATGTGACCTACGACAAGGCGGTGCACAAGATCGTCGTCACGGTGAGCGACGAGGCAGCAGGCGGCACCAAGACGGGCTACCTGTCGGCGAAGGTCTCCTACGAGGGCGACGCCAACATGCCGCCGGTCTTCACCAACAGCTACGTCGAGGAGCCCGGCACCCCCGAGAACCCCGAGAACCCCGGCACGCCGGGCGGCGGCTCGGGCGGCGGTTCCGATAACGGCTCCGGCGGAGGCTCCGGCGGCGACGGCTCCAAGGGCGGTATGCCCGACACCGGCGACCGCAGCCTGCCGGTTGAGGCGCTCGGCGCCATGGCCGGCATCGGCGCGCTGGCCGTCGCGGGTGGCGCGGTCCTGTACCGCAAGCGCCGCTAGCGATGTGCACGAGTGGGGCGAATCCATCCGATGGGTTCGCCCCACTTGCCCTGCTGGACGGGAGCAGGTAAGATATACCGAGCGCCTAGCGCGTTCGATGGGTTCGGATGACGACATGTTCCGAATCTGGTCAGGTCCGGAAGGAAGCAGCCATAAGGAGCCTCTGTCGGGCATCCGAATCCATCGAGCGCACGGGCGCTTTTTTGGTGCCGCGATGCGGTCCCGGTGCCGGCGGGCTGGTTGGTGTCTCGCTGGTCCTCGGCTTTGCCTGCGGGATCGCTCGACTACCAAACAGCCCGCCGGCACCGGGACCGCATCGTCCAAAAATCACCCGTAAAGGCGCGTTAGCCTAATTAAATCTATCCCTTAAGGAATGCTGCTCGTTGGCGTTGTTTGGAGCGCGGTGGCGATGCGCTTCAAGAGACAGCGGCATTACCATTTGTTTTTACAAGTAAAGAGGCTCGTTTCCCTGGGTTGGGGAAACGGGCCTCGTTTTGTTTCTGGGCTTGTGGATTGGCGAAGACAATAACCGCTGGCAGCTACCTTGAGTTCTTGATACGGCGTACGCCCGCGGCGGTTATTCCGAGGCCTGCGGCGGCGATTCCTGCGAGTGCGATTGCGCTCGGCGCTGAGTCTCCCGTGTTCGCGAGCTTGCCAGTGGTCGTATTTGCTTACTTGGTGGAGCTCGATGGAGCGTATTTGCCGGTCGCGGGCGAGCTGGCGGGCTGTGCCGTTTCGGCCGGCTGCGCTGAGCTGGAGGGTTTTGTCGTCTCGGCGGGTTTCGTTATTTCGGGTGAGGTGGCCTTGTCTGCCGCGGCTTTCGCCTCTTCGTATGCCTTGCAGGCGTCGTCATAGGCCGCTTGCGCCTTTTCCAAATCGCCGAGGAGCGCATTTCGCTTGGCTATGTCCTCGTCGATGTGGGCTTTGGCTTCCTCTGCCTCACTTTCGAAATACTGAACCTGTCTTTCCTGGCTTTCGAGCCGGCGTTGGCAGTGGTGAAGATCATCTTCACAAGATTTTTCTCGCCTTTCTGCCGACATGATCTCACTTCGCAACTGCTTAATAGTTTCGTTAGAAGCTCCGTCGTCGATTGCCTTATTTAATTCCGCCTGAAGGCCGCTTGTCCGGTTGTGGGCCTCATCGTATTTGGCTTGGGCTGCATCGACGTTCGCTTGCATGGCGGGAAGGGGTTCCCTCCGTTTGGCGGCTTCCGTCACCACCATGTCGTAGATCTCTTGAAAAGCGGCAATGTCATCATCGATTTCCGCAAGTTTCTCGGGACTTGCGGCGTCTTTTGCGGCCTCGAGGGTTTTGAGCGCTTCCTGCATGGCTGCATACGCTTTTTCTTTTGCGGCGGCCGCGTCTTCCGTCTGCAAGGCAACTGCACCGGTGGGGGAGCTGGTTTCCGCCGCGATCGCCGTTACGGGGGCGATTCCCGCGGCGAGTGCCGCGGAAAGGGCGATGCCCAAGGTTGCTCGTCTTGCTCTTCTTGCGAGAATGTCGTTCATCTCGGCACCTCATTTCAAGGGTCGGCGACTAACTTGGTAGCACTAATGTAAGTATACCAAGCGATTGGCCCGCCACTGGCTGGGTGTGCGCGTATGCTCCTCTGAAAACTGAATCCCGTTAGAAATGACGAGTTGTTTACGCTTCTTTTGGGGTGGCGGTGCTATCATGGTTCGAATTGAATGTGGATGATGATAGGGAGCGCCTATACATGATTGAGCTGCTCAGGCGTTTTGGTGGTAAGTTTCGCCGGTATATGGTGATCGGCCCAGCGTGCAAGCTGATCGAAGTGATTTTTGACCTGCTGACGCCGCTGGTGATTGCCCAGATGATCGATAAGGGTATTGGCGCATACGATGTCAACGCCGTTATCCACTACGGCATGGTACTTGGCGCCATGGCTGTGATCGGCATCTCGTTTACGCTCGTCTGCCAAAAGATGGCGGCGCTCACCTCGCAGGGCATGGGTACTGACATTCGCGGCGCACTCTACCAGCACATCAACAAGCTGAGCTATGCCGAACTCGATCGCTTTGGCACGCCGTCGCTTATCACCCGCATCACCAACGACGTCAACCAGGTGCAGCTTGCCGTGGCGCTGGGCGTGCGCATGCTCATCCGCTGGCCCTTCTTGGCGGTGGGCTCTATGTGCGCGGCCCTTGCCATCGACCTTAAGCTCGGCATGATCTTTTTGATTTGCACGCCCGCCATCGGCCTGGTGTTTTGGTTTGTCATGGCGCGCTGCATTCCCTACTACAAGCAGCTGCAGGCAAAGCTCGACCGCATCGCGCTTATCTGCCGCGAGGGGCTTTCGGGCGCCCGCGTTGTTCGCGCCTTTGTGCGTGAGGACCACGAGCGCGAGCGTTTTGCCCAAGCCGCCGATGACCAGGCCAATACCGCCATCGCGGTGGGCAAGCTCTCGTCAATCCTTAATCCCGTCACGTTTTTGGTGATGAACCTGGGCGTGTGCGCCATCCTGTGGGTGGGCGGCATCCAGGTCAACGTGGGCGAGCTCACGCAGGGTCAGGTCATGGCGTTTGTGAACTACATGACGCAGACCCTGACCTCCATCGTGTACGTCGCCAACCTGGTCGTGGTCTTTACCAAGGCGAGCGCCAGCGCGTCGCGTATCAACGAGGTGCTCAATTGCGTGCCGAGCATTACCGACGAGGGCAATCAGCCGGTCGCACTGCCCGAGCCGAGCGAACTGGCGGGTGGCGCTGTTCCGGTCCCCGCGCTGAGCTTGAGCCACGCGAGCTTCTCCTTTGGCGCTGGCGCTGCCAACGCCGTCAACGATGTGACCCTGGAGCTCCCGCTGGGCAAGACGCTTGGCATTATTGGCGGTACGGGCAGCGGCAAGTCCACGCTCGTCTCGCTTATCCCGCGCCTGTACGATGCAGGCGCCGGCAGCGTGTGCGTGATGGGTGCCGACGTGCGCGCTTGGCCGCTCGACCAGCTGCGCCATGTGGTTGCGACTGTTCCGCAGCGTGCGTCGCTGGTGAGCGGCACCATCCGCAGCAACCTGACCTGGCGTGACGAGTCGGCGACCGACGAGGAGCTCTGGGCAGCGCTCGATATGGCGCAGGCGAGCGAGTTCGTGCGCAACAAGCCGCAGGGGCTCGACGCCCCGGTCGAGGCGGGCGGCAAGAACTTCAGCGGCGGTCAGCGTCAGCGCTTGACCATCGCGCGCGCCCTGGTGGGCTCGCCACAGGTCCTGATCATGGATGACTCTGCCTCGGCGCTCGACTTTAAGACCGACGCGGCGCTTCGCCATGCCATTCGCGAGCGCAGCGTGCGTGGTGCCGCCGAGGGTGGGCTGCCGCTCACGACCGTCATCGTGAGCCAGCGCGTCTCGACCGTACGCGACGCCGACATGATCTGCGTGCTCGACCACGGCTCGGTTGCGGGCCTGGGCACGCATGACGAGCTGTGTGCAAGCTGCCAGCTCTATCGCGAGATTTGCCAGTCGCAGCTGCGCCGCGAGGAACTCGAGGGCCAGCAGGGGAGCACGACGCCCGCGTCCGCTCCGACCGCCCCCGCATCCGTCTGCGCAAAGGAGGGCTGCTAAATGAATCCGTACACTTCTTCCGGTTCGGTCGCCACGATGACCGCCAACGTGTCCGGCAACGATAGCCTCAACGATCTGGGTGACGGCCCGCGTCAGCCCGGCGACCCCGAGCGCTACCCCGTGAGCGCGGTGACTCGCCGTCTGCTGGGCTACGTCCGTCCGCATCGCATTTCGTTTACGGCGTCGTTTGTGAGCGCTGCCATCTCGGTGATCTTGCAGCTCTATACGCCTATTCTCATCGGCGAGGGCATCGACCTGATCGTCGCCGCCAGGCAGGTGGACTTCGATGCGCTGCTGCCGCTTGTCACCAAGCTCGCGATTGTCGTCGTAGGTGCTGCGGCTTTCCAGTGGCTGCAGGGCTATTGCGTTAACCGCTTGTCCTACGAGACGGTGCTCGACATGCGCGTGGAGGCGAGCGACAAGCTCAGCCGCATGCCGCTCGGCTTTATCGACAGCCATGCCCACGGCGACCTCATGAGCCGCGTGGTCAACGACGTCGATCAGGTGGGCGACGGTCTGCTGCAGGGCTTCACGCAGCTCTTTACCGGCGTTATTACCATCGTGGGCACGCTCGCGTTTATGCTCTCCATCAACCTGACCATGACGCTTGTGGTGGTGCTCGTCACACCGCTTTCCATCTTTGCGGCCGGCGCCATCGCCAAGCTCTCAAATAAGAGCTTTACGGCCCAACAGCGCATCCAGGGCCAGCTCGGCGGCCATATCGAGGGGTATGTGGGCGAGCAAAAGCTTGTCGACGCCTTTGCCTATGGCCCGAGCGCTCAGCAGCGCTTCGACGCCCTCAACGCCGAGCTTTATGCGGCAGGCGAGCGCGCGCAGTTTATGGGCTCGCTTTCCAACCCCGGTACGCGCTTTATCAACAACATCATCTACGCTGTGGTCGCCGTGATCGGCTGCGTGGGCGTGATCACGGGCGTGCCGGCGGCGCTCACGGTGGGCGGCGTGCAGATCTTCCTGTCCTACGCCAACCAGTACACTAAGCCGTTCAACGAGGTCACGAACGTCATCACGCAGATCCAGACCGCGTACGCCTCGGCGCGCCGCATGTTTGCGTTGCTTGATGCGCGCGAGCAGGAGCCCGACGCGGCGGATGCCGTGGAGCTTGTCGCCCCGCAGGGCGAGGTGACCTTTGAACACGTGGACTTTAGCTATGTGCCCGACCGCAAGCTGCTGCAGGATATCTGCATCGAGGCCAAACCCGGTACGCGCTTTGCCCTCGTCGGTCCCACGGGCTGTGGCAAGACGACGCTCATCAATCTGCTGCTGCGCTTTTACGATATCGATGCTGGGCGCATCGCGGTCGATGGTCGCTCCTCGCGTGACTACACGCGCGCGAGCCTGCGCCGCGCCTTTGGCATGGTGCTGCAGGACGCCTGGCTGTTCGAGGGCACGGTGGCCGAAAACATTGCCTACGGTTGCCCCGATGCCACGCGCGAGCAGATTGTCGAGGCCGCCAAGCGCGCGCACGCGCACAAGTTTATCGTGCAGCTGCCAGGCGGCTACGATACGGTGATCGGCGAGGACGGCGGCACGTTTAGCCAAGGTCAAAAACAGCTGCTGTGCATCGCGCGCGTCATGCTCACCGATCCGGCGATTCTGCTGCTGGACGAGGCAACGTCGAGCATCGATACGCGTACCGAGCTGCAGGTGCAGGCGGCATTCGACGAGCTCATGGCTGGCCGCACGAGCTTTGTCGTGGCACACCGCCTGTCGACGATTCGCAACGCCGATTGCATCTTGGTAATGCGCGATGGCGAGATTATCGAGCGCGGCACGCACGACGAGCTGCTGGCGGCTGACGGCTTCTATGCCGAGCTTTATCGTAGCCAGTTTGCCCAGTAGGGCCCAGTAGGGGCTGCCGATTAGCGGCAGATGGTTTACATCTGCGTCGATAGTACTAAGATATGCTTTTAATAAATTGCATTAGTGGCTATAGTTTTGGGGGAAACGAGGCAACGTGACTATGACGTGCGCTTTGGTGGTTAACAGCAAGAGCGGTAATACCAGGATGGTTTCGGGCGCGATCAAGCGCGCTCTGCAGGCTGCGGGCGTTGAGTTTGTCCATGCCGCGGCGTTGAGCGACGATGCGGATGCAGATCAGGTTGCGCTCGAGGCGCAGGGCGCCTGCGCGGCCGACACGGTGCTCGTCGGTTTTTGGTGCGACAAGGGCGCGTGCACGCCTTCGGTCGCGGCGTTGCTCTCTGCCTTGCACGGCAAGCGCGTGTTCCTGTTTGGCACCTGCGGCTTTGGGGCCGACCAGAGCTATTACCAGCAGATTGTCGACCGCGTAACTTCCAATCTGGCCGAGGATGCCGAGCTTGCGGGCTGGGCGATGTGCCAGGGCAAGATGGGCCCCGCGGTCAAGCAGCGCTACGAGGCCATGCTTGAGCAAGATCCCGACAATGCACGCGCTAAGTTGCTGCTCGACAACTGGGTTGCCGCGAAGGACCACCCCACCAAGGAGGACCTGGACAACATGGCCGTAGTCGCAAAGAAGGCCGTGCTGGGAGAGTAGCTTCGCCGTTCGCGGTCCTTCGTGCAAAACAATACAAATGTGAAAGCCTCGAAGTTCTCGAGGCTTTTTTCGTGACACGAGGGCGCCCCTTTATTGATGGAAGGCCTAATAAGCTGATTGCTCTATGCCCGGATGTGTGCGGAGTGGGATGGGATTTCCGGATGGGTGGGGTTTCGGAAAATGCGTCCCGGAATTTGCCTTTGGAATGGGATGCGGTTTCCCGTTGAGGGTCTTGGCGGAAAGTGCGACCCGGAATTTGTGATCGGAGTGGGATGTGGTTTCCCGACGGGGGCACAAGCGGAAGCCGTATCCCACTCCGGACGGGAATTCTGGGACACAGTTCTCAGAGGATTATGGGCTGCGAACTACATGGGGCCGTCATAAAACTCCGGTAAAAGGGGGTCGGAAATAAATGGCACTTCCAGTAGTTTCTTTTAATGTGGGGGGGGGGTACCATTATTTTAGTTTCGCAAAAAATCGATCCCTCTATGGGGAAGTTGCGTAGGGGGTTAGTCACAGATATTGGATAGAACAGACTAATTTGGGGATAAATGACCACTTACGCCAAAATAGGTAGCATTTGGCGACAAAACATTGAAAAATGTGTAGCACATCGCTATGTTTTTATTACGAAAAGATTCCAAATTGGCTTATTTCGGACTCACTTTTCAAGCGCCTTGCGGTTCCTGTTGAAACTTGCTGACCTTTGGATGGGTCGAATAGGGCCTCAAGGGGGATGAATTATCACTTTGGCTGCGCGTAGACTCAAACGATTTATTGCACTTTTGAGTAGCTTGGCGTTCGCGCTTGTCATAGCCCTTGCCGTTGTTTCTTTTGTGCCTCGCGCATTTGGATACATGCCCTTTGCTGTGCTCTCGGGCTCTATGGAACCCGAGCTTCCCGTTGGCTCCATGGTGTTTGTTCGCCAGGTTGAGCCAGCGGATATTGCCGTGGGTGACAATGCAACCTTTTACCGATCGGATGGCGCCGTGGTGACGCACCAGGTGTACGAGATCGACCCTGCTGCGCAGATGATCGGCACGCAGGGCATTGCAAACAAAAATGCAGACGGAAGCATCATGCACGATGCCGAGCAGACGCCATTTTCGCGCGTGATCGGCACTGTTTCCTTTCGTGTCCCTTACCTGGGCTTCGTCAACGCTTATTGCACGACGATGCCTGGTTTGCTTGTTGTGGTGGCCGTTCTGGCGCTGCTGATCACGGCGTCGATAGTGCTCGATCGGATGGTTCCCGACGAGCCTGCGGGCAAGCATGCCCGTGTGCATGAGAGGGAGCGGCGTTCATAGCGGCAGGGAAAAGCGTCGGCGGCGGTAGGGGCCGTTGCCGGGGAAGACGATTCTCGAAAGGAAGAGAACGATGGAAAACAAGAAGAAAAAGCGCTACGGCATCATTGCCGCCCTGTTGCTGTTGGTGCTGGCTGCCGGCGTTGGTACCTACGCCTGGCTGTCGGCGACCCAAACCAAGGTGAATGAGTTCACGGTTGGCAGCATCGACAAGCCTGAAGTGAAGCCCGACCCTGATCAGCCGAACAAGCCCGGCACTGATTCCACGGACCCCTCAGTGGATGGTTATCTGTTCGAGACCAAATGGACCGATAACTCCAAGATGATTCCCGGCACCACCATCAATAAGAACCCCAACGTCGGCATCGGCAAGGATTCCGATAGCTCCTATGTGTTCATCTATGTGAAGAACGCAATTGTGAAGACAGACGCCGAAAACGCCCTTGCCAAGACCCCGTACTTCACCCTTAATTCCAACTGGAAACCGGTTGCTACTGACCAGGTGAAGACCAACGGTAGCGAAGGCCAGTACGTGAGCGGTCTGTTCATGTATACCGCTGATGGCACCAGCACTCCTGCAGAGCTTACTCCCGCTGATGGCAAGGCTGCTTACACCGGTGAGCTGTTCAGCACCGTGCATATCCCGGCTGGCATGAACAATACGGATGTTGTTCAAGGTCCCGCTATGACAGTCTCCTGCTACATCTTCGGTGCCGACCAGAAGGGCGACAAGGCCGATGCTGCCACCAACGCCCTTGAGCAGGCCAAGGAATGGGCTAAGACTCAGGCTTAATCCCCCCTCCACCGAGATCCCGGCCCGCTCCCCATCCCCATTTTCGGGCCGGGATCTCGGTCCCCCTTTGATCGACGACTGGCGAACGTAATGCTCAACAATCTTTCCAACAATCAGAAACGCACCTTGGCGCTTGCCGCGATGGCGTTGTTGGCCCTGGCGTGCCTGTGCGGCACGCTGGCTTTCACCGTTGATATGGTTCCGGCGAACAACGTTCTATCGTTTGGCAGCGTGAAGGTACGAGTCTGCGAATACACGCTCAACGAGCATGGCGAGGAGATTCCGTTTGAGCCCAACGAGCACGGGGACTATCCCGACACCAAGGCCGGGGGCTCTGACATCAGCCGCATTGTGCGCGTGGAGAACGTCGGCGCGCAGCCTGAGTACGTTCGCGCGCGCCTACGCATGACGTCAGTGGCACCCGACGGTTCGAGTGCGGATGCTTCGGGCAGCGTTGCGTTTCATGTGAACGCGGGCGAGGGGTCCCCGTGGATCGACGGCGGCGATGGGTGGTACTACTACCGCGGATTGGCCGGGCGTGGCGGCACGCTCGACCCCGGCGCCATGACGGAAAGCCTCATGGACTCGCTGCGCTTTGTGGGCGACTACCACGATGCCGCGCGCGGCGGCTCATTCAGGCTCGATATCGATGTTCAGGCCGTGCAGGCCAAAAACCAGCAGGCAAGCGATACCGCCCTCGACGTACTTGACGTTGTGGGTTGGCCGGAGGCGAACTAGCCTATGAAGATCAAGAACATGAACCGGGGCGTGCTTAGCAGGCTAGTTGCCGTCGCGACGATTGCCCTTTGCTGCGTTATGGCGCTGCCGACGGCGGTGCATGCCGAGGATGTGCCCGAGGCCAAAACCGAATTCCACATCAAAAACGAGGCTGACTTTTTGTCGTGTGTGGCGCTGTCGCGCGAGCGCGATACGTCCGGCTGGCACGTATATCTCGATAACGACATTGAGCTCGACAGCGACGACATGAAGACCATTGTCTCGCACACCGTTAAGCATCTGTCGTTTGGCAACAAGGAGCATCCGTTTAAGGGCGTGTTCGATGGTCAAAACCACACCGTTGAGGGCCTGAACTACGATAAAGACGCTTTTGACCCCGAGCGCGATACGGGATTTTTTGCCGAGACCAACGGTGCCACCATCAAAAACTTCCTGGTCAAGGACGCCAACGTGTGGGCGGACTTCCGCGGTGGCATTATCGTGGGCAAGGCCGTCAATACGCGCTTCGAAAACGTTATGGTCATGGAGAGCACGCTGCACGTGACCTGCGCCAACAATGCTCTCAACCTCATTACCAACGCAGGCTTTGAGGGCGGTCTCATCGTCGGCGAGCTCGACGGCTGCACCCTCTACAACTGCGAGGTCCGTGGCGGCCGTGCCGTCAACAATACGACCTCGGGCGTGCAGGCGCTCGGCGGTGAGGGTCTGTATATGGCGGCGTTTGCCGGCTACGTTAAGAACTCGACTATCGAGTACTGCCGCGTGACGCCGACGCGTAAGGACGACGGCTCGATTGCCGAGAAGGGCATGACCGACGTCACCAATAAGTACGACGTGGCCATTGGCGCCCTGGGCGGCAACAACGTGTATGCCTCGGGTTTTGTGGGCTGTATGGCGGGTGACGCCAAGATTATCGACTGCTTCTCGACGGCGCAGTGCTACAGCTATGCCGCGTCGTACGTGGGCGTCGTCGCCGTGACGCGCGCGTGGACGGGTGGCTTGGCGGGTCGTATTCTAACCGAAAAGGGCAACGAGCTCGTCCGAAGCCATTTTGCGGGTGACTTGAGCTCGCGTCAGTATAATCCCATCGCCGTGATCCCCATCATTCAAAACGATGTGAACCTGGGCGGTATTGCTGCGCGCGCCAACAAGGGTGACGCCACGGTTACCGAATGCTACTTTAAGCCGAGCGTGAGCCTAAACGGCAGCAGCCAGGGCAACCCTGCCAAAAAGAAAATCCCCTCGTTTGGCGGCGACGGCATCATCAAGGGCGATGGCTATGGTCCGTGGGATGACGAACGCTACACCACGCGCGAGCTGTGGGAAGAGCACGACTACGACTTCTGTGCCGGCACCATGCGCTCGACCGCTAACGACAAGGCCCTGGGTGCCCCGCACCCCAATGAGTGGGCGATGGATTACAAGCTGAAAATTCCCGTGCATGGCCAAAGCGTTAAGGCGACGATCGATTTTCCCGGTGCGGGCACCGCGACAATCGAGAAGACCAAACTTGGCAAAGACCAGGCGACCTCGGATCCGTACGCCTTTGCCGTGAGCGCCGTGCTGGCGGGAACGGCCCAAGGCCTGGCCCAGGGCGATACATCGGTAACGTTTAAGCAGGATACCTCCGCAAAGCCAGAGGGTTTGACCGAGGCCAACGGCGGCTACCGCTTTATGGGCTGGTTCCGTGAGCCCGGAGTCAATGTGAACCGTATCGATGCCGATAACGCCTGGTTTAACGGCAAGACCGATGCCGATGCCGTTAAGGCTGGCAAGCAGGTCCAGAAGAACGAAGCGCACGAGATAACGTCGAGCTATACCGCCGATAACGCGAAGGGGGCCGAGGCCTTTAAGGGCAACGACCTGTTTATTGCTTCGTACGAGGCGCAGGTACTGTTCTATAACGTCAAGGGCGAGACGCTCGCGTGGCAGAGCGGCGAGGAGCACGACAAGTCGACGGACTGGTACCGCTATGGCGTCGGTTTAACGCCGGCTGCCCCTGCGGACCGCGGCACTCTTTCTGCCAGCGCCACCTTTATCGGTTGGACGACGCAGCCGAGTGGCGAGGCCGGGATGCATGGCGGTTACGCGGCCATCACCTCGCCTGAGCTTGCCGAGTTAAAAAACGCCGGTGCGTTCTATCCTGCCGGCACCGAGATCACTGTGCTTGGCCCTACCGATTTTTATCCGGTGTACACCGACTATGTGTCGAACATCATGACGGTGTTTGAGGGCAATGAGCAGGATGCAACCGACGATCAGACTCGGCGCGACGGTGTGGGCAAAACTGACGTTAAGGTTGAGACTGCAGAAGATGGCACAAGCGCGTATACCGTACAGGTGCTCGACGTATCCGGTAAAGCTATATCCGAGGAGGGCCAGCTGCCCGACGGCTATCGTTTCCTGGGTTGGTATGAAAACAAGCAGGCTGCCGATGGATCCCCGGTTGATGTTCGCGTGAGCCGCGATCCGAGCTACAAGCTTCCCGGCAATGTGGACCTGACCGTTCCGCATACCTATACCGCACGCTTTGAGTACCGCGTGGATTACTACATCCGGGCATTCACAAATAGCGGTCTAACGGACAGCAAGCTCCTCTGCTCGGTTTGGAATAAGTACAAGTCGCCCTTTGAGGAAAACGTTGGCGCGACATATGTTCGTGAAAACATTGTCCATTGGGGTGCTGGTACGGATGATTCCGCTCACGTGTTACACGATGATAAGAATCCAGCGGATAAGTGCACTACGGTTCTCTCTGATGCGACGCGAATCGTTGCGCCTATTAACGCCTACTCGCATAATGTGCGTAACGACACTGGCGCAAATACTATCAAGGATATGATTGCCGACACTGATTTTCCAGGAGCCGGTAAACTGAGTGATGAGTGGAAAGCGTCAAGTATTAAAGTTCAATTTTCCCCCGCACATGATAGGTACCACTTCAGTTTTTGGACGCTCGAAAGACCCGACGACGGTTCTTGGACGTATATAGAGAATCCTTTTTCGAGTGCTGTTTTAACGACAGAGCAATATTATGTCCGCGCCATGGTGACCACGGACGTCAACTTCTATGACAAGGATGGCAACGTAAAGCAGGCTGCTACTCGACGCTATGAAAGCAACTTGCTTCAGCAGAAAACGGCGGAAGGTAAAGATCCGACGTTCCTGTATTGCTATCCGCATCTCTATAAGGATAGGACGGTTAATACAAGGCCCTACGACGGAAAGGATGGTGACGTCAATCCCAGTCTGACACTCGAAGCCTCTCCGACCGATGCCGACATGGCCGTGCCTGGCTATAAGTTCCTGGGCTGGATTTCGACCGCCGAGGTTCAGAAGGATTCTGACGTCTGGAAGTATATCTACGACGTCGCCGGCGACTCCTATGTGACGAGTGATCCGGATAAGGCAGAGCCGTATCTGGCGACCGACGAGTCCAAGGTCACCCAGTGGCAGGATGCCTATCCCGTCTACGCAAAGTACGACGTCAGCTACACCACCAACCTGCATCGCGCAGGTTTTGAGGGTACGGACAAGGTCAATGTGCCTAGCTACAACATCGCTCCCGTTATCAACGCGGACACCAATCCTGCTACGGCAACGGTGACCCCTGACGTTACGACGCCGGTTTATAAAGCAGGCGGTGAGCTGTATAAGTTGCAGAAGGTTGAGATCGAGCTTCCGAACGGCGAGATCAAGACGCTTCCCTACGATGTGGAGCATGGTACTTGCTCTTATCCGGTGGAACCTGGCGGAGCCTATACATTCGTGGCGTACTATTCGCCGTTGGCGGTTGTGTACCACCTCAATGCCACGGATGTGGACGGCAAAGTTGCTCAGCAAGACGATATGCTCGGCAACCTTAATGGCGGCATCCCGAAGCCTACTTATGACGTCAGCACTATCGATGCGGATACAGGCAAGTTCAACGTCTTCGTGGGCTGGACGGAAGCCGAGCCGGCACCTGGCAAGGGCTATGTCGCTTGGTCAGAGGGCATCCGTATGGTGAGTGCTTCTACCGTGGTCAAGGCCCCCATGGAGCTGTACCCGGTCTACCGTCCCAGCCTGGTTACCGTTCAATCGAACATTGACTCTAAACTTGCGAATCCCGATCTTGTCCGTAGCCTCGGCCGCACTGATTCCGGCGACCAGATTTCTCTTGAGGTCAAGGCCGCCGAGGAGGTTGAGGGCACTGACGGCACCAAGTACGACTTTGTCGGCTGGTCGCGCGATTATGTCAATGACGGGCAGTACACCCTGATGACTGACGATGAGAAGTATCCCCTCGAGGGCAGCGAGCCCTTTGAGAGCGTGACCTACACTGCGGTGTACAAGAAGACGCCGCTTAAAGTGCGCTATCACGACACCGAAGGCAACGTCATCTACACCGCTACGGTAGACCCGAACGATACGAGTGTTCTGCGTGGCCAGGATGGCAATGCCGGCTTTGTTCAGACAGTTAAGGTGCCCAAGATGGACGAGAACGGCAACCCGGTCTATGACGACAAGGGTGAACCCGTCATGGAGCCAAAGGAAGTGGCCTACGATCCCGAAGCCTACTCCGCAATCGTCGCATTCCTGGGCGAGCGAGCGGATAGCAGCTTGAAGGAGTTGTTCTTGGAGTGGCAGTGGGTTAATGGCGACAAAGCTGTGGCGTGGAGCGACTTCAAGGGTAAACCGGTTACAGCCAACATGGATTTGTATCCGGTGACGTATAAGGTCGTCGCTAACGACACATCGGACGATGCGAGCCCTAAGAATGTGACCGGGCAGCTCAAGTGGTTGCTTGATCCCAATGCCGCGAACACGATAGATGACAAGAGCGATAAGGCGCCGTTCAAGGCTTGCTTTGCAAAGCCCTTCATGGGCACGCAACTGACGGTGCACGTTGACCGCGTGGGCTATGGTCTTCCTGGCCAGACTCCTGCGCCTGTCAACGGGAAGTATGTCTCGCTTTACAGTTCGGGTTCAGGCGAGGGCTCGTTTGAGCTGACGAATCGTTTGGACTACAAGCTCACGGGCGACGGCACTCAGAGCGATGGCAATGCGGTGTTCGATTTCGCCGCTACGCATACGCTCAAGATCGTCAAGCAAACCCAGGATAGCTGGGCGAAGGGCAAGACGTTCCGCTTCAAGGTTTCCCGGGCCGGCATGGACGGCAACGCCTTGGAGGAGCGCACGGTTGAGGTAACGGTGTCATCGGATGCGCAGCTGAAGGACGGTTCCGCCTGGTACTCCGGCGCTATCGAGCTTGCGGTCCCGGCGGGTATCTACACCGTCGAGGAGGATTCAGCGTGGGCATGGCGCTACAGCAGCCAGATCGGCGTCCCTGGCAAGCAGCCGGGCGATAAGGCGCAGGCGACTATCTCCGCTGCATCGAGCGCGAACGATGCCACGTTCACCTGCACGAACACGCGTGTGAACGACAAATGGATCGACGGCAGCAATCGTGCCCATAACGTTTGGAGCAACGGCAACGTAGCAAAGAAGGAGGATTAGCATGTCCAAGCGCAAGCGCATCATCGCCTTGCTGGTGGGGGTTATCCTCCTGGCCGGTACGGCAGGCACGTTGGCCTGGCTTTCGGTTACGGGCGTGCTGGTCAACCAGTTCGGCATCGGGTCGGTGACGCCATCGGTTCAGGAAACGCTCAACGGCAAAGTGAAAAGCGATGTCAAGGCGAAGAACACGGGTACCGCGCCCGCCTATATTCGTGCTGCAGTGGATATCTACTGGCAGGACCAGGATGGCGCACGCCTGTGGGATGAGCCGAAGGAGGAGCCGAAGGGTGAGGCGGATTACGAGATTGCGTGGAGCGTGGCTGATGCCTCGGGCGCGAACTCGGCTTATAACTGGGTTAAGGCGAGCGACGGGTTCTATTACTGGACGTCGCCCGTCGCTCCCGGCGCGGAAACCGGCGTGCTCATTAATAGGGTTACCGAGCTCAAGGCAACCGAAGGTCGCAATCTTGTCGTGGATATCTCCACTCAGGCGGTCCAGGCGACGCCCGATGAGGCCGTGCACGACGCATGGGGTTGCTCGGTCGAGAATGACGTGCTGGTGCCGCCGCATGGAGGTGCGTAAGTATGGCGTTCCCGATTCGTAAAGGTGTTGCGCGCTCCTTGCGTTGCATGGTCGCGGCCATTTTCTGCGTGGTCGCGCTCGCTGTTCCCGCCCGTGCGTTTGCCGATACTCCCGCGATTGCCTATGACGGAAATGCGCGTCAGCTGACGGTCTCGGGGGCGACGGACTCCTCGGGGGAGCCCGATCTGTTTTTGGCCTTTAAAGATCTGATGCCTGGCGATGTGCGTGATCAGCAGATAGAGATTCGTGCCACGGGCGTAAAGTCCCAGGTGCGCGTGTTTGTGCGTGCCGTTGTCGATCACGAGACGGCACGCCTGCTGTCGCCCATTACCCTAACGGCGTCGGCGGGCGATGGCTCTGCAGGTTGGCTCCAGACAGGAACACCGGGCAGCGCGTTCGCTTATCCCACGCAAATCGCCACGTTTACGAGCGATGGCAGCACGGTGCTTAATTTGCAGCTAAACGTTCCGACATCGGTGGGCAACGAGGTTGCCGACGCAAACAAGACCATTCGCTGGGAGATTACCGCCGAGGACGATGGCGAGAAGATTCCCGTGCAGTCTGCTGACAGCAAGAAGCCCGGCTTGCTTGGTCTGGCGGCAACGGGCGACAACACGCTCACGTTGCTTTTGGTGTTGCTGACACTTGCAATCATCGCATTTATAGCCGCACTTCTTTTGTCCCGGAGGGATAAGCGCTAGGTTCATCTTCTAAACGCAACGCCCTCCCGGGCGGCGGGCACGAAGTTCCCTGCTCTACAGTCCTGCGCAAGACGAAGGCCACATTAAGTGGCCTTCTTTGCGTGCGGAACTCGCGATGAACTTCGAGCCCGCCGCTCGGGAGGGCGCCCCTTTATTGACGGAAGGCCTAATAAGCGGATATTCCATGCCCGGATGTATTCAGAGCGGGACGGGCTTTCCGGATGGGCGGTGTTTCGGAAAGTGTGTCCCAGAATCGGCGCTCAGAGTGGTCCCCACTTTCCGGTTGATGTCTTGTCCGGAAACTATGTCCCGGAATTAAGGCTTGGAATGGGATGCACTTTCCGGTTGAGAGCCTTAGCGGAAAGTGCGACCCGGAATTTACTCTTGAAGTGGGATGCGCTTTCCCAACAGGCCCTCAAGCGGAAACTGCGTCCCATTCCGAAGGCAGATTCCGGGACACACTTTCCGAATACAAAGAAGGCCACTTAATGTGGCCTTCAACTTATATATGTTCAGCGGATACCCCCATGACAAGCCGTGCTCCAACAACAAGGCGTCTGTCCGGGCGGAGGCATATAAGGTTCATCGCGAGTTCCGCACGCAAAGGAGGCCACTTAATGTGGCCTCCGTCTTGCGCAGGACTGTCCGAGCAGGGAACCTTATATGCCTCCGCCCGGACAGACGTTTCAGTTATGAGCGACCCGCTACTTGATCTTCGTCGTGCCCGGTGCCAGGTTGGGGTCGGTCTCGTTGGCCTCGGTCTGGAAGTGCCCGGTATACACGTTCTTGCCGTCGCGGAACATCTCGTAATACTGCATCTTGGCGTAATCCTCGCGCGCCTTGGTGGCGGCTGCGGCAGCGGCGTCGTCACCGGTGACGTTGGAGGAGAGCGCCCAGCGCAGGCTGGCGTCCTCGTAGCCGACCGAGTTGATGGCGGGCAGCGACTTGCGCAGCGTCATGTGCGCCTTCTGGTAGTCGGACAGCGGTGCGCCGATCAACTGCATAAGCTGCGTGGACAGGTAGTTGGTGGACAAGTCGTCGACCTCGCTTGTCTGGTCGCAGCCGGCAACGTCGTAGTTGGCCCAGATGATGTAGTCGGTCTGCCACAGACGCTCCTGGTGCGTGGCGTCGTCCTCGTTGGTAAACCACTCGTCATTGAACTTGGACGGGAAGAACGGCTGATGGTCGCCCCAGAACACCACGACCACCTTGCGGTCGAGCTTGCTTAAGGCGTTAAGGAAGTAGCGCAGCGCCTGATCAGACTGCTCGATGCACGAGACGTACTCGTCAACATCGGAGAGCGTGCCGTCCTCGACGGTCTTAGCGTCCAGGTCGGTCGTGTCGATGTTCAGGTGCATCTGCTTGTCGACCGGCAGCAGACCCGTGTCGTAGCCCGAGTGGTTCTGCATGGTCACATCGAAGATAAACTGCGGATCGGCGTTCTGGTCGAGCAGCTCAAGAATCTTGTCGTAGGTTGCCTGGTCGGTCACCATGCCGCGCAGGGTATCGGCGCCTTGGAAATCGTTGATGGACAGGAACTGGTCAAAGCCAAAGTCCTTGTAGACGTTCTCGCGGTTCCAGTTGGTCGCGTGGTTGGGGTGCATGGCCGTGGTGGAATATCCGAGCGATTTGAACTGCTCTGCCAGGTTCCCGGTCGTCTCCATGTTGTAGATGGTGTAGGGGTACACGCCCGAGCCCAGGTTGGCCATGGAGTTGCCGGTCATAAACTCAAACTCGGTATTGGCGGTACCGCCGCCGTAGGCGCTCACATAGAGCTTGCCGCGGCTGAGGCAGTTGGACAGGTTCTTAAAGTACTGCGGGCCCTCGTAGCCGGCGCGCATGTTCTGGTAGATGGACAGATCCGAGAAGGTCTCGTTCATGATGGCGATGACCGTGGGCTTCTCGCTGTCGAATTGCTCCTTTGCGGCGGTGCGCTCGTCACTCTTGGCGGCATCGGACTTGTCGTAGGCCTTGGCGTACTTTTTGAGCGTGGCCTTGGCGTCGTCGACGGAGTAGTCGGCGGGTTTGGGCGGCTTGATGGACTGTGCTGCACTAATAAAGGCAGGTAGATAGCCCTCGCGCCAGTAGCTCTCGAGCGGGCGCCAGGTGTAGACGGTGATGCCGAGGGTGTTGTAGTAGTCGATGAGCGTGACATGCGCGGTCACGCCGCCCAGGCACAGCACCGCCACGAGCAGGTTGATGAGCAGCATGCGCTTGGCGTTGGCGGCACCCTTTTGACGGTGCGGTGCCACCAGGCCGGCGTACTCGCATAGCAGCATGGCGATGGCGGTAAAGCCCATGGACAGCACGCAGAACAGCGAGATGGAGAAGGTGTAGCCGTTGCCGGCGACTGCGGCGGCGGTGGAGATGGCCGAAAGGTCGCCCGGCTGGATGGGCATGGATTTAAACGTGATGACAAAGAACTCGGCAATGCCCAGGACAAAGAGGGCAAAGGCCAGGACCGCGGGAGCCGCGCCGTGGCGCTGGAACAGGAAGAACAGGCCGACTATGAGCGTGGTGATGATGGCCCACTCGAGCAGGATGCACAGGGGGTAGACCCAGGTAAAGTCGTGGTTGGACGAGACCTCCATGCCCAGCAGCGCAAAGACGCCGGCGAGCAGCAGGCACAGGACGGCGGCGACGAGCGATTTGCCCACAAAGGCGCCGCGCAGACGGGCGAGCTTGCCGGTGGGAGCGGGGGCGTCGGGCGCGGCGAACGCAAAGACGCGCGGGGCGATGCGGTCGCGGGCGATGCTGGCCCAAGCGCAGCCGGTGAGGATGGCGTTGGTCAGGATGAGCATCACAAAGGCGAGCGGCTCGTTTTGGGCGACGAGGCCAATAGCGCCCCAGACGGTCAAAAAGAGCTGGAACAGGCCGAAGGCGACGCTCCACCCAAGAGCGCTTTTAGCAACGGTGCCCGACTTTGCGCAAATGGCCTTGGCCTCGCGCAAGACAAGGTAGACGGTCGCCGCAAGACCGACGAGCGAGATGGCGGCAGCGAACATGCTGAGACTCCTCACAAACTAAAACCTACGAAAGCGGGGATTTACCCGATTGTTACCAAGATATGCGCAGCGATTGGTGGCTGCGCATAACAACCAGCCATATTAACGCGCGCGTGTGACGGTGTGGCGCAATGTAGTGGCGACCTGCGCGATAATGGACGGGAATTACACGGAAACGTAAAGGCTTCTTAAAGAAATGGCGAGGGTAGGGCGATGAGCGAGCAGGTTTGCGAGGCGGACATGGGCGGCGACGGAGCTGCGGGCGTGGATACGTACGGCTATCCGGTCGAGACTACGGGCAACGCGGTACTGGACATTTTGGAGCACCGTTCCTCCACGCGTGCCTTCGCGCGTGATGACGACGACCGTCCCGTAGCGGTGACCGATGAGCAGCGGGCGGCGATCCTGCATGCGGCGAGTCGCGCACCGTCGGCGGGTGCCATGATGATGTATTCCATCGTGAGCATTCGCGAGCAGGCTACGCTGGACCGCCTGGCCGACCTGTGCGATCATCAGCCCATGATCGCCAAGGCGCCCTGGGCACTCATATTTGTAGTCGACTATGCCAAGTGGATCGATCTGTTTGAGCATGTGGGTTGCTTTGAGCCCGAGTTTGTCGAGCGCACGGGCAAGGCACCTCGCCGCGCGCCGGGTTTGGGCGACTTTGCCATCGCGGCCCAGGACGCCGTGATCGCCGCCCAAAACGCCGTGGTTGCCGCCGAGGCCCTGGGGCTGGGGAGCTGCTATATCGGCGATATCGTCGAGAACGCCGAGGAAGTTGCCGCACTGCTGGACTTGCCTGCCTATACCATGCCGCTGTCGATGCTCATCATCGGCACGCCCCGTAAGGAGCGCCCGGCAATCGCGCATCCCGTGGTGAACCTGGTGCACGAGGAGCGTTATTGTCGCGCCGACGCCGCGACGATGGATGCGCAGGTGGCCGAGATGGATGCGATGTTTCGCCCGCACGCCCGCGAGGTGGGCGAGCGCGTGGTGGATATCTACACACGCAAGCACACCAGTCCCTTTATGACCGAGATGAGCCGCTCCATGGAGTGGTGGTTCAAAAACTGGCTCGGCAAATGACGAATGTGACAAAGGGGCGTCCCTTTGTCACATTCCATATCGCCGCGGTGGCCTAAAGGCCGCATAAATGTTTATCTAGCTGGGAAAACGGTGCCATTAAAATATGGGCTGATTACCTATAATCCCGTCGAACGTTAAAATTGGGAGGAAACCGGCTTATGGAACAAAAGGCAAAGGAAGTAGCCTCGCACGCTGCGATTCCTGTGAGCATCTCGGCGATGCTCGTCACGCTGGGCGTGGTGTATGGCGATATCGGCACCAGCCCCATGTATGTAACCAAGGCGCTCGTTGCTGGCAACGGCGGCATCGGAAGCGTCACGCAGGAGTTCGTGCTCGGCGCGCTCTCCCTTGTCGTGTGGACGGTCACGTTGCTGACGACCGTCAAGTACGTGCTGATCTCGCTGCGTGCCGACAACCACGGCGAGGGCGGCATCTTTGCCCTGTACAGCCTGGTCAAGCGCTGCGGCAAGTGGCTCATCATCCCCGCCATGCTGGGCGGCGCGGCGCTCCTCGCCGACGGCATCCTGACGCCTGCCGTTACCGTCACCACGGCCATCGAGGGCCTGCGCACCATCCCGGCGGTCCATGCCGTGCTCGGTGACGACCAGGGTCGTGTCGTCGCCATCACGCTTGCCATCATCATCGCGCTCTTCTTGGTGCAGCGCATCGGCACGGCCAAGATCGGTCACGCCTTCGGCCCCATCATGACGCTGTGGTTTTTGTTCCTGGGCGGCACGGGCCTGTTCTTTGTCTGCCAGTATCCCGCGGTGCTGCTGTGCCTCAACCCGTTGCGTGGCATCGCTTTTCTGCTGAGCCCCAACAACCACGCGGGCATCATGATTCTGGGCAGCTGCTTCCTTGCCACCACCGGTGCCGAGGCGCTCTACTCCGACATGGGCCATGTGGGCCGCGGCAACATCTACGCCACCTGGCCGTTCGTTAAGTGCTGCCTGCTGCTGTCCTACATGGGCCAGGGCGCGTGGCTTATCAACAACGCCGGCAACCCGGAGCTCATGGGTATCGCCGACCTCAACCCCTTCTACCAGATGCTCGCCCCGGGTCTGCGCCCCTTTGCCGTCGGCCTTTCCACCGTCGCGGCCATCATCGCCTCGCAGGCGCTCATCACCGGCGCATTCTCGCTGGTGTCCGAGGCCAGCCGCCTGGACCTCATGCCGCATATGCAGGTCTTCTATCCTGCCGAGACCAAGGGCCAGCTCTACATCCCCATGGTCAACAACGTCATGCTCGTGGGCTGCGTCGTCGTGGTGCTGCTGTTCCAGAACTCGGCGCACATGGAGGCCGCGTACGGCCTGGCCATTACCCTGACCATGATGTGCACGACAATGCTGCTCTTCTTCTATCTGCACGTGGAGCGCAATCTCAAGGTCGCGCCGTGGATCTTTGCTGCCTTCTTCCTTTTGCTCGAGGGTTTCTTCTTTGTGAGCTCGCTCACCAAGTTCTTCCACGGCGGCTACTTCACCATCCTTATGGCTGCACTCATCATGGGCATTATGGTGTGCTGGTACAACGGTACGGCGGTCGAGCAACGTCAGTTTACGCTGCTGCCGCTGCGCAGCTATCTGCCGCAGCTCAAACGCCTGCGCGACGACGATCGCTACGAGCTCATGAGCGACAACATCGTGTACCTGACCAAGGACACCAACACCGACTATATCGACCGCGATATCGTCTACTCGATTTTGGACAAGCACCCCAAGCGCGCTCGCGCCTGGTGGTTCGTGAATGTCGAGACCATGGAGGAGCCGCATACCTTTGCCTACTCGGTCGAGACGTTCGGCACCGACTACGTATTCCGCGTGCATCTGTACCTGGGCTATAAGATCAACCAGCGCGTCAATGCTTACCTGCGCCAGGTTGTTCAGGACCTGGCTGCCAGCGGCGAGCTGCCGGCGCAGACGCATGACTACTCGGTCTACAAGGACCCGGGCAACATCGGTACGTTTAAGTTCGTCATGATCCGCAAGCTGCTGGCGCCCGAAAGCGACGTGGAGCCCAGCGAGCGTACGGCCATCACGCTCAAGTACATCATCCGCCGCGCCGCCGGCACGCCTGCGCGCTGGTACGGCCTGGAGAACTCCAACGTGAGCTTTGAGTACGTGCCGCTGTTCACCAAGTTTAAGGCCGTGAGCAAGATGCAGCGCCTGGCTCCCGACGAGCGTCCGTAGGCGCCGACGGGCTGCATGGAGTTGGTTTTCGATGGACAAGATTGAGGCCGGGGAGGCAAACATGGATACAAAGGCGCTCGATGGCCGCGAGGCGGTGGTCGAAATGGTGCGTGAGGCGCGCGTCGACGCCGCCGAAGATCGGTTCTTTACGAATCGTGCCAACATGGACATGGCCGACCGCGTGATCTCGATCGTGGTGACGCTGCTTGTCGCGGCGTGCGTTTGCGCGCTGCTTGCGCACGTGCTGTTTGTCTAACGACCGCAGGTTGCAAAGGCTTTACACTTGGAGCCACCACAAGGGAAACCACCACAAAGGTGCCTGTCCCTTTGTGGTGGTTTTTGTTTTTGAGAGAGGGGCGGGGCGCTGATGGACGTCCGTGCGGACGGCGATATTGCCGAGAACTCTTGGTGGCGGCGTACAACGCTGACGCGTCGCACTCCTCTGTATGACGCCTGCGTATCGGCGGGGCTGCTGGTCGCAGCGACGATTGTGGGCGCGCTGCTCGACCATCCGGGTCTCGCGCCGAGCATCATGATCGTCTATGTGTTTGCCGTTCAGCTGTGCGCATTCTTTACCTGGAGTCGCCTGTATTGCTTGCTGAGCTCGGCTGCCGCCGTGGCGCTCTACAACTTCTTGTTTGTCGGCCCGCGCTACTCGCTGTCGTTTATCGACCGCGTCTATCCCGGCATGTTCTTCATCATGTTTGTGGTCTCGCTTGTGTCGAGCTCGATTGCGTTGGCCCTGCGCCGTGCCTTGGCACAGGCTGCCGCCAGCGACCGCCGCACGCATATGGTGCTCGAGACCAACCGCATGCTGCAGCGGTGCGCCGATCAGCAGCAGATTGTCCATGCCATGGCAACGCAGCTGGCGCGTCTTTCGGGCTGTCCGGTCGTGTGGTACAGCGCCGACGCCGAGGGCGATGACCTACTGCCGCGTGCGACATACACGGCCGTGGGCGATGCCGCGCCGGTGCATGAACTGGCGCCGCAGATGCCGCCGCGGCTCTCGGCGTCCGCCTATGTGGGAACGCCACTCGATGCCACCTATGGCGGCTCGGCGTTTTATGGCATCTACCTGACGGTTCGCACGGGCGACGGCTTCGTCCGCTCGGGCGACCCCGCCTCGGTGGTGGGCGTGCTGGCTGTCGTTGCCGAGTCCGACGTGCTGACGCATGAGGAGCGGACACTTGCCGATGCCATCGTGAGCGAAGGCGAGCTGGCGCTCGATCGCGCCCGCGCCATGGAGGCCCGCGAGGAGGCGGCGGTGCTCGCCAAAAACGAGCAGCTGCGCGCCAACCTGCTGCGCTCCATTTCGCACGATCTGCGTACGCCGCTCACCAGTATTTCGGGCAATGCCGACGTGTTGCTCGACCAGGGCTCGACCGGCACGGCCGTGCTCGACGACCAGACACGCCGCGGCATGCTCCTATCCATTCGCTCGGACGCGCAATGGCTCAATGCCACCGTCGAGAACCTGCTCGCCATCACCAAGCTTGAGGGCGACGGCATGCATCTGTCGACTACGCTCGAGCTCATGGACGATATCGTCGAGGAGGCGCTGCGCCACGTAAACCCGGCCGTGCGCGAGCACGACCTTAAGGTGGTGGCGTGCGATGAGCCGGCGCTTGTCAACGTCGACGCGCGCCTGATGGTGCAGCTGGTGGTCAATCTGGTGAACAACGCCATCGCCTATACGCCTGCGGGCTCGCATATCGTAATCTCGATTGGCGTCCATGATGGATGCGTGGCGTGCTCGGTTGCTGATGATGGCCCGGGCATTGCGCCCGAGGACCGCGAGCGAATCTTTGAGTCGTTCTACACCGCCAACCATGGCCTGGCCGACAGCTGCCGCAGTGTGGGCTTGGGGCTTTCGCTCTGCCGCTCCATTGCGCTGGCACATGGCGGTAGCATAGAGGTTACCGCGGCGGACCCTCACGGTTCGGTCTTTACGATTGAGCTTCCCGCCGCCGACGTTTCGTTTGATAAGGAGTAGCGCTGTGCCGAACTCTGCCGTGAAACCGCTCATCTTGGTCGTTGAGGACGATCCCGCCGTCCGCAACCTTATCGTCGCCGCGCTCGAGGCGCACGGTTTGCGCCATATGGCTGTGGAGACCGCCCACGCCGCCATCGCCGCCGCTTCGTCGCAGGCGCCGAGCATTGTGCTGCTCGATCTGGGCCTGCCCGATATGGACGGCGTCAAGGTGGTGGAGTCGGTGCGCGCGTGGTCGGGCATGCCGATCATCGTGGTTTCGGCGCGCAGCGAGGACGCGGACAAGATCCGAGCGCTCGATGCCGGCGCCGATGACTACCTGACTAAGCCGTTTTCGGTCGAGGAGCTGCTCGCGCGCATTCGCACGACGCTCAGGCGTCTTTCGTATGCGCAAACGGGCGGCGTTGCCTCCGAGGGCTCGTTCGATACCGGCGAGTTGCATATCGATTTTGATGCCGGCATCGCCACGATGGATGGCGAGGAACTGCATTTGACGCCGATCGAGTACAAGCTCCTGTGCCTGCTGGCGCATAACGCCGACAAGGTGCTGACGCACCAGTTTATCCTGCACGAGATTTGGGGCACGGCAACTAAGAGCGACCTGGCGAGCCTGCGTGTCTTTATGGGCACGCTGCGCAAGAAGATCGAGTCCGACCCCGCGCATCCGCGCTATATCCAAACGCACGTGGGCATCGGTTACCGACTGGTCACCCAGGGATAGGTCGGCATCCGCCATCCCAATATGAATTGCGTTGAAATACGGTCTAAATTTGCCTAATTCCAGGCAAAACAGTCCGTATTCCACCGCAACTTTGTTATTTGCCCTTGGGCTTGCTGGCGTAGAACTTCTTCTTTTTGGGCTTACCTGCGCAGGCGGGCTTGCCGTCGCCGCGCGGCCCTCGGTCTCCGGCCTGCGCGTGCGCGGGCGCCGTTGCACGAGGCTTGCGGGCGTCGGGGTTGCGCAGTTCCTCGGTTCGCTCGGTAATCTCCTCGGCGCTAAAGCCGGCTTCGGCCATGGCGTCCTCGATGGGCAGGCGGCGCACGATATAGCAATGGTGCACCTTTTGGTTGCGTGCGAAGTCCTCGGGGATGGTCTGCGCCGTAATGTCCTCCAGCACAACGCCCGCGCGCGCGAGCTTGCGCGTCTCGGGGCGGAAGCCGCGCAGATTGCAGCTAAAGATGGCATGACCGCCCTGTGCGAGCAGGCGCGACACGCCGGCCAAAAGCTCAACATGGTCGCGCTGGACATCCCAGGTACGGCGGCCCATCTTGGACGAGTTCGAAAACGTGGGCGGGTCGACAAAGATCAGGTCCCAGCGGTTGCGCGTCTGACGCTGGTCGCGAATCCAGGCGAGCACGTCGTCGCGCACAAAGTGATGCTGCGGGCCCACAAAGCCGTTCTGACGCATATTGCGCTCGGCCCAGTCCAGATAGGTGTTCGAGAGGTCGACCGTCACGGTCTCCTCGACGCCGCCGTCTGCCGCATAGCAGGTGGCAGTGCCGGTGTAGGCAAACAGGTTGAGGAAGCGGCGCGCCTGCTTGGCGTGCTCGCGCACTAGGTTGCGGGTGACGCGGTGGTCCAAGAAGATGCCCACGTCCAGATAGTCGTCAAAGTTGACGGCAAAGGTAAGGCCGCCCTCCTCGATGAGCGGCAGGCGACGGCGCGCGATGTTGGCGCGCTCGCCCGGGCCGCCCTTGCCGGCGCCCTGCTTGCCGTACTGCGAGCCGCCGCGCGAACGCATGCGGGCCTTGGCGTGCACGTGCTCGGCCGGAACATCCAGGATGCGCGGCGCGATGGCCAAGATGTCGAGCATGCGGGCCTGGGCCAGCGCAGGATCGATGGTCTTGGGTGCGGCGTATTCGGCGATGACGAGCCAGCGGCCCGGCGTCTGCGGGCAGCCCTCGTACAGGTCGATGGCGGCGGAGTAGTCGGGCAGGTCGGCATCGTAGACGCGGTAGCAGCTCACGCCCTCGCGCTTTGCCCATTTGCGACGCAGGCGGGCGTTCTTGCGCAGGCGGTTGGCGAACTGCTCAGACTCGGGGATGAGCACGGGCAGCGGCTTGCCGTCGCCCAGATCGAGCGTGGCGGCGGGTTCGGGCATGGGGGTGTTGGCGGCTTCGCCTTGGGCATCTGCGGTCTGCTCCTCGGCATCTGCGCTGGTCGCAGCTTCGAATGCCGCGGCAGCATGATCGAGCGAGGGCCAAACCTCAAGAGCCGCCTCCTCGTTATTGGGCATGACGGCGATCGAGCGCTCGGGCTCGGCATGGAGCGCACGGGCCATAAGGCCATCGCGGGTGAGTGCGGCGACCGGTGCCGAAGCGAGCTCGGGCGCGCGGCGCAGCTCGCCGACCAGCGTCATGGCATCGTGCATGAGCGAAAGCGGGGTCTCGGTCGTGTCCGCGACCAGGGCGGCACCGGCAACGGCACCTGCGTGGTCCAGCACGGTGGCGGACTTGGCGGCGCAAAAATCGACAAAGCGCTTGTAGCCGGCACACTTGACCATGCGCTCAGCGGTCTTGCGGGCGGCAGGGTCAATGTCTACGGCAACGATGCGCGCCTGGCGTTCGCGCGCCGCCGCCTCGCGCCCGCGCGCCTCGGCAAGCAGCTGCTCCCACAGGGCGGCATCGTGCAGCTGCCAGCCCTCAAAGCCCCAGCGCTCGCGTGCGACGCCCGGGGCGCGGTCGGTCAGAATGTTCACGGCCTCCAGCAGCAGGCCGCCGCCGGCGCACGAGGCATCGATCAGCGTGGGAAGGGCTTCGTTCTCGTAATCGTCGGCCGTCAGCTCGCGCTCGCATAGTGCGGTCCAGCCGACCTGCGCCAGCACCAGGGCGGCGTAGTCGGGGCGCAACACGTGTGCGCCCTCGCCGGCACGAGTCGCAGCGGGCGGCAGGCGTTTGAACAGCGGGTCGCCCGAAAGGTCTAGGCTTATGCTCGCGCGGCGCTGGCGCAGCGAAAGCAGTAGGTGAACATCGGGGTCGGCGGCATCGACATCGGCGCGACGTCCCGTGGTCTCGGCCAGGCGGTCGCACAGCGCGTCTTTGGCACGCAGGGCCGAGAAGCGCGTGTTGCGCAGCTGCTCGGTCACGCCGCGGGCGGTAATGGCGATGGTGGCGCCGGGGCGGATGATGGTCTCCCAGGCGATGTCGTAAACGCTGTCGTACAACTCATCGGCATCCTGTGCCCCAAAGCGCCCGAGCACCACAAACACGCGGCTGGCCAGGCGCGACCACAGGCAGGCGCGGTAGCCTTCTTCGAGCTCGCCCTCAAATGTAGCGCGGCCCTTCAGGCGGCGGACATGCGAAAGCCCGAGGCGTTTAAGCTCATCGGCGAGTGCGGACTCAAAGCCCTCGGGGCAGCTTGCGTAAAATTCCATGGGTGACCTCTCTGGTTGCGTCGCTCCATTATATGATGGATGCTTCGTTTGCCCTTATCCTCGAAAGGAACCCATATGATTGATGCGTGTCCCGAACCCGCTGTGCTCTTTTTTGACGTGGACGGCACGCTGACGTCGTTCGATCCCGACGATATGACCGATAAGGACTTCAATGCAATCCATCCGTCGAAGGCCGTTGTCGATGCATTTGGTCGCCTGCGCAATGCGGGTCACCAGGCATTTATCTGCACGGGTCGCCCCTTGTGGCTGATTGCCGATGGCCTGCGCGCGCTGAACCCGGCGGGTATCGTTGCCATGGCGGGGGCCACGCTCGAGGTCGAGGGCCGCGTGGCACACGAGGACTGCATTGACGAGGACATTGTTGAGGAGCTCGCGCGTCGCATTACTGTGGCGGGCGGCGAGGCATTGTTCGAGACGAACGGTGCCACCTATTCACTTGAGCCAGTTGGTGTCGAACAGTCATTTCTGCTAGGCGCCGGCGTGGTGCATGGCACCGATCAGATGCGCATCGATGGCCGCTTGCGCGTAGGCAAGGTGCGCATTAACGCGTACGACCTGGCTCGCGTAGCCAACGATGACGGCTTTATCGAGCGCGAGTTTGAGCTGTGCAACACCGGTGGTCAGAATCGCGAGCTGAGCCCCAAGGGCATCGACAAGGGCGTGGGCGTGGCGCGAGCGCTGGAATACCTGGGTCGCACCGGCAACGCGCGCACCTTTGGCTTTGGCGATTCCGGCAACGATCTGGGTATGCTCGCCGCCGTCGAGACGGCTGTAGCCATGGGCAACGCCATGCCCGAGGTCAAGGCAGTCGCCGACTACGTGACCGACGATGTCGCACACGATGGCACCGTCACAGCGATGCAACATTTCGGCCTCATCTAATGAATCTCGCCTTCTGACGTTTGCTCAAACTGCGACTCTTTGCTTTTGCATGCTCAATCGATTTATCAATCCAAATACTGAGGTGTTTATACCGTTCGCCGAGAAGATAAAAAACCGCAGTTCACGCCTTGATAAACGTAGGTAAAGTGTTTAGCAGTTTACCGGCCGTGTGCAAGCGAAAGGAATCAGGCAGATGGCAATCAAGGTGTTCGCTGACGGTGCAAACCTCGAGGGCATGCTCGACATGTACGAGAACGGCAACGTTCAGGGTTTCACGACCAACCCGTCCCTTATGAAGAAGGGCGGCGTGACGGATTACCGCGCGTTTGCCAAGGAGGTCCTGACCCACATCACCGATGTGTCCGTCTCGTTTGAGGTCTTTGCCGACGACGTCGAGACCATGGAGGTCGAGGCCCGCGAGATCGCTACCTGGGCCGAGAACGTCTACGTCAAGATTCCGTGCGTGACCACCAAGGGCGAGTCCACGGCCGAGCTGGTGCGCAAGCTTTCCACCGACGGCATCAAGGTCAACGTCACCACCATCTTTACGCCCGCGCAGGTCGACGAGATGGTCGAGGCCGTTGACGCCGAAACGCCGTCCATCATCTCGCTTTTTGCCGGCCGTATCGCCGATACCGGTGTCGACCCCATTCCGTTTATGACGGAGTCGGTCAAGAAGGCCGCCGCCAAGCCCAGCTGCGAGGTCCTGTGGGCATCCACGCGCGAGCTCATCAACATTTACCAGGCGCAGGCCTGCGGTTGCCAGATCATCACGGTGCCCAACGGCATCCTGGCCAAGCGCAAGAACATCGGTCGCGATCCGTACGAGGTCTCGCTCGATACCGTGCGTGGCTTTGCCAAGGATATCGCCGCTTTGGGCTTCCATATCTTGCCGTAACGCGAACACTGGCTGCGCCGCGGGTTGTTCGCCCCGGCCTTTCCTTTCCCTATCGCTCACGCGCTTCGCGAGGGCCGCGCTAGGCAAAGGAAAGGCCGGGGCTGCCGACACGAGCTTGCCGGCAAGTTAGCACTCGGCTTCCATATCCTGCCGTAGGCAAAGGTACCCCCGCCTGCGACGTGCAAAATTGAGAGTATTCAGCAAGGTAAAGGCTTTTACCTTGCTGGTTGAAGCACGGAACAGCCCCCGTTTTGGCTCTGACGACGCTAAAACGGGGGCTGTTTGTGACTTTATTGCCTCTGAGGGGCGTTCGGAGCGGCGGAAATTGCAGAATACTCGCGATTTTGCACGCTGCTACAGGGGGTACCCTTGCTTTGGCGGTTTATTTCCCCTGCACCATGGTGAGGGAGATCTTCTTGCGGTCGCGATCGACCTTCTCGACCCATACCTTGACCGTGTCGCCGACGCGCACCACGTCGCTCGGGTGCTTGACAAAGCGGTTGGCCAGCTTGGAGATGTGCACGAGGCCGTCCTGGTGCACGCCCACGTCGACGAAGGCGCCAAAGTCGACGACGTTGCGCACCGTGCCCTTGAGCTCCATGCCGGGTTCCAGGTCGTCGATGGAAAGTGCTGAGCGGCTAAAGACCACCTCGGGCGCGTCGTCGCGCGGGTCGCGGCCGGGCTTCTTGAGCTCGTTGACGATGTCGATGAGCGTGAGGGTGCCGCAGTTCAGGTCGCTTGCCAGCGCCGAGATGCTGCCCAGGCGGCGCTCGATGTCGGGCACGCCGCCGCGGCTGAGCTCGCTTGCTTTAACGCCGGCGCATTCTAGGACGGCCGTGGCCACCTCGTAGCTCTCGGGGTGGACGCTTGTTGCGTCGAGCGGGTTCTTGCCGCCGCTGATGCGCAGGAAGCCCGCAGCGTTGAGATATGCCTTGGGTCCCAGCTTGGGGACCTTCTTGAGCTGGCGGCGATCGGTAAAGGCGCCGTTTTCCTCGCGGTATGCCACGATGTTTTTGGCCACGCTCGGCGTAATGCCCGATACGTATCCCAGCAGGCTCGCGCTTGCGGTGTTGACGTCGACGCCCACGCGGTTGACGACGTCTTCCACCACGTGGCCCAGGGTGCGCGAAAGCTCGGCCTGGTCAAGGTCGTGTTGGTACTGGCCAACGCCGATGGACTGGGGCGGAATCTTGACGAGCTCTGCCAGCGGGTCCTGCAGACGGCGGCCCAGACTCATGGCGCCGCGCACGGTGACGTCCAGGTCGGGATATTCCTGGCTGGCGAGCTCGGAGGCGGAGTACACCGATGCGCCGGCCTCGTTGACGATGGTGTATCGCAGTCCAGGCGCCTGCTCGGCGATGAATTCGGAGACGACTTCCTCGGTCTCGCGGCTGGCGGTGCCGTTGCCAATGACGATGGTGTTGACGTCGTCCTTCTTGACGAGGCGGGCGAGCTCGCACTTGGTGCCGGCGACGTCGTGGCGCGGCTTGGTGGGATAGACCACGCCGTGGTCGAGTAGCTTGCCGGTCTCGTCCATGACGGCGACCTTGCAGCCGGTGCGGTAGCCCGGGTCGAGTGCGAGCACGCGGGCGCCGCGGACGGGGCGGGCCGAGAGCAGGCCCTCGAGATTCTTGGCAAAGACGTTGATGGCCTCGGTCTGGGCGCGGACGGTGAGCTTGGCGCGGGCCTCGCGCTCCAACGAGGGGGCCATAAGGCGTTTGTAGCCGTCGGCGATGGCGGCGTCAAAGACGGGAGCGAAGACGCCTTGGCGACGGGGCCAGCGGCTGCCGAGGCGCGCCGTGGCGGCGGCGCCGTCGACGTTCACGCGCACGCGGAGCTTGCCCTCGCGCTCACCGCGGTCGATAGCCAGCACGCGGTGGTTGGGTATACGGCGCAGCGGCTCATCATAGCTGTAGTACGGCTCGTAGGGGGTCTTCTCGGCGGGGTCGGTGGCCTCGACGACGATGTCGGCGGTGTTTTGCGTAAAGGCGCGCAGGTCGGCGACGTTCTCGGGGTCCTCGGCCACCGTTTCGGCCACGATGTCGGCGGCGCCGGCGAGCGCCTTCTCGGGCGTGTCGAAGCCGGCCTCCTCGTTGACGTAGGCTGCGGCGGCGTCGAGCGCGCTGCCCTTGGCCGAGGCCTGCATAATGATCATATTGGCGAGCGGCTCCAGGCCCGCCTCTCGGGCCTTCTGCGCGCGGGTCATGCGCTTTTTGCGGTAGGGTTTGTAGAGGTCCTCGACACGCTGGAGCTGCGTGGCCTCGCGAATCTGCTGTTCGAGCTCGGGCGTGAGTTTGCCCTGGGCATCGATGAGCAGGATGACGTCCTCTTTGCGCTGCTCAAGATTGCGCAGGTAGGACAGGCGTTCGTCGAGTGCGCGCAGGGCGACGTCGTCCATGCCGCCCGTGGCTTCCTTGCGGTAGCGCGAGATAAAGGGGATGGTGTTGCCCTCGTCGATGAGCTTGACGGCCGCCTCGACGTTGGCGACCTTAAGGTTGAGCTCGCGGGCGAGCTGGGCGATAAGATCCATGGGACTCCTTGCGTTTAAGGTGCGTTTGCGGCACAGGGCTACCAAGGATACCACCCGTCCCAAAAGACTGTTTTGGAGCCGCGCCACGAAAACGACCCATCTACTACGTTTGAACCGTATGGGTCGACCGTGCCTGGTTTTACCGAAAATCGGCAAGCTGTTTACCTGCGGTTTTTATTTCGCGAAATTTGGCATGGTTGAGGGTGATCGGTTAAACGTAGTAGATAGGCCCATTTCGTGGCGAACGAATCAAGCTGAGGTGCAAAAGGCCCCCGTCTCAGAAAAATCGTCAGCGAAGTAGCAAAAAGCCCCGTGGGCAGGAGGCTGCTCGCGGGGCAAAGAAGAGGGGCTTGTCGAGGGCAGACCGAGGGACTCGGTAGGGGGTTTGCCGCGATCCGCCCTGGGGCATTACAGCTCGACGAGCTGGCCGGTCTCGGCGGCCTCCTTGATGGCGTTGAGAAGCGTGAGCGTCTTGACGTTATCGGCGGGGGTCACGACGGGCTCGACCTCGCGGCGGACAACCTTCACAAAGTGCTTGAGCTGCATCTTGTGCGGCAGCGCCGGGTCCACGGCCGGGATCTCCATCTGCAGCGGCTTGTGCCAGTTGGAGGCGCCGTCGTAGGAGAACTGGTGCAGGCGGGGCAGCGACAGGGCGCCTTTAGTGCCGCCGATGAAGTAGGCATCGGCGTCGAAGGGGCGGTACTGCGGGTCCTCGCGGGCGGTCGCCTCCCAGTTCCAGGGGCTGGCGGTGGCGTCGGAGATGGTCATGCTCGCGAGCGCGCCATCGGCAAAACGGACGTTGACCACGGCGGAGTCCTCGGTCTCAAAACCGCGGGCGGCGCTGGACTGCATACCCTGGACGGCAACGGGCTCGCCCAGCAGGTAACGGAGCAGGTCGACGTCGTGCACCAGGTTGACCAGAATCGGGCCGGCACCCTTCTTGCGGCGCCACTCGACATCGAAGTACTCGTCATTCTTATAGATCATGTAGTGGAAGCTCGACACGGTGAGCTTGCCCAGCTCGCCGGACTCGATGATCTCCTTGGCCTTGTTGACGAAGGGGTTGTGGCGACGGTGCTGACCCACGAGCACGGGCACGCCGGCGGTCTCGGCCTCGGCGGCGAAGGCCTGGGCATCCTCGAGATCGTTGGAGATCGGCTTTTCGACCAGCGGCACGATGTTGCGCTTCACAGCCTCGCGGGCAACGCCCAGGTGCAGGTCGTTGGGCGTGGCGATGATGACGGCCTCGGGCTTGACCTCGTCCATCATCTGAGCGGGATCGGTGTAAAACGGCACGCCGGCGGCCTCGGCCGTGGCGCGGGCGCCCTCAAAGGCGTCGGCGATGGCGACGAGCTCGGCCTCGGGCTCCTCGGTGACAAAGCGGATGTGGTTGCGGCCCATGGCGCCGGCGCCGATAACGGCAATGCGGACGGGGTTGAGCTCAGACATTTCGACTCCTTAATACTGGTGACCGGTGGAATGTGGCAAAGGGACTGTCCCTTTGCCACATCGGTAGAACTAGGCGGACTTCTTCTTGCTGTCGGAGACCATCATGTAGACGGTGAGCACGACGGCGATGGCGGCGATCACGATGGCGCCGTAGAAGGACTGCTGGTAGGCGGCGCTGCCGGCCTCGGCGTGATACAGCACGGCGGTGATGGGCTGGCTAATCCAGGTAGAAGCGGCGTAGCCCAAGAACATGATGCCGTAGTTGACGCCGATGTTGCTGGTGCCGAAGGCGCCACCGGTGAGCGGCGGGTAGATGACGAGCAGGGCGCCAAAGCTAAAGCCGAGCAGGGCGAGCGCCACAAAGAACATGCTCTGCGTAAAGCTCATCGACATGATGACGAGCGCGACGATGGTCACGACAAGGCTGATGAGCAGCGACTTATAGGCGCCGAGCTTGTCGATGATCTGACCAAAGGACAGGCGGCCGACCAGGTTGGCGCAGGTGTTGACGGAGACGACCACGCCGCCGAGGGCGACGGCCGCGGCGCTCGTGGGGTCGGCGAAGAGCTGGACGGCGGCGATGGAGGCAACCTTGCCCACGAGCAGGGTGCCCGCGGTGGCGGCAAAGGCGAAGGTGATGATGAGGACCCAGAAGCGCGGGGTCTTGACCATCTCGCCCGGGGTGAGGTCGCCGAAGGTGCCGGCATGTGCGCCACCCTTGGGGGCCTCAAAACCCTCGGGCAGCCAACCGGCCTCGGGGGCCTTCAGGAACAGGGCGGAGGCGGCGATCATCACAAAGAAGATAACGCCGAGCGCCTTAAGGGCGCCAAAGATGCCCAGGCTCGGGATGAGCAGCGAGGCGAGCACCGGGGACAGCACGGCGGGGCCGGCGGTCGAAGCGGCCAGGGTGATGCCGGAGGCCAGGCCCTTCTTGTCGATGAACCACTTTTGGCCCGTGGTGAGCGCGGGGTTGTAGCCCAGGCCGTTGCCGATGGCGGCGACGAGCGAAAACCACAGGTAGAACTGCCACGGTTCGGTGACGGTGCCGGACATGAACCAGCCCAGGCCGTAGCACACAGCGGCGGCGATCACGACGTTGCGGGGGCCGATCTTATCGGAGATGCGGCCGGCGAAGATGCCCGTCACGGCCATGATGGTCTGAAAGACCGGGAAAGCCCAGGTAAGAGCGCTGGACCACTCGGGGTAGACGGCGAGCAGGTTCTTGCTCACGACGGAATACAGCGCGATGGAGCTGATGAAGAACATGGTGACGCACGCGGCGGAAAGCACGACGGCGCGACCCTTGTTGGAGTTGGTGGAAGCCATTGGACTCTTTCTAATCGATGCGCAGGGAGGGGCGGGTACGTCCGCGGGGCCTCCCTGTCAGGCTGGTTTACTGGTCAGTCGGCTTTGCGACGCCGGACTCGTCGGACCAAAGCTCGACGCCCTTGTTCTTGAGGTAGTTGTCGGCAAAGGCTCGACGGCCGCCGGGCTTGGCGGTGAGGTCGCCCATCATATTGGAGAAGCCTCCATCGACCTTGATCGCGTCACCGGTGGTAAAGTCCGAGCGCTTGGACGCCAGGAACATGACGGCGTTGACGATATCGCTGACCTCGCCGATGCGGCGCGTGGCGATCAGGCGGCTGCGGCTCTTTTCGACCTCGGGGTCGGCGTAAAAGCTCGCCGACATGGGGGTCTTGACAAAGCAGGGCTCGACGCAGTTGGAGCGGACGCCGTAGGGACCCCACTCGGCGGCTAGCATCTTGGACATCATGTTGACGCCGGCCTTGGTGGAGCTGTACACGCCCGAGAACGTCTCGGGGGAGTGGCTGGCGACGGTCGAGATGTGCACCAGGCGGCCCTTCCCGGCCTTGATCATCTCGCGACCAAAGCGCTGCGAGGTGATGAAGTAACCGGTGAGGTTGACGTTGAGCACCTGCTCCCAGTCGCTCAGCGGCAGGTCCTCCATGGCTGCGAAGCGCAGGATGCCGGCGGTATTGACGAGGACGTCGACGCGGCCGAAGTCGGCGATGGTGGCATCGACGGCGGCCTGAACCTCGGCCTCGTCGGTGGCGTTCATCTTGTAGCCCTCGGCGTGGATGCCAAACTCGGCGGCGAGGTCGGCGGCCGCGGCCTTGACCTTCTCCTCGTCCAGATCGAGCAGGACGACGTTGGCGCCGTTGCGGGCGAACTCGCGGCAAATCTCGACGCCCATACCGCCGAGTGCGCCGGTAACGGCGCAGACATCGCCCTCGAGCTTAAGCCAATTGCTCATAGGAACTTCCCTTCTTGTGCCTCCTGTGGGTCGCTCCCATTAATCGACCCACGTGGTTTTCGCTGGTTATCGTATGCTTTGCATTTACGCAGGTGAATTGCATATTTGTTAGAATGGCGTTAACCGCAGGTTTACGCCATGTAATGCGGTTCATGTTCAATTGAGTGCGTGACCTGCGAAAACAACCCCCTGCGGCACCATGTGGCCACAGGCGCGAAAACGGGAGATTGACGTGTACGATCGACGACTTGAGGCCATATCGGCCGCCGCGGAGCTGGGAAGTTTCTCGCGTGCGGCGGCAAAATTACGCGTGTCGACCCCGGCGCTCGTCAAGCAGGTGTCGGGTTTCGAGGCCGAGTTCGGCATCACGCTGTTCGAACGCTCGCACTCGGGCGTCAAGGTGACGCCGGCCGGCGCACTGCTGGTGGACGACGCGCGCTCAATCATGCGGCAGTCCGAGGACGCGCTGCGCCGTGCCCGACGCGCGGCGGGCGATGGCGGTGCCGTACGCCTGGGCGTGTCGATGATGTGCCCGGGGCGCCAGACGCTGTCGATGTGGTCGGGCATCCACGATCTGGAACCGTCGCTGCGCTTTGAGATCGTGCCGGTAAGCGACCTCTATGACGAGCGCGAGGCCGTCATGCGCAGCTTGGGCCACGAGGTCGATGTAGTGCAGTCGAGTTTTTCGACCCCGCGCTGGGGCGACGCCTGCCAAAAGCTCCTTATCGTCAACGTACCGTTTTATATTGATGTGCCGCGCACGAGCCCGCTTGCGCGCAAGACGCGCATCACGGTTGCCGACCTGGAGGGCATGCGCCTGCGCGTGCTCCGTCACGGCAACGACGCTATGGACAGCCTGCGCATCGACCTGTTGGCCGACGGCGGTGTGGACGTGATCGACGTGGATAGCTTCGACTTTGCGCTCTTTAACGAGGCGGAGGAAAAGGGCGATGCGGTGCTCACCTGCGGAGCGTGGTCGGGCGTGCACCCGGCCTTTGTGGGCGTACCGTTCCTATGCGGCCGCGAGGTGCCGGTCTATTTGCACTACCCGCTTGAGCCCACCCTCCAAGTCCAAAAATTCGTCAACGCCATGGCCCAACTTCTCAAATAGCTATCGTGTCGATGATTCTTTAATCCCCGTCCTAGAAAAATCATCTGGTAGAGTTGACCTCACGTGAATTTCAGCACACTGTGTGCTACCTGCACTTTTGCCATTTAGGGGAGTAAACTTGTGAATACTTCTGTCGCCAAGAAGGCCAGCCAGGCGGTGCGCCTGCTCATGATGGTGCTCACGGCAGTTCTCATCTTCTTCTTCATCAATGTTATGCTGCTCGTCTCCGATATCCAGGGCACGGCGCGCGTGGTCAACTACGCCGGTCTGGTGCGCGGCACCACGCAGCGAATCGTTAAGCTCGAGGACGCGGGCCAACCTCAAGATGACCTGCTCAAAGCCGTGGATTCATACATTAACGGTTTGCGTTACGGAAGTGACGACCTTAACCTCGTCCGTCTCGACGACGATGAGTATCAGACAAAGATGACCGAGCTTGCAAACTATTTTGATAAGCTTTGCGCCGAGATTATCCGCGTGCGCGAAGTCGGCTACGAGAACACCGACATCATCTCCATGAGCGAGGAGTTCTTTGGCATTTGCGACGATGCTACGCGACTCGCAGAGGACTACTCTCAGGAGAAGGCGTCGGCGCTCAACTATCTCGAGGGCTTGGTGATCATCGACATCGTGGCTTGGTGACGACCTTTGCGGTCGAACTTGTTCGCGCGGTACGCACTGCCGCGCTCAATCGCGAGCTGCAGAGCAAAGTTTATCTCGACGAAGCTACGGGACTGCCCAACAAGAACAAGTGCGAGGAAATCTTGGGCCAGGAGCATCCCGTTTCCGCTGAAGCGCCCGTTGCGCTGTGTGTCTTCGATCTAAATAATCTGCATACGGTCAATAACCGCTTTGGCCACGAGAAGGGTGACGAATACATCCGTTCTTTTGCCCAGCAGCTGGGGCGCGTGGCGTCCGAGGCCTGCTTTGTGGGCCGCGACGGCGGCGATGAGTTTATCGCGGTGCTGTGGGATGCCGATCGAGCTGCCGTGGAGTCCCGTCTCGCTCGGGTCCGTGCGAACGTGAACGAGTATTCCGAGGCTCACCCCGACATGCCTATTAGCTATGCGGTGGGCTACGCGCTTTCCAGTGATTTTGATGAACCGCCTACGATGCGCGAGCTCTTTTCCCAGGCCGACAAAAACATGTACATCGACAAGAACCGCGTGAAGACAGCCGAGGCGGCCGTGCCGCAACGCGAGGAACGGTAAGCCCGTAAAAAGAGGCCCTGGCCAACCGGCCAGGGCCTCACTAACTTTTATTCCGTTCTAAACGACGGGCTGATTGCGCGTAGGAGAGTGCCCCGCCGCCCCCGGGGCACCCTCCGTCAGTAACCGGTCCTACTCCAGCTCAAACGCTCCGGTATAGAGCTGGTAGTAATACCCGCGCTTGGCGATCAGCTCGTCGTGGTTGCCACGCTCGATGATGCGGCCGTGGTCCAGGCAGATGATCGCATCGGAGTTGCGCACGGTAGAGAGGCGGTGCGCGATGACAAACGTCGTGCGACCCTCCATGAGCTTGTCCATGCCTGCCTGCACGATGGCCTCGGTGCGGGTATCGATGCTCGATGTGGCCTCGTCCAGAATCATCGCCGGCGGATCGGCGACGGCGGCGCGCGCGATCGAAATCAGCTGGCGCTGGCCCTGCGACAGCTGGGCGCCGTTGCCGGTGAGCATGGTGTCATAGCCGTCGGGCAGGCGGGTGATAAAGTCGTCCGCGCCGGCGAGCTTGGCGGCCTTGATGCACTCCTCGTCGGTGGCATTCAGGTTACCGTAGCGGATGTTGTCCATCACGGTGCCGGTGAACAGGTTCACATCCTGCAGCACTACGCCCAGCGAACGGCGCAGGTCGGACTTGCGAATCTTGTTGACGTTGATGCCGTCGTAGCGAATCTTGCCGTCGGCGATGTCATAGAAGCGGTTGATGAGGTTGGTGATGGTCGTCTTGCCGGCACCGGTGGCGCCGACAAACGCGACCTTCTGGCCCGGCTTGGCAAATACGGACACGCCGTGCAGCACCTCGTGGTCGGGCGTGTAGCCAAAGTCGACGTTGTCCATGACCAGGTCGCCACGCAGCGGCACGTACTCAATCTCGCCGGTTGCGCGGTGCGGATGCTTCCACGCCCACATGCCGGTGTGGTGGTCGGCTTCCTCGAGCTCCCAGGTCTCGGGGTTCACCTGCGCGTTGACGAGCGTCACGTAGCCCTCGTCGGCCTCGGGCTCCTCGTCGATGAGCTCAAAGATGCGGTCGGCGCCGGCAAGGCCCATGACCACGGCGTTGATCTGCTGCGAGATCTGGCCGATCTGCCCGCAGAACTGCCTGGTCATGTTAAGGAACGGCACCACGACGGCAATGGACAGGCCCATGCCCGAGATGCTCAGGTTGGGCACGCCCAGCGCCAAGAAAATGCCGCCGGCCAGTGCGACCAGCACGTAGAGCAGGTTGCCCAGGTTCATAAGGATGGGCATGAGGATGTTGGCGTACATGTTGGCCTTCTGCGAGACTTCGAAGAGTTTCTCGTTGCGCTCATCGAAATCGGCCTCGGCGGCAGATTCGTGGCAGAACGCCTTGACGACTTTCTGGCCGTTCATAACCTCCTCGATGTGGCCCTCGACCACGCCGAGTTCGGTCTGCTGCGCGATAAAGAACCGCGCGGAGTTGGAGCCGAGGAGCTTGGTCATAAAGGTCATAAAGGTGACGCCTGCCACAATGACCAGGCACATCCACACGCTGTAGTACAGCATGATAAAGAACACCGAGCAGATGATGATGACCGTCAAAAGCAGGTTGGGCAGCGACTGGCTGATCATCTGGCGCAGCGTGTCGATATCGTTGGTGTAGTGGCTCATGATGTCGCCGCGCTGATGCGTGTCGAAGTAGCGGATCGGCAGGTCCTGCATACGGTTGAACATCATCTCGCGCAGCTTCTCGAGCGAGCCCTGCGTGATGATGGCCATGGCGCGGTTCCAGAAGAGCGAGGACAGGACGCCGACGCCGTAGATGCAGGCGAGCGTCGTGACGAGCTGTAGGATCTGCGGGCGCGCGGCTTCCCAATCACCCGACTGCCACGATTCGCTAATAATCTGCAGGGCACTTTGAAGGAACATCGGGCCGATGGCGTTGATGATGGCGCAGAGCACCACGCCGGCGGCAACGAGGGGCAAAAGCACGGGATAGAAGCCAAAGAGCGTCTTGATGAGGCGCGGCAGGGTGCCGCCCTTGCGGTTGAGCGCGCGCTCGGCGGTCGTTGCCTTACTCATGTGCCTCGCCTCCTTCCTGGGTCTGAGCTTGCGTTGCGGTCGTGTCGGTGTTGTCTGCCGCCGTGGTCGTATCGCCGGAAACGTCGCCGGCGTCCTCGCCCTCGGCAGACATCTTGTTTTGCGAGGTAAAGGTCTCGCGGTAGATCTCGCTCGTCTGGAGCAGCTCGTCATGGTTGCCGATCTGCGCGATGCGGCCACCCTCCATGACGATGATGCGGTCTGCATCCTGCACCGAGCTGATGCGCTGGGCAATGATGAGCTTGGTCGTGTTGGGCAGGTAGCTTGCCAGTCCTGCGCGAATCTTGGCGTCGGTCTTGGTGTCGACGGCGCTGGTGGAGTCGTCAAGAATCAAGATCCTGGGGCGACGCAGCAGAGCGCGGGCGATGCACAGGCGCTGCTTCTGGCCACCAGAGACGTTGGAACCGCCCTGCTCAATCCAGGTGTCGTAGCCCTTGGGGAAGCCGTCGACAAACTCGTCGGCGCAGGCCAGGTGCGCGGCCTCGCGGACCTCCTCGTCGGTGGCGTTCGGATCGCCCCAGCGCAGGTTCTCGGCGATCGTGCCGCTAAACAGCACGTTTTTCTGCAGCACCATGGCGACCTGGTGGCGCAGCGCGTCCAGGTCGTAATCGCGCACGTCCACGCCGCCCACGCGCACGGTGCCCTCGGTGGCGTCATATAGGCGGGCGATGAGGTTTACCAACGTGGACTTGGCCGAGCCGGTGCCGCCGATGATGCCGATCGTCTCGCCGCTCTTAATGTGCAGGTCGATGTCGTCGAGCGCCTGGCGCTTCGCATGCTCGGAATACTTAAAGCTCACGTGGTCGAAGTCGATGGAGCCGTCGGCCACCTCGTGCACGGGCTCGGCGGGATCGGTGATCGTGGGCTCGGCGGCCAGCACCTCGGTAATACGGTGCGCCGATTCGTCGGCCATGGTCACCATGACAAAGATCATCGACAGCTGCATCAGGCTCATCAGAATCTGGAAGCCGTAGGTAAAGGTCGAGGACAGCTGGCCCACGTCGAACAGCGTGCCTTGGCTCGTGATGATGAGCTTGGAGCCCAAGTAGATGATGACGACGAACGCGCCGTTGACGCAGATGTTCATCATGGGGTTGTTAAAGGCAAGGAGCTTCTCGGCGCGGGTGAAGTCCATCTGTACGTCGTGCGCAGCGGTCGCGAACTTTTCCTTCTCGTAGTCCTGGCGCACATAGCTCTTGACCACGCGCATGCCGGTGACGTTTTCCTCGACGGATTCGTTAAGGGCGTCGTACTTGTGGAACACGCGGGCAAAGATCGGACGTACCTTGTAGATAATAAAGAACAGGCCAAAGCCCAGCAGTGGAATCATGGCCAGGTAGACAAACGAGACGCTGCCGCCCATGGCGTAAGCCATGACGAAGGCGAAGACCAGCACCAGTGGCGAGCGCACGGCGATGCGGATGAGCATCATAAAGGCCTGCTGCACGTTGTTGATGTCGGTGGTGAGGCGGGTGACGAGCGAGGAGCTCGAGAACTCGTCGATGTTCGCAAAGCTGAACGTCTGGATCTTGTAGAACAGATCCTGACGCAGGTTTTTGGCAAAACCGCAGCTTGCGTGGCTACAGGTGACGCCGGCTGCCGCACCAAAGGCGAGCGATATCAACGCGATGAGCACGAGGACGCCCGAAGTGGGAAGTATCTCGGCCACGGTGGCGCCGTCTTTGATGGCGTCGATCAAGTTGGCAGTGATAAACGGGATCATCATCTCGCAGATTACCTCGCCGAGCACCAAAAGCGGCGTGGCGATCGTGACCTTCTTGTAATCGCGGATGCTGCCCATAAGGGTTTTAATCATCCAATCCCTCCCAGGTTTCGCGGATTTTATCGAGCATATCGGCGAGGTTCTTACGCTCATCGGGCGTGAGTGCACTAAATGCCTGCTCCCTAAAATGGATGCGGGCTGCCTGATCGATGCGGGCCTTTTTCCAGCCGATCTCGGTCAGGTGGATGGTGAGCTGTCGCCGATCCTTGGGATTGCGGCTGCGCTCGATAAGACCGTTGACCTCGAGTTTGGATAGGATTTCGGAAAGCGATCCCGGCTTAAGGTCAAAGTGCATGCCGAGCTCTTGCTGCGACATCTCGCCGCCGGGCTGTTTGGCGAGCAGGCAGATGATGGGTGCCTTGCCGGACACACCTCCACCGTGAAAGTGCAAGTGATGGCCGCAAAAGCCAAGGTTATTGAGGATGTGCTTGGCTAGCCGGTCGTCTTCGTTGAACGCCTCGGGTGCGTCTGCCGGCTCCGCCGGGTCGCCGCCGGGTTCGTGCGGGCGAAGGGTGATGGTTTCATCGCACATGGATTCGTGCTGCTCCTTTCTTTAGTTAGGTAGTGGGACTGTTTCGTACCTAACTAATTTAGGAGCGCAAGAAATAATTGTCAAGGTACCAAAGTAATTAGTTACGGCGTTTTCCCAAACGCCGTAACCGGCTGACGCTGCATTTTCGAAACCTTTCGGCAACAATGCGCTCTTCGCAGTGCTGGCGTTCGCCGGCAATCCTCCCTGCGCTACACTTAGTCGCACGGTGGCGCCGCCGCGCCATGCCCGACCCAAGGGGGACTCTCATGAAGAACACTCAGCTGCTGCTGATCAACGATATGTGCGGCTACGGCAAGGTCGCGCTTTCCGCCATGCTACCGGTGCTGTCGCACATGGGCTACCGTATTCACAACCTGCCGACGGCCCTCGTGTCCGATACGCTCAACTATCCCAAGTTCTACATCCACGACACCACGGAGTACGTGCGCCAGAGCCTTGCCATCTGGGAGGAGCTCGGCTTTGAATTCGACGCCATCTCCACCGGCTTTATCGTGACCGAGGAAGAGACGCGCATCATTTCGGACTTTTGCCACCGCCGCGCGCAAAAGGGCACCAAGGTGTTCGTCGACCCCATCATGGGCGACAACGGCAAGCTCTATGCGGGCGTGCCCGAGTCCACGATCGGTCTCATGAGGCACCTGCTCGAGTGCGCCGACTATGCGGTTCCCAACTACACCGAGGCCTGTCTGCTCACCGATACGCCTATTGCCGAGCAAATTACACCCGACGAGGCCCGCGCTCTTGTGGACGCCGTGCGCGAGCTGGGTGCCAAGTCGGTGGTCATTACGAGCGCCGTGGTCAATGGCACGAACGCGGTTATCGGTTACGACCATGTGGCGGGGGAGTACTTTACGATTCCCTTTGAGCTCATTCCGGTCTATTTCCCGGGCACGGGCGACACGTTCTCGGCGGTGCTCGTCGGCCGCGTTATGGCCGGTTGGACGCTTCAGCGCGCCACGGCCGATGCCATGCGCGTGGTGGCCGAGCTTATCGAGCGCAATGCTGCGCAGGAGGATAAGTCTGCCGGCCTGCCCATCGAGGCCTGCCTGGATGTGATTGACCATGAGTAATGCTGGCGAGGGCGGCGTCAAGCCTGCGGGCGAGAACAAGCCGCTCGGCGCGCCGCGTGGCAAGCGGCCGCGTATCCGCGTGAGCTGCGTGGACCAGCTGGGGACGTGCCGCTGCCATCACGGGCACAAGCCGGGTGACGTCTTCGACTTCGACCGCGACCGCGGCAAGATGTGCGCCATGGCCTGCCATGTGGGCTTTCCCTATATCGATATCCTGCGCTATGGCGGAACCGTGCCTGGCAACGAGCCCGGTACGGCAAAGTTCTGCTGCCCCGAGGTCGAAACGTTGAACGTCTGGCTTGCCGAGGTTGTCGACGAGTAATCGAGCGAATCAATCGAGCGAGGTTTTTCTCCCTCAATAATAACGAGCGTGGATTTTCTCCCGTTTAGAGCGCGCTTGAACGCTCAAAGTGGGAGATCATCCACGCTCGTTTTATGCCGATGGCGTGGCACGTGCGTCCGCGTGCTCGCTTGCCTATAACTGCTCGAGCATAGCGGTGCAGCCGGCGAGCACATCGCGGTAGGTGGCATCGAAGTTGCCGGTGTACCAGGGATCGGCCACGTCGCCGGGGCGCTCGGTCCAATTGAGCAAGCGCGTAATCTTGTCGTCGGGGTCGTCGCCAAAGATGCGACGCAGGCCGCGCGCGTTCTCAGCATCCATATAGACAATGTGATCCCAGTCGCCATACTCCGCGCGACGCACCTGGCGCGCGCGGTGGGCAACGACGGGAATTCCGACTTCGCGCAGCTTGGCGACCGTGCCATGATGCGGTGGGTTGCCGATCTCCTCGGTTGAGGTCGCTGCGGAATCGATGACAAACTCCGCCTCGCGCCCAGCGCGGCGCACGAGCTCGGTAAACACCGACTCAGCCATCGTCGAGCGGCAGATGTTCCCGTAGCAGATAAACAGTACACGTTGCATATGCGGTTTCCTTTCGATCGCCATCATCGAACTCGAGTATCGCAGCTAAGCCTAAGCCTACGCTCTCGCCCGCTTGCGCTCCCAGCGAGCCAACTTAATCGTCACCAGTGTGAGTGCCCAGGCTACAAGCGAGAACGCAGCGCCCACGGCGCCTACGTAGGAAATGCCAACTCCACTTACCACGGCGCCGCCCACTGCGGTGCCAAACGAGATACCGACGTTAAACGCCATGGGCTCAACCGAACTTGCGAGTACCATCGACTTGGGGTGGCGGCTGCGTGCCACGTCCATAAAGTGCGTGATGCACGACACCGAGAACAGGTACATGAGCAGCGCCAAGCTAAAGACAAAGACCAGTGCGAGCGGCATGGTGCCGCTCACAGCAAACAGCCCGAGTAACGCCGCAGCCTGCAACACAAACGTCACAAGCAGCGCTTTCATGCCAAAGCGCGCATCGATCCATCCGCCCAGGATGTTCGAGATCAGGCAGAACACGCCGTAGGCCATAAGCGTGGTGCTCGCCTGAACGGTGCCCATACCCAGCACCTGCTCAAGATAAGGCGTCACGTAGCCGTAGAACACATAGACCGAGCCTACGCCAAACAAAAAGATGAGCATGCCGGTGATGATGCTCGGCTCGCGCAGCAGACCCGCCTGCTCGCGAAAGGTGGCAGGCTCGTCGGTTTGCCCGGCGCGCGGCATAAACGCCACGAGCGCTCCGCATATCAAAACGGCAAAGGTCAGCGTGCCGTACATGGCCACGTGCCAGTCGAGCGTGTCGGCCACGAACTTGCCAATCGAAGTGACAAAGACCATTGCCACGGAAAACGCACCATATACCACCGAGATGGCAAGCGAAGTTTGCTGCGGGGACAGCAGCTCGGGGATGTACGTCACACCCACGGCGAGCAGTGCGCCCGAGACGGAGCCCAGGACAATGCGCGAGATAAACAGCACTTGAAAGCTGGGCGCCAGGGCCATGACAAGATTGCCCAGCACAAAGACGATGCAGTAGCACACGAGCAGCTGGTAGCGGCGAAAACGCCCCGTGCTGAGCGCGAGCACCGGCGTCGAGATAGCGTAGATCAGTGCGAACACGCTAATAAGTTGGCCTGCGGTGGCAAGCGATACGCCGAGTTCCGTCGCCAAGTCGCTTTCGATGCCGATGACCACGAACTCGGAGCAGCCGAGCGAGAATCCCAATAGCACGAGTAGCGCCAGGCAGAGCTTGGTGCGCGCAGGGGAGAGCGCGGCGGCGGTTGACTTACTTTTAGGCGTGGTTGCGGCGATCAAGGTTGTCACTCCAATGTCGCATGAATAAGCGGGATTCAATCCCTGCAACTCTAACAGAATGTGACAAAGGGGCAGTCCCTTTGTCACATTGCGCTGCCGGCCAGTCGCCCAAACCGTCACAACATTCGGCGAAAATCTCGAAAACGAGGAAAAGCGTCGAATGTTGTGACGGTTTTCCTGTCTGTACCGGCGAGCTCCAGCGCCGTCTGGGGGTATAAGGCTAGCAAGTGTTTATTTGCGAGGCCTAAGGGGCGCCCCGTATGGATATTGATAACTTTGAATGGTGGTATAGCGAGGGTGAGGCTCCGGACGAGGAGTGGGACGAGCCTGCGCCGCGTGACGTGTCGATCGACGAGGACGAGACTGGCAACGACGTCGCCGCCGACTCGGACGCCGCCCTCGACCCTGTCGAGCCCCTGACCTTCGAACAAGCTTGGGCCCAGGCCGAGGCAGACGAGGCCAAAGCCGATGCTACGGCCACGCTCGGCGAGCCAGCCGACATGTCGATCTCGCCGGCAAAGACCCCGCAGCCGCGCCACACCATCGACCCCGACAGCACGGCATCCTTCAGCATTCTCGACGTGCCCTCGCAGGGTGCCCAGGCGCCCGCGCCCACACGTCGCCCCGACCTGTCTCGCGAGGAAGACCTGCGCCGCCGCTCCCCGCTCGGCCCCATCCTCATCGCCTTTATGGCCGGCGTTATCGCCTGCTCGGCAATCGGTAGCGTCTGGGGTCACGTTGAGCAGCAGCGCAAAGATGCCGCCAAGGCCGAGATGTCCTTCGAACAATCCCTCAGCCGCACGCGCTCGGTGCATGTGTCGGTCGAGGTCAAGGACGGCGCGACGTGGGATACCGCGCGCGGCGACAGCCAGATGCTCGTCCATATTGTGGGCCGCACACTCAAGGGGCAAGCGGTCGACGAGTACCAATACGTCAATTCCGCTGGTGACGGCATCGAGCTCAAGCCTGGCGACTACGAGCTCACGGTCGATGAACCGCCCGTCGCCACCGACGGCACGCGCTTCCGTGCCTCAAAGCGCATGGTCCCCGTGAGCTTTAACTCGCAGGCGCCCGATACGGTCGACACCACGCCGCAGGGCGGGTTCGACCTTTACGTGGATACCCAGTAGGCGTTTGCCGCTCATTCCGCTATGGCTACTCAATAATCGCCTGCCGTCCCGTCCCGCCGCCAAGAGTGGGACAATAGCCCTCGACACCGTTGTTTACTATTGGAGGAAGTAGCATGTCCACCGTCACCACCATCAAGCGCGGCGGCCTCACCGCGGCCATCGATTCCATGGGCGCCCAGCTCACGAGCCTTGCCCTCAACGGCAACGAGTATCTGTGGCAGGGCGACCCCGCCTTTTGGGGCAAGCACGCGCCCATCCTGTTCCCCATTGTGGGCTCGCTGCGCAACAACACGGCAACGTCTGCGGCCGGCACCTGCGAGATGCCGCGCCACGGACTCGCGCGCATTGTCGAGCACAAGCTGGTCGAGGTTTCGGAGGACGGCTCCTCGGTAACGTACGAGATCACCGACACGCCCGAGTCGCTCAAGGCCTTCCCGTTCCACTTTAAGCTCAACATGACCTATGCCCTGACCGGCGACGCCACGCTCACGCAGACCTTTATCGTCACCAACACCGGCGACGTGGACCTGCCGTTCTCGGTGGGCGGCCACCCCGCATTTAACGTGCCCGCCCCCGGTGCTGAGGACGAGACGTTTGATGATTACGAGCTGGCGTTTACCGAGGCTTGGACCAACGAGGCCCCCGTCATCACGCCCGATGGCCTTATGACGTTCGAGGGCAGCTATAAGGCCCCTGACAACTCGGACGTGCTGCCCATCACGCACCGCAGCTTCGATAACGACGCCATCATGTTCACCGATACCCCGGGCTCCACGCTCACGCTGCGCGGTCGCAAGTCGGGTCACGGCGTCAAGATCGACTTTGAGGGCTTTAAGTACATCGGCGTGTGGTCTGCTGCCAACGACGCCCCGTTTGTGGCGCTCGAGCCCTGGACCGGCCACACCACCATGGACACCGAGGACGACGTCTTTGAGCACAAGGTCAACACCATCGTCTTGGCCCCCGGCGCCACCGACGAGCGCTCCTTTAGCGTTACCCTGCTCTAGGGGTTCCGCCGTTCTAACGAACGGCGGACCGGTCGACGCTGCGCGCCACCCAGAACGACAATTTGTCATTCAAAAGGCAAGGCATGACCAGAAGGTCTATGCCTTGCCTTTTTCATGCCAACTTGTTCGCTCTGGGCGGCGCTCGCTGGCATTGCCAAAACATCGACGCTCCCAATGACTACCGTGTGTCTATTAATTTTTCGAGCTTGTGCTGCGCTGCTGGTCGCTGGCGTATATCCTGTTAAGTCGTCAGCATACGATTCAACAGGGAAGGCAGATTATGCATTCTCCCCATCAATGCGGCGCGCAGGCCCAGCCGGTGTGCAGTCGTCGCATCTTCCTGGGTAGCGCCCTCGCTGCGAGCGCTTCCGTCGTCGCCGGCGCGCTTGCCGGCTGCCAGCGCCCGTCCACGCTCAAGGTGGTCCAGCCCACCACGGGCGGCGGTCGCGACGACCTGTCCGATTCCGTGATCGGCAAGGACAAGATCCGCATCGGCATGGAGGCGGCCTACGCCCCGTACAACTGGCAGGTTTCCGAGGCCAGCGAGTACACCATCCCCATCGACAACGTACAGGGCGCTTACGCCGATGGCTACGATGTTCAGATCGCAAAGATCGTCTGCAAGGCCCTCGGCGGCGAGCCCGTTGCCGTCAAGCAGAGCTTCTCGGGCCTCATCGATTCGCTCAACAACGGCCAGATCGACCTCATCATCGCTGGCATGAGCGCCACGCCCGAGCGCGAGGAGTCCGTCGGCTTTTCCGATCCGTACTTCATTGGCTACTTTGGCCTGTTCGTAAAAGAGGGCTCGCCCTACCAAAACGCGACCAAGCTCAGCGACTTTAGCGGCGCTACGGTGCTCGGCCAAAAGGACACCATGCTCGATACCGTCATCGACGAAATCCCGGGCGTTGTGCACAAAAACCCGGTCGATTCGGTGCCCACGGTGTTCTCGAACCTGCTGCAGGGCACCTGCGACGCCGTGACCTACAACACCGAAAACGAGAAGGGTTATATGGCTCAAAACCCGGGCATCGTGCCTATTCGCTTTGCGGAGGGCGAGGGCTTTAAGCAGGAGGTCGCGGCAAACGTCGGCTGCCGCAAGGGCTCGGACAAGCTGCTCAAACTTATCGATAAGACGCTCAAGGGCGTCAGCCAAGAGGAGCGCGACCAAATGTGGGACGCGTGCCTCGACCGTCAGCCGGCATAGGGAGGCAGCATGAAAACCATCAATCGTCTGGCCTCCTTTATCAAGGCCGACCACCGTTATGTGTACCTGGGCACGAGCGTTATCGCGGCGCTCGGCCTGGCGTTTAGCCAACGCAATCCTACGCCGCTGAGCTTCTTGGCGCCTACGGGCGTGTTCCAAGACTGCCTCTGGGCAATCCTTTGGGCCTGGCTCGTCGTGTCGGCGGCGGCGCTGGTCACCAAACTCATGCACTGGAACGACTATCGCGAAACGTCGCCGTTTGCTTCCGAGCGCTTCCGTCGCGGCGCGCGCCTGGGCAGCTATGTCGTCGTTGCTATTGCGGTGATCTTCTTTGTCGACCGCTGCGTCATGTCATTTATCGACCTGGTGCGGGTGAGCATTGTCTCGGACTCCAACCCCAGCGACTTTTTGTCGAGCCTGGTCTACATGACCTACAAGAGCGGCGACTTCTTTATCCGCGGCATCGAGATCACCATCGCACTTGCGACCTTCGGTACCGTCATCGCCTTTTTCCTGGCGCTGCTCTTTGTGTTCCTGCGCATTCAGACGTTCGACCGCGTGGACAACGACCTGGTACGCTTCTTTAAGAGTATCGGCCGCGGCTTTGCGACCATCTACTCCACCATCGTGCGCGGCACGCCCATGATGGTCCAGGGCCTGCTCATCTATTACGCGGGCTTCACCGTTTTGCGCGGCATGGGCTTCGAGACCGCCCAGGCCAACCAGATTTGGAGTACCTTCACTGCCGGCCTCGTCACCATCTCGCTCAACTCCACCGCCTACATGATGGAGGTCCTGCGTGGCGGCATCGAGTCCATCGATCCCGGCCAGGCCGAGGCGGCGCGCTCGCTGGGTCTGTCGCAGTGGCAGGCCATGCGCAAGGTCGTGTTCCCCCAGGGCATTAAAAACGCGATTCCGGCGCTCACCAACGAGCTCATCATCAACATCAAGGATTCGTCGGTGCTTTCGGTCATCGGCGTGTTTGACCTCATGTACGCCACCACCACCGTCGCCGGCGTGTACTACCGCCAGATGGAGGTCTACTGCGTGGCTCTCGTGGTCTACCTGATCCTGACGCTCGTGGCGAGTCGCCTGCTCGAGGCCTTTGGCAAAAAGCTCGGCGCCGAGGCCCCGGCAACGCTGCCCAGCTCCAACTAGGCTCAAGACGAGGAGAATCATCATGGCAGATACCGCCACTACCGGCGTTGCGGCCGCCGCACAGACAAATGAGCCGCTTATCCGCGTCGAGGGCCTGCGCAAGAGCTTCGGCTCGCTCGAGGTGCTCAAGGGCATCGACCTGTCCGTTAATCCCGGCGAGGTCGTCACCATCATCGGCGCCTCGGGCTCGGGTAAGTCGACCTTCCTGCGCTGCCTCAACCTGCTCGAGACCCCGGACGCGGGCCATATCTGGTTCCATGGCCAGGACCTCACGGCCGAGCGCTGCAACATCAATAAGCTGCGCGAGGACATCGGCATGGTGTTCCAGGGCTTCAACCTATTCAACAACATGGATGTGCTCGACAACTGCACGCTCGCGCCCGTCACGCTCAAAAAGATGAGCAAGACCGAGGCCGAGAAAGTCGCGATGGAGCATCTGACGAGCGTGGGGCTCGAAAAGTTCGCGCACGCCGCCGTGGGCCGCCTGTCCGGTGGTCAAAAACAGCGCGTGGCCATCGCCCGTGCCCTGTGCATGAATCCGCAGATCATGCTGTTCGACGAGCCGACCTCCGCACTCGACCCCGAGATCGTGGGAGAGGTGCTCGAGGTCATGCGCAAGCTCGCTGCCGATGGCATGACCATGGTCGTCGTCACGCACGAGATGGCCTTTGCCCGCACGGTGTCCGATCGCGTGGTCTTTATGGACAAGGGCGTGGTGCTCGAGGATGCGGCACCGGCCGAGCTCTTCGGCAATCCCAAACACCAGCGCACCCGCGAGTTCCTCTCTCGCTATCTCGAGGACAAATAACCGACCGCAAACGCTTACGTTGCAGGGCCGCTCCCGTGGGGCGGCCCTCGTCATCACAATCGAAAGGATGTCATGGCCGAGGTTTGGCGCTTCTTTGCGCATGAGGACGATTTTGCCGATATAGACGAGGCCGGCGCGTGCGAGCGCCTGGGCCGCGTGCTGTCGTTTCCGACCATTTCGAGTATGGATACCGAGGCGGTGGACCGGGAGCCGTTCGACGATCTGCGCGCCTATATGCAGCAGGCGTGGCCGCGCGTGTTCGCGGCGGGCGAGATCGAGCTCGTCGACCATTCGCTGCTCGTGACGCTTACCGGCTCCGACCCTGCCCTTAAGCCCGTTATGCTCATGGGCCACATGGACGTGGTTCCCGTGGTACCCGGCACCGAGGACGATTGGACGCATGCCCCCTTTAGCGGACATGTGGACGACACCTACATTTGGGGTCGCGGCGCCATCGATATGAAAGACCAGGTCACAGGCATTCTCGAGGCGGTTGAGTATGCGCTGGCCCATGGCTGGGAGCACGAGCGCACCCTGCTGCTGGCTTTTGGCCAGGACGAGGAAACCACGCAGTTCGGTGCGGGTGCCATCGGCCGCGTGCTCGAGGAACGCGGCATTGAGCTTGAGTGCCTGATCGACGAGGGCGACTACCGCATCGTTCCGGCTGCCGAGTACAGCGCGGGCGAGGGTTGGCTCATGCACGCCGACCTGGCTGAGAAAGGTTATGCCGACATTGTGCTCAAGACAAAGAGCGCGGGCGGACATTCCTCCAACCCCTACGGTGGCACTTCGCTCGAGGTGCTGAGCCGCGCCATCGCCGCAATCTGCGATATCGAATGGCCGACGCGCGTCACGGACCTGCTTGCCGCACAGCTCGTCGGGCTGGGGCTCTACACGGCCGATGAAATTGCCGCCAACAAGGACACCATCGTGCGCGAGTGCCTCGCCAGCAAGAAGCTCTATCCGCTCGTGACCACCACCTGTGCACCGACCCAAATCGAGGGCGGTAGCACCGGTGCTAACGTGATGCCGCAGGATATGTGGGCCAACATCAACTTCCGCATGCTCGAGGGCACGAGCGTGGCCGACGTTGTGGCGCGCTGCCGTGAGGCGGTTGCCGGGGCGGACCTTGCCGGTCGTGTCGAAGTGGAGCTGGGCCCCGGCAGCTCCGAACCCTCGCCGTCCCCGCGCATCGGTGGTCCCGGCCTCGAGGCGGTTCGCTCCATCGCCGCCCGCTATTTCCGTGATCCAAAGGGGACGGAGGAAAACGGATCATTCGAGCCAGTGGCAATTGTGCCCTCGACTGTGATTGGCGCGACCGACGCTGCCAACTACCAGAGCATTTGCCCTGAGTGCATTCGCTTCTCGGCCTTTGTGGTCGACGATGACGAGTGCGACCGCGGCGTCCACGGCACCAACGAGCGCATCACCCGCCGAGCCTACCTCCAGGGCATCCGTTTTCTCATCTCCCTGCTCCAAACGCTCTAGAATTCGACAAAGCGACAGTCCCTTTGTTAGCCGTTGGGGACGTTCTTAAACGACTAGTCGTAAAGGAACGTCCCTAACGGCTACGTCCGCTCATTCCGTGCGGGTTATATGCAGGTTTGCCTGCGCACGCTATCATGTATGGGTTAGACCGCAACTATGTACCCCATACGCGAAGGGATGCGCATGTATCTGAAGATCGACATGTTCTAGCCGGGCTTACCCCCGCATCGGCGCCCCGCGCCCCATCAATTCTGCCGATTTTCACCTTCACGCATATAAAGGAGTCCCGCCATGCGCGACAAGCTCGAAAAGATTATCAAGGCCTACGAGGAGCTCGAGAAGAAGCTCTCCGACCCGGCCGTCGCCTCCGATATTAAGGAGTTCACGCGTCTCAACAAGGAGTACGCGCACCAGTCCGACCTCATCGCCGCTTCGCGCGAGTACATCGGTGCGCTCGATGACATCGAGGCCGCCAAGGAGATGCTCCGCGACACGACCGACGCGGACGAGAAGGAGATGCTCCAGATGGACATCTCCGAGAACGAGGAGAAGCTTCCCCAGCTCGAGGAAGACATCAAGTACATGCTCATCCCGAGCGACCCCAACGACGACAAGAACACTATCGTCGAAATCCGCTCCGCCGCCGGTGGCGACGAGGCCGCCATCTTCGCCGGCGACCTGTACAAGATGTACCAGCGCTTCTGCGAGTCGCGCGGCTGGAAGACCACCGTGCTCGACTCCAGCCCTAGCGAGGCCGGCGGCTTTAAGTCCATCGAGTTCAAGGTCGAGGGCGACCGCGTCTACTCCGTCATGAAGTTCGAGTCCGGCGTGCACCGCGTCCAGCGCGTTCCCAAGACCGAGTCCCAGGGCCGTATCCAGACCTCCACGGCGACCGTCGCCGTACTTCCCGAGGCCGAGGAAATCGACGTCCAGATCAACCAGTCCGACCTGCGCATCGACACCTACTGCGCCTCCGGCCCTGGTGGTCAGTGCGTTAACACCACTTATTCCGCCGTGCGCATCACCCATCTGCCCACCAACACCGTGGTGCAGTCGCAGGAACAGCGCTCCCAGATCCAGAACCGCGAAGTCTGCATGCAGATGCTACGCGCCCGTCTGTACGAGATGGAGCTCGAGAAGCAGCAGGCGGAGCTCGGTGCCGAGCGCCAGAGCCAGATCGGCCACGGCAACCGTTCCGAGAAGATCCGCACCTACAACCAGCCCCAGGACCGCGTGACCGATCACCGCATCGGCTTCAACTCCACCTACAACGGCGTTCTTCTGGGCGACCAGCTCGGCACCGTCATCGAGGCGCTCGCCGCCGCCGAGCGAGCCGAGAAGCTGGCACAGGCTGTGTAGGTTACGCGGTTTTACCAAACCGCGTAACCGGTCGACGCTGCGCGCCGCCCAGAGCGACAATTTGTCATTCAAAAGGCAAGGCATGACCAGAAGGTCTATGCCTTGCCTTTTTCATGCCAACTTGTTCGCTCTGAGCGGCGCTCGCTGTCCGTCCTCTACCTGCGGCGTTGCCTTGCCCCGGATGTGGGGCACTCATTGGGGACAGACTTAAATGAGTAGTCGTTGGGGACGTTCTTAAATGACTAGTCAAACAAGAACGTCCAACGACTAGGTTGGGTACATTGCTTTGGGATGTTATTCAATCTGCTTTGATAGTTCTTGAGCCGTTCACCTGCGCAAAGCAATGATCAGCATGCGTCTATCGCCGAAAATAATGCTTAAATTATCGTTCGAGAAGTCGTGGGGCGAATTTTGGCGTGTCGTGCGTCAAGCGATGTGGCAAGTTCTTGGTTAGATATTGGTCAGTTTTGGGGCAACCTTGCCAAAAACTTGACGGATGCAGATTTAGACGTCGACGAATGAACACTTCAGGTGGACTCCAAGCAAAATTCTGGGCTGATTCTCGATAATCGCCTTTAATCGCCCCTTGCCAAGCGCTGGCCTCGCTTACAATCTGCTCCGACATTCGCGCGCCGCCCGGCGCTTAAGAGGGGAGGGCCCCATGGCAAACGAGATCTGGACCATCAAGCGTTGTCTCGAGTGGACCAAGGAGTACCTGGCCGAGCGCGGCGAGGAGCATCCCCGTCTTTCTGCCGAGTGGCTGCTGTGCGCGGCCACGGGCCTGGCGCGTATCGACTTGTATATGCGCATGGACGAGACGCTTAACGCGGCCCAGCTCGAGACCATGCACGCGGCCGTCGTTCGTCGCGCCAAAGGCGAGCCGCTGCAGTACATCACCGGCAGCACGCAGTTTCGCATGATCGACGTCGCGTGCGCCCCCGGCGTGCTCATCCCGCGCCCCGAGACCGAGATGCTCGTCGAAGAAGTCCTGAACTATCTGGATACCGAGGTGCTGAGCCCCGAGGCCGCTGCCCGTCAGCGTGTTGAGCTGCCTTGGAACGATGAGGTCGAGCAGGCCCGCAAAGCCGAGGCGGCGCTGGCCGACGAACGCGCGACCGCCGAGCGCCGTGCTGCCAACCTGACGGCCGCCGATGAGGCTGCGCTGGGTAGCGACGTGCTCGGTAGCCGCGCCTATGCCGAGGAGCTTGCCGATCGCGAGGCCGAGGAAGCCGCCGCGCAGGCAGCAGAAGCCGAAGCCGCGGAAGCTGCCGAGTCCGAGCTCGACGAATACGGCATCGCCATCGAGGGCGCCGACCAGGAGACGGCTTCAGCTCAGGATGCCGCTGCGCCTGCCCCAGCCGAGCCCCGCACTGCCCGCGTTCTCGAGGTCGGCTGCGGCACGGGCTGCATTTCGCTCTCCCTTGCCTGGGAGCGCCGCGGCCACGTTACCTGCACTGCTACCGATATCGAGCCGCGCGCCATCGACCTTGCTACCAAAAACCGTGATGCGCTTGGCCTCACGTCCGACGAGGTCGCCTTCAGCCTCACAAACCTGGTGAGCTCCATTCCCCGCGAAGAGTGGGGCACCTTTGACGTACTCGTCTCCAACCCGCCCTACATCCCCACCGATGTCATGCGCTCGCTGCCGCATGAGGTCAAGGACTTTGAGCCTGATCTGGCGCTCGAGGGCGGTGCCGACGGTCTCGATATCTTCCGCCGCCTGCTCAACGCGGCGCCCTACATGCTGCGTGCCGGCGGCCTGTTTGCCTGCGAGCTCTACGAGGGCGCGCTCGACGCCGCGGCCGAGCTCTGTCGTCAAGCAGGCCTTTCGGACGTGCGTATCGTCCACGACCTCACCGATCGCCCCCGCATTGTCCGAGCCATCGTCACCGAGCCCAAGCAACGCCAGTAATATTTATTAACTGGTTAGCAAAAATTATAAAGTAGTTTATAATTAGGACGGCTGAAAGAGGTCGGCCCATGCAACCTCCTACCTTTCGGGAAATCATTGCCCTACTCAAGCACGATGGATTCGTGAAGGTCGCGCAAGTCGGTAGTCATGCTAAGTATGTTTCTGGTGACCGCGTTGTCACCGTGAACGGCTCTGGTGGTGATCGACCAAAGAAGGGCACGTGGGCAAGTATTCGTCGCCAAGCTGGATGGTAGTTGGAGGCAAAATGAGGCAGCGATTTACCTATGACTGCGTTCTCATAAAAGAAGACGATGGTTACTGCGCTAGCTTCCCGCAGATTCCCGGCGCCTTTGCCGATGGCGATACGCGCGAAGAAGCGATTGCCCATGCTACCGAGGCACTGATGGCGTTTTTGGCCGACGACCTCAACAACGGTTTGACTCCGGCAGGGTACGAACGCTCGGCCGAGGTCGTGGCCCTTTCAGTCGAAATCGACCACGAGGACGCTCGGGAAGCGGCGTGCCGAACATTTAAAGACGCAGCGCTGGACCTCAAAGTCTCCGCTCCGCGGATTACCGCGCTGGTCAAAGCCGGAAAGCTCGATGTTGAACTCGTCGACGGCCGTCGGATGATAACGATAGACAGCATTGAGCGTTACGCCGCCCAAGAACGTCACGCCGGCAGGCCAAAGAAGTTCGTCGCAGTCCAATAACCCCCTCACTTTCACCGACTACTAGAGCCGCTCACCAAACCAACATGCGCTCTGGGCAAATAGATTGAACGTTTCGTGCGAGAATGCCCCACAGTAAACAAACTTGCACCAGAGCGTAAGGGGCTGGCATACACATGCAGACGGTCTATCGGGTATACGAGGGAGCGCGGGAGCCGCATCGGCTTGCCGTCGAGCGTACGGCCGAGGTGCTCGGCTGTGGCGGTCTGGCCCTGATTCCGACCGAGACCGTCTATGGTGTCGCTGTGGCAGTTAACGCCTTTTCGGACGCCGTGCCTCAAGATACAAGCGAATTCCCATCGTGGCCGCGCGATCCGCAGGCCACCGTCAACGGCGCCGCGGTCCCCGCGCTCGGTACCGGCTATCGTCGTATTTTTACCCTCAAGCAGCGCGAGCTCACCCAAACGGTTGCCTGGCTGGTCGATGATGCCGAGGCGCTCGATCGCTATGGCGTGGATATCCCTAACGAGGCCCGCGTGCTCGCCCGACGATGCTGGCCGGGCGCCCTGACTATCGTGGTCAAGGCGGCCCCCTGCGTGCCGACCTTTATGCGCGCCGCCGACGACACGGTGGCGCTTCGCGCTTCGGCCTCGCCCGTGGTGCAAGCGCTCATCCGCGCCTGCGGCAGCCCTCTTGCCTGCACCAGCGCCAACACGCATGGCGCGCCCGCGCCGGCAAGTTTTGCCACGGTGGAGGAGCGCATCCTGGAGGGAGTCGATGTTGCCGTCGACGCCGGTGAGACCCCGTGTCGCGACGCTTCGACCATCGTGTCGTTCCAGCACGGCGGGCTCCAGATCCTGCGCCAAGGCGCACTTCCCGCATCAGAGATCGAACGGGTCCTGTCTGGCCCGATGCAATAGAAAGGTGTAAGCGATGTCGTTGAATCTGGGCAGCCTGGGCATGGAAGATGCCTCGTTTAACTTTGGCGGTTCCTACATCATGGCACTCGACTGCGGCACCACCTCGGTACTTGCGACCATCGTCGACGAGTACGGCTGCATCGTCGCGCAGGCACGTCGCAGCGTCAAAACCAGCTTTCCGCGTCCCGGTTGGGTGGAGCAAGACCCCATGGCGGTCCTTGCTAGCCAGATCGCCGTCATGATGGAAGTCCAGTTTAAGAGCGGTATCCACTCCGACCGCATTGCCGCCATCGGCATCTCCAACCAGCGCGAGACCACGGTGGTCTGGGATCGCGTGAGCGGTCAGCCGATCTATAACGCTATCGTATGGCAGTGCCGCCGTACCGCACCTCTGATCGACGAGCTTGTCGAGCAGGGCGCAGAAGGGCTGGTGCGCTCCCGCACGGGACTCACGCTCGACCCGTATTTCTCGGCCTCCAAGGTGCAGTGGATTCTCGACAACGTCGACGGCGCACGCGAAAGCGCGGCGGCGGGCGACCTCATGTTTGGCACCATCGACACCTGGCTCATCTACAACCTTACCGGCGGCCAGGTCTTTGCCACCGACTACACCAATGCCAGCCGCACGGCACTCTTTAATATCCATACGCTCGATTGGGACGACGACCTGCTGGCACTCTTTGACGTTCCACGTTCCATGATGCCCGAGGTTCGCTGGAGCTCGGGCGACTACGGCCGCGTCGCGAGCGACATCATGACCAACATGCCGCCCATCATGGGCGTGGCGGGTGACCAACAGGCGTCGCTGTTCGGCCACTGCTGTTTCCGTCCCGGCCAGACCAAAAACACCTATGGCACGGGTTGCTTTATGCTCATGAACACCGGCGACGAGATCGTCGAATCCAAGAATGGCCTGGTCTCCACCATCGGTATCGCTGCGGACGGCAAAGTCAGCTATGCGCTCGAGGGCTCTATTTTTGCCGCCGGCTCAACGATGAACTGGCTTCGCAACAACATGGGCATCATCTCGAGCGTGAGCGAGTCGGCACAACTCGCCGCTTCGATTAGCGACAACGAGGGCTGCTACTTCGTTCCGGCCTTTGCGGGTTTGGGTGCTCCCTGGTGGGACCCGCACGCTCGCGGTATCGTGTGCGGTCTGACCGGCGCCTCGAGCCGTGCGACCATCGTACGTGCCGCCTGCGAATCCATGGCATATCAGAGCTACGACGTGCTGCGCGCCATGGAGCAGGACGTGGGGCTTTCGATTGAGCGCCTGTCTGTCGATGGCGGTGCCTCGCGCAACGAGTTCATCATGCAATTCCAGGCCGACCTGCTGGATATCCCCGTGCTGCAATGCGAGACGGTGGAGACCACGGCAATCGGTGCCGCGTACTTGGCGGGTCTTGCCGTCGGCTATTGGGAAGACCTGGAAGAGCTGGAGCAAAATGCCCAGATCGTTAGGACCTTCCTTCCCCACATGTCCGCCGAGCGCCGCGAGCAAAACCTTGCGGGCTGGCGTGATGCAGTCAGGCGCTCGCTCAGCACCTCACAGTAGGGCTGCGATGGGCTGCTCGATACAACAAACCGCTAAACTAATGTATGGCGTGCGGTGGCGACATTGCTGCGCGCCTTGTCAGCAAGGCCGTTTTGCGGCCGCAACGAAAGGGGCAATCAACCCATGACCGTCACCTACGATGCGTCCCGTGTGACGCTTGTCGATCATCCGCTCGTTCAGCACAAGCTGTCGATCCTGCGCGATAAAAACACCGGCACCAACCAGTTCCGCCAGCTCGTGCGCGAACTCGCGCTTTTTGACGGCTACGAGGCCATGCGCGACCTGCCCATGGAAGACGTCGAGGTCGAGACCCCCATCACCACCGCCACGTTTAAGCAGCTTGCCGGCAAAAAGCTCGCCATCGTTCCCATCCTTCGTGCAGGCCTTGGCATGGTCGACGGCATCCTCGACCTGGTACCCTCTGCCCGCGTGGGCCACATCGGCATGGAGCGCGACGAGGTCACCCACGAGCCGCATGAGTACTACTGCAAGATGCCCAAGGATATCGACCAACGCATCTGCCTGGTTGTCGACCCCATGCTCGCCACGGGCGGTTCGGCCGAGATGGCTATCAGCTACTTGCGCGAGCGCGGTGTCAAGGACATCCGCATGCTGTGCATCGTCGCGGCCCCCGAGGGTCTCAAATCACTGACCGAAAAGGACCCCGACGTACATATTTATACGTGCGCCATCGATGACCATCTCAACGAGGCCGCCTACATCGTTCCCGGCCTGGGCGACGCCGGCGACCGCATCTACGGCACGCTCTAGTCGTCGGGCTAAGACGGCCGCGGCTGCAAATACGAAGAAACGGTGCGCGCGGACGAACAAAAGGCGACCGCGCGCACTCCCGTTAACGGACGTTTTGCCCTGCAGGGTTCGAGAAAAACGTATTACCTACCTGCGGCATAAAGAAGGTCTTAAGAAAACGAACAGGTGCGTATTAACCGATGCTTTTTCGGTTGTACTTTAGCGATTGGCTCGTACAATAGTCACCAATGTTTGGCGGGAACTGTTCTGGGAAGCGTTAAAGAGGGAAAGTGAGGACGCCAGTGTTTCAGATAGCCGATCTGCTCGCTATCGTTGCAGGCGTCATCGCGGGCGCAATTGCCTTCCTTCCCTTTGTCTTTACGCTCAAGCCGGTTCTTGACGATAAGCAGAATGCGGACATGTTCAAGGGCATGGTGAGTCTGGCGGTCTCGGCAATCGCCCTGCTCGTCTTTACCTTGGTTGTGTTTGTGTTGTTCGGAGAGGCATTTCGCATGTTCCTCCTGGGCGAGGCGATCGGCTTCGTGGCCTTTATGGCCGCCTGCACGGTTCGTGTCGCCAAGGCGCTGCGAGATCCTCATGAGGTCGAAAGGTAAGTCGTGGAAATTTTTGAAAAGCTGCCTGATGAGATTAATCATCTGGTCAGCGAGTTCAGCTCCACCCCTGTCGTGGGCGATCTGAGCTGCGGCATCACGCAGTACTCGTTTTGGCTGATCGTCTCCACGATCGTGCTCCTGATCGTCCTGGCCGTGTTCAAGAAGAAGCAGACCCTGGTTCCCAAGGGCTTCTTCGTCAACGGTTTCGAGTACATCATCGAGTACGTCGAGAACGATATCGGCAAGGGCGTCGTGGGTGAGAACTGGAAGAAGCACTTCCCGTTCCTGTGCTCGCTTTTCCTGTTCATCCTGATCAATAACATGATCGGCCTGATTCCGGGAATGAAGCCCGGCACCGGCGCAATCGGCTCCACCGCCGCGCTCGCCATCTTCGCCTTCGTGTACTTCATCTACTACGGATGCAAGGCTCACGGCGTGATCGGCTACATCAAGAGCCTCGCCCCGCAGGGCGTGAGCTTCCCGATGAACGTGCTCGTGTGGGTCGTCGAGCTCTTTTCGACCTTCCTGCGCCTCATCACGCTCGCCGTCCGTCTGTTCTGCAACATGTTCGCAGGACACGTGGTCATGGGTTCGTTCGCCATCATGGCGAGCATGTTCATGCAGCCGCTGCTTCAGCAGGTTTCCGCGGCCCACGCCGTCGGCGCCCTGCCTTCGCTGGCCTGGCTTGCCATCCTCATCCTGATCTATGCGATCGAGCTTGTGGTCGGCGCCATCCAGGCTTACGTCTTCACGGTCCTTACCGCCGTGTATGTCTCTGAGGCAGAGGAGGTTGCGGAGGAGGAGTAGTCTTCCGTTCGCGTCTTCAAGGTAAGGCAATTCGTTAAACCGCCGGTGCCCGTACCCATGGAGCCCGGCAGTTATAAAAAGGTTATCCTGCGTGAAATAAGACACGCACGACAAAGGAGGAATCGTGGGAGTTATCGGTTACGGTCTCGGTGTTATCGGCGCTGGTCTTGCTATCGGCCTGTCTGCTCTGGGTGCTACGGGTGCTATGGCCCGTCAGCCTGAGGTCCAGGGCCGCGTGTTCACCGTCTTCATCATGGGCTCCGCCTTCGGCGAGGCTCTGGCTCTGATCGGCTTCGTTGTCGCGCTGATCGTTAAATAGCACGGAGCGTCAAGTATGAATCTTTCATCCCAGAAGAGCGCGATCGCACTCTCCGCGTCCGCGGCCGCGCTGCTCATGCCGGTTTCCGCGTTCGCCGAGGACGGCGCTGCCGGTGCGGACATCCTCATCCCTAAGATGGCGGAGTTCATCCCGGCGCTTATCGCCTTCCTGATCATCTGGATCGTGCTGGCCAAGGTCGCCCTGCCGGGCATCATGAAAACCATGGAGGAGCGCGGCAAGAAGATCGAGGAGAGCCTCGACGAGGCCGAGAAGACCAAGCAGGAGGCTATCGCCAAGCGCGCTGAGTCCGACTCGATCGTCACCGACGCCCGCCGTCAGGCTGCCGACATCGTCCTCGAGGCCCGTAAGGACGCCGAGTCCGAGCGCGCCCGTATCATCGAGGCTGCTCACAAGGAGGCCGAGGAGATCATCGCCAAGGCCCATACGACCGTCGAGGACGAGCGCAAGTCCATTTACGCCGGTGCCGCGAGCTCCATCGCCGACCTGTCCGTTGCCGTCGCCACCAAGATCGTGGGCGAGGCACTCGAGGACGATGCCGAGCAGAAGAAGCTCATCGAGCGCTACATCCAGGAAGCAGGTAGCCTGAATGCCGACTAGCCGCTATCAGGACAAGGTGCTCGAGACCTATGCGCGCTCCCTTCTGGAAGCCGCCAAGGCCGAGAACCATGTGTTCGAGGACCTCGAGATGATCGAGCGCTTGGCTTCTGCCAGCCCCGAGATCATCGCCGTGCTCGACACCATGTCCAAGCGCGACCAGCTCGACCTTCTTCCCAAGGTGGCAGCTGCCTTTAAGTATGTTGCCGAGGAAGACGAGGATGTAGTGGGCGTGACCGTCACCACGGCGATCCCGCTCGACGACGAGCTGCGTCAAACCATCACTAAGAAATGCGAGCAGGACTTCGGCCGCAAGGTATTCCTTATCGAGCAGGTCGACCCGTCTATCGTGGGCGGCCTGGTGCTCGAGGCCCGCGGCGAGCGTCGTGACATTTCCGTCAAGACGCAGCTGCGCATCGCGCAGGAGACCCTCGCAAACTCTGCTAATTCGTACGGAGGTGAAGCCTAATGTCCGAAACCCTCAATGCCCAGGATATCGCCAAGAAACTGCAGGAGCAGCTCACGAGCCTCTCCGCGACGGTCGATACGCATGAGGTTTCAACGGTCGACGAGGTAGGCGACGGCATCGCGCGCGTCTCCGGCCTCAAGAGCGCCATGGCAGGCGAGCTTCTGGAGTTCAAGAGCTCCGATACCGGTGAGACCGTCTTCGGCCTTGCCCAGAACCTTGACCGTGACGAGGTCGGCGCCGTTCTGTTCGGTGCCGTCGACTCCATCAAGGAAGGCGACGAGTGCCGCACCACTGGCCGCATTATGGATATCCCCGTGAGCCGTGCCATGCTCGGCCGCGTCGTCAATCCGCTCGGCCAGCCCATCGACGGCCTGGGCGACATCGTCGCCACGCACCGTCGCCCCATCGAGTTCAAGGCTCCCGGCGTCATCGATCGTACCCCGGTGTGCGAGCCGGTTCAGACCGGTCTGCTCGCTATCGACTCCATGGTGCCTATTGGCCGCGGTCAGCGTGAGCTCATCATCGGCGACCGTAAGACCGGTAAGACCGCCATCGCCATCGACGCTATTCTCAACCAGCGCGGCAAGGGCATGGTCTGCATCTATGTCGCCATCGGCCAGAAGGCCTCCACGGTTGCCAACATCCGCGAGACCCTCGCTCAGCACGGTGCGCTCGACTACACCATCATCGTTTCGGCCACCGCTGCCGATTCCGCCCCTATGCAGTACATCGCGCCTATGGCCGGTGCCGCTATCGGCGAGTTCTTCATGTACAACGGCGAGGACGGCAAGCCCGCCAGCGAGACCAACCCCGGCGGCCACGTGCTCGTCATCTACGACGACCTGTCCAAGCAGGCTGTGGCCTACCGTCAGATGTCGCTGACGCTGCATCGTCCGCCCGGACGCGAGGCCTATCCTGGCGACATCTTCTACCTGCACTCTCGTCTGCTCGAGCGTGCCGTCAAGATGTCCAAGAAGAACGGTTACGGCTCCATGACGGCACTGCCGATCATCGAGACCCAGGACGGCGACGTCTCGGCCTACATTCCGACCAACGTCATTTCCATTACCGATGGTCAGATCTACCTGCAGTCCGAGCTCTTCTTCCAGGGTCAGCGCCCGGCAGTCGACGTGGGCATCTCCGTGTCCCGCGTCGGTGGCGATGCGCAGACCAAGGCCATGAAGCAGGTCGCCGGCAACCTCCGTCTGGACCTCGCTTCGTACCAGGAGCTCGCTGGCTTTACGCAGTTCGGCTCCGACCTCGACGAGGCTACTCAGAAGCAGCTGACCCATGGTGCTCGCATGACCGAGCTCCTGAAGCAGCCGCGTTACAAGCCGTTTGAGGTTGGCGAGCAGATCGTTACGCTGTTCGCTGGCAACGAGGGCTTCCTGGATGACCTGGAGATCGCCGACGTGCTGCCCTTCCGTGCCGAGCTCATCGAGTACATGGACAATGGCTTTGGCTCGCTGCTCGACAAGGTTCGCGCCAAGAAGATCGATGATGACATCAAGGCTGAGCTCTTGCGCGTCATCGGCGACTTCAAGCAGCAGTTCATGGCCAAGCACCATTCGGATGTTTCTGGATCAGAGGAGAACTAAGCCCCATGGCCAACCTTCGCGACATTAAGAAGCGAATCTCCTCGGTTACCACGACCAAGCAGATCACGCGCACGATGGAGATGGTCTCTACGGCCAAGATCCGTCGTGCCCTCGATCGCTCCAAGCAGGCCGAGCCCTATAAGGAGGCGCTGACCGACGTCATGTTGACGGTCGCCGGCGACGCCTCCTGTTCGGGCACCGATCCCATGCTGCAGAAGCATGAGAGCGTCAAGCATGGCCTGATTGTCGTTATTGCCTCGGACCGCGGCCTTGCCGGCGGTTTCAATACGACGGTGGAGCGCACGGCCGAAAAGCTCGCCGCTTCTTGGGCGAACGACGGCATCGAGTGCGAGATCATCGCGTGCGGGCGTAAGCCGGCCACGTATTTCCGTGACCGCGCAAACGTTGTCATGCACTTTGAGGGCAACTCCTCTGAGCCCGATTTCAATCAGGCCCGCATGATTTCCTCTCATATCTGCGATGCGTATCGTGCCGGTGAGCTTGACCGTGTCGAGCTTGTCTACCACCACGCCAAGAACCGCGTGGATCAGGAGCTTCGCGTCGAGCATCTGTTGCCGCTCGACCCCGAGATGATCGCTATGGCCCACGGTCCGCGTAAGAACGAGACCGACGCCCCTAAGCGCATCTCGTCCACGTTCGAGTTCGTGCCCTCTCCCGAGCATGTTCTCGGCAAGCTTGTGCCGTCTTATATCCTGACGGTCATCTACCAGGCCCTGATCGATTCGGCGGCTGCCGAGCAGGGTGCACGCCGCAAGGCCATGCACTCCGCGACGGAAAACGCCACCGCGATCATCTCGACCCTTACCCGCACGTATAGTCGCGTGCGCCAGGCTTCGATCACGACCGAGATTAACGAGATCGTCGGCGGAGCCTCAGCATTGGAGGAACAGTAATGGCTAATAACACCGTAAAGCTTGCGGTCGAGGAAGCCACCAAGAAGACGACTGCCGGTGATGGTCGCATCGTGCGAATCATCGGCCCTGTCGTTGACGTCAAGTTTGACGGCGCGGTGCCCCCGATCTACAACGCGCTCACGGTCGAGGCCGAGACCCCGATCGGTCATCTGAGCACGATCCTCGAGGTCGAGAGCCAGCTTCCGGGCGGCGTCGTCCGCACGGTCGCCATGTCCTCGACCGACGGCCTGCAGCGCGGCCTCATCGCCACCGATACCGGTGAGCCCATGAAGATGCCCGTTGGCCCCAAGACGCTCGGCCGAATTTGGAACGTCATGGGCAAGCCCGTCGACGGCAAGCCCATGCCCGAGGTGGAGGAGTTCTACCCCATCCACCATGCAGCGCCCCGCTTTGACGAGCTCACCACCAAGACCGAGATCTTCGAGACCGGCATCAAGGCCGTCGACCTGCTCGAGCCCTACATCCGTGGCGGCAAGACGGGCCTGTTCGGCGGCGCCGGCGTCGGCAAGACCGTTCTGATTCAGGAGCTCATCAACAACCTCGCCCAGGAGCACGGCGGCACCTCGGTGTTCACCGGCGTCGGCGAGCGTACCCGCGAGGGCACCGACCTGTTCCTCGAGATGAGCGAGTCTGGCGTTATCGACAAGACCTGCTTGGTTTATGGTCAGATGAACGAGCCGCCCGGAGCGCGTCTGCGCATCGGTCTGGCCGGCCTTACCACCGCTGAGTATTTCCGTGATCGTGGTCAGGACGTTCTGCTGTTCATCGACAACATCTTCCGCTTTTCCCAGGCAGGTTCCGAGGTTTCCGCACTGCTGGGCCGTATGCCGTCCGCCGTTGGTTACCAGCCCACGCTGGCAACCGAGATGGGCGACCTCCAGGAGCGCATTACCTCGACCAAGACGGGCTCCATTACCTCCGTCCAGGCTGTCTACGTCCCCGCAGACGACCTGACCGACCCTGCGCCTGCCACGACGTTTACGCACCTCGACGCCACCACGGTTCTTTCGCGTAGCATTTCGTCGCTCGGCCTATTCCCGGCTATCGACCCGCTCGCATCTTCCTCCGACGCTCTCGATCCCTCGATCGTCGGCGAGGAGCACTACCGTGTCGCCGTCAAGGTCCAGGAGCTCCTGCAGGAGTACTCCGACCTTCAGGACATCATCGCCATTCTGGGTATGGACGAGCTGTCCGAGGAGCAGCGCCTTACGGTCAACCGTGCCCGTAAGATTCAGCAGTTCCTCTCGCAGTCCTTCCACGTCGCCGAGAAGTTCACCGGCAACCCCGGTGTCTACGTCCGCGTCGAGGATACCGTCCGCTCTTTCGCCGAGATTGTCGACGGCAAGGCCGATGACCTGCCCGAGCAGGCTTTCCGCTATGCTTCCACGATTGAGGACGTGCGCGAGCGCGCCCGCAAGATGGGGGAGAAGTAGGTTATGCGTATCCGCATCGTGTGCCCCGTGAGCTGCGCCTATGAGGGCGACGCTGCGTTTGTGTCGATTCCGTCCACGGATGGCGAGTTTGGCGTCCTGCCTGCTCACTCCAGCGAGATCTGCACGATCGACCGCGGTTACGTTCGCGTTTCCGATAAGGCCATGGGCACTGTCGACCACACGTTTGCCGTGGCCGGCGGCTATGCCCAGGTTGCGGACGATGTCGTGACCGTTCTCGCCGAGCGCGCTTGCGATTTGGCGACCGTCGATGCCGACAAGCTTAAAGCTGATATTCAAGGTTTTGAAGAGAAGCTGGGTAATTTGTCGGAGGATGATGCACGCCGCGCCTACCTCTATAATGAAATCGCATGGTGTAAGCTCAAGCTTGCCCAATAGTCAAACGATTTAGCGTTCGACCATTTGCGAACACATCATGCCCGGGATGGCCCAGCCACCCCGGGCATGCTTTTTGAAAGGGTAGACCTTGGATATTATCCGCGTTGAGGGTGGCCACGCCATCGGAGGCTCCGTGCCCGTCTCGGGCGCCAAGAACTCCGCGCTCAAACTCATGGCGGCAACGCTTCTGGCGCCGGGCAAGACGACGCTGCAGAACGTGCCCGATATTTCCGATGTCCACGTGATGGGCAAGGTGCTCAAGGGCATGGGCGCTACGATCGATGTTCTCGACGAGCACACGCTCGAGATTGATACCTCTCAGGTCGATTCATGGGAGGCCCCCTACGAGCTCGTTGCCAAGATGCGCGCTTCCACCGCCGTCATGGGACCCCTGCTGGGCCGCTTCCATCGCGCCAAAATTGCCATGCCGGGCGGCTGCAACCTGGGTGCTCGCAAGATCGATATGCACATTCTTGGTCTTGAGGCCCTGGGCGTTGAGTTCGATACCGCCCACGGTTACATCAACGCTAATGCGCCCCAAGGTCTGCGCGGTACCACCGTCACGCTCGAGTTCGCCAGCGTCGGTGCGACCGAGAATCTCATCATGGCCTCTGTGCGCGCACAGGGCACCACGGTTATCGACAATGCCGCCCGCGAGCCCGAGATCGTCGATCTCGCCAACATGCTCAACGAGATGGGCGCCAAGATTGTTGGCGCCGGTACGCCCGTCGTGACTATCGAAGGCGTGGAAGAGCTCCATCCCGTTATCCATCGCGTGGTGGGCGACCGCATCGAGGCCGGTACCTTTATCGTCGCCGGTGCGTTGATGGCGGACGATCGCGGTGTCGATGTCACGGGCTTTTGCCCCATTCATTTGGGCATGGTGCTCAAGAAGATGGAGCTCATGGGTATCGACTGCGAGCGCGTCGAGGATGGCGTCCATGTGAACCGTGCCGAGCGTATCAAGCCGGTCGACATCCAGACGCTTCCGTTCCCCGGTTTCCCGACCGACATGCAGGCGCAGATTATGGTGCTCTCCGCCCTTGCCGACGGCAGTTCCGTTATTACCGAGAACATCTTCGAGAATCGCTTTATGTTTGCCTCTGAGCTGGTGCGCATGGGTGCCGACATTCGTATCGAGAGCCATCATGCCATGATTCATGGCGTCAAGGGCTTCTCGGGTGCACAGGTTACCTCGCCCGATTTGCGCGGCGGAGCGGCCCTCGTCGTAGCGGGCTTGATCGCCGACGGGACGACCGAGGTTTCGGCTATCCATCACATCAAGCGCGGCTACGAGCAGTTTGTCGAAAAGCTGCAGGCGCTCGGCGCGCATGTCGAGCATGCTACCGTCCCCGATCCCGTCATCTACTAATACAGGTTGCCTATGTTTAATAAAAAGCCCCTCGCGGATACCACCACCCGAAGACCCTCAACTGGTGCGCAGGCCAAGATCTACAGTCGCGATAACGTGGCTCGCTATTCCGAGCGCGCTCGTCAACGCCGCCGTAGCCACACGATTCGTCACGTCGCGCTCATTGTCGTGCTTGGCGTGCTGCTGAGTGCCACGACCGCTGCCGGCCTGTGGTTTGCCACCATTATGGGCAAGCTCGGCGATTCTAATGTCATTACTGACAATCTGCGTCGGGTTCTGGTTGACACCGATGAGGCAAAGGATCCGTTCTACGTGCTGCTTCTTGGCACCGACGGCCGTCCGGGCGAGGATACGTATCGTGCCGACTCGATTATCCTGGCACGCATCGACCCCACGCAAAAGCAGGCGACGCTCATTTCCGTTCCGCGCGACACCAAGGTCGAGTACAAGGGCGAGACCATGAAGATCAACGCCTGCCATACCGTTGGCGGCGCCGAGGCCATGGTCGAGGCGGTCAACGAGCTGTGCGGTGTTCAGATTTCCCACTATGCCGAGGTCAGCTTCGACGGTATGCAGGCGCTGATTGATTCGGTTGGCGGTATCGACATTAACGCAACCGATGATGTTGACGACCCCGAGCACCTGGATATTAAGATTACCGCTGGCCAGCAGCATATGGACGGTGCCACCGCCCTTACCTATGCCCGCTGCCGCTACACCTATGCCGACGGCGATTACACGCGCATGCGCCACCAGCGTCAGGTGCTTGGCGCCCTTGCCAACCAGATTCTCAATAACTTCGATGCCACGAAGATCTTTGGCCTGGTTAATTCGCTGTCCGATATGCTTGTAACCGATATGAGCGTTCAGGATATCGTGGCTACGGTCAACGCCATGCGCGGTATGGATGTCGACGGTATCTACTCGGCCAACCTGCCCTCGTACGCCGACGACAGCACCATGATCGACGGTGTGAGCTACGTCTTTGTCTACGAGGACGAGCTCAAGGAAATGATGGAGCGCGTCGATGCCGGCAAGGATCCCAAGGGTCCCAACACCATGGGTATGTCCGATGGTTCCAGCTCTACGATCGGTGACCTCAGCAACAACACGTCTGACGACTACGCAAACGGTACCGCAACCTCATCGGTCAGCTCTGACGATTCCGACGATTCGAGCGACAGTTCCGATTACTACGAAGAGCCCACCGGCGACGGCAACGGCTACGAGGCCAACTACTAAGTTACGGCGTTTTGCCAAACGCCGTAACGGCTCGACGCTGCGCGGGCCGCATTTGGACAATCTGACGTTCAACTTCAAGGGCGCGACCAGAAGGTCAGCGCCCTTTCGTTTCACGTCACCTTGTCTCAAATGCGACCCGCTCGCTGCCCGTCCTCAACCTGCGACGTTAGTCATTGGGTGTTCCTATAGTTTTGTCAACCGTCGGGGCTACTCCCGGTAGGGCACCCGGTCGCGCATCACGGCGTAT
>NZ_QRQC01000008.1 GCF_003475325.1 Collinsella sp. AF33-16 | reverse complement strand
CAGTTCAGTGCGCAGCGGGGGTTCTTTCATGTCCGAGGACGCGCTGGGAAGTTACCCCATGCGGCCAGCGGACAACTATGTAGCCTTGGACTAGAACATGCCCAAGAAGCCATGCACAAACAGCGCGGCCACAATAGCACCGACAAACGGCGCGATGCCAGGAACAAGCAGGCCGTACTTCCAGTTGTTGTCGGCCTTGTTCTTAATCGGCAGCACCTGATAGGCCATGCGAGGACCAAGGTCACGAGCCTGGTTCATGGCGAAGCCGGTGATGCCGCCCATGCCCATGCCGACAGCCCAAACGATCAGGCCGACGCAGATGGCGAGCATCAGAACGTTCTCGCCGGCGCGGCTAGCGGCAGCAAGGATGGCGCTGATGAACACGAAGGTGCAGATAGCCTCGCAGAAGAAGTTACGAGCATAGTTCGTGCCCTCGGTGGTGGGGTTGGTCGAGAAGATGTTGCGCTGGGCAATGGGGTCGACGACGCCCTCGGAAGCCTTGAACTCATCGGCATACATAAACCAAGCGATCACGGCACCCACAAAGCCGCCGAGCATATCGGCAAGCATGAAGGGGATGCAGTTGCCCCACGGCACCAGGCCGACGATGCACTGGGCAAGCACCATGGCGGGGTTCATGCACACAGCGCCACCAAAGACAAACAGGCAGACCGAGATGCCAAAGGACCAGGTGGTGATGGCAAACATATGGCCGGAGCCCTGATACTTGGTGCCCTTGAGCACGGTATCGCAGTGAACACCCACGCCAAAGACGATCATGAGGGCCGTTGCGCCGAATTCGCAGAGGAGTTTGGTAAGCATAAAACCTTATCTTTCTTGTCGGTTATAAACGATTCGTTTAAGCCGCGCGCTAGTGCTGTGCGACAACAACACCCAGGCCATCGGGGATGACGGCGACCTTGGCATCGGCACCCTTCATCTCAAAGGCGAGCTTGAGCGCCTCCTCGATAGTGTTGACCGGCGTCATGTGCATATCCTTGAGCATCTGGTGATCGCACAGGTCGGTGACCATGATCACAGGGTGATGCGCCAGGATGCGGGCAAAGATCTGGCTCGTCCACTGATCGGGCAGGGTCTCGTCCTTAGGACGATCGATGCAGGCGCGCTCAAACTCTGCCGGATCGTTGTCGGCGATGTTGTGATAGAAGCCCTCGCCGCCGTGACCGTCGGCACAACCGGCGACGTCGATGATCACGCCGCCCTCGGGAAGCGTGGCCTCGGCAGCGCACATGCCCTTCACAGCCTGATAGATGTTCTGATCGAGGGGGTAGCCGCCGTTAGTGGTAATGGCGATCTCGCACTCGACGGGCTCAACGCCGGCAAGGCTCTTCACGAACTCGCAGCCAGCCTCGTGCGCCTTGTGGATGTCGCCGGCAAAGGAGCCAATGACCTCGTGCTTGCCGTTGAGCACCACGTTGAGCACAAAGGCAAGGTGAGCCATCTCGGCGGCGGCAAACATGTCCTCGCTCACGTGGTTGTGGCACAGGTTGCCGGCACGCGAGTGGGAATCGTTCACAAACTGACCGTTGTGGTTGTACATGATGGTCTTGTAGCTGGCGATGCCAGGCAGGACGGACTTGCGGCTACCAGAGAAACCGGCAAAGAAGTGCGGCTCAATAAAGCCCTCGGCAAGCAGCAGATCGCAATCGGCAGCGATCTTGTTGATGATGCACTCGCCACCAGAAGGCAGGGTGCCGATCTTTTTCATCATGCTGTCGTCAGTCGCGACGTGCATAACGATTTCTTCGTTGGCAACGATCTCCTCGCCGTACTTGTTGACGAGCTCCTCGTGCGTCGACGGACGATGCATACCCGTAGCAACCAAAATGCGAACGCGCGCCTCAGGCGCAGCGGAGTGGATGTGATGCAGCAGAATAGGCATCGTCACACGCGAGGGAACGGGACGCGTATGATCTGAGCTAATGATGACAATATCCTTCTTGCCAGCACAAAGCTCCTCGAGCGAAGGCGAGCCGTAAGGGTTGGCAAGCGACTCCTCCACCAGCTCTTCCTGCGATTTCGTGGTCTTAAACTCGTTTTGATGACCTTCCATCACACCCGCGAAGTTCTTATCCTCGAGTTCCAGATGCAACGTCTTGTGGTCAAACGGCAGTTCACATTCAAACAATGACGAGCGCCCTCTTCCTTTCAACTGACACACTAGATAAACCGTTGGAAGGATACGCCGCTCACCGAAAAACACCACCGTCCACCGACTCATTAACACAACGTTCATATTTGACCCACAACAAAACGGCCGCGATCCCAAACGGGACCACGGCCGGAACAGTCGTAAGGCGAGAAGCGTCAAATGCGCCACCAGGACAGGCCCCATCCAAAACGCGCGAAGCGCGCCATTCTTCTCCTCAACTTTAATCCCTGAAGACCGAGGACGAAGGGACCCGATGGGTTTCCCTCTGAATGCATTCCGCAGCACGAAGCCCCATCAAAGTGCGCGAAGCGCGCTACCTTTTCCCCAGCAGTAATCCGTCGAAGACCGGACATCGCAGGGCCCGCCATCAGTTTACTTTTAGGCACACTCCGCAGGACGCAAGAAGCCCTCGCCGCACGAAGTGCGCAGCGAGGGCTTCTTGCATGTCCGAGGACGTGCCTAAAAGCAAACTGATGGCGGGCCCGGACGACTACAGGGCTATCGATTACCCCGTGTTCTGCAATCCTGCCGAGACGCCGGTCACGGTCGAAAGAATCAGGCTCATGTACTCGGCCTTCTTCTCCTCGGCCATCTCGTCCTGGTTCATACGCACCTCGCGAAGGGCGCGGACCTGGGCGATGGACAGGGCGTCGACATAGGGGTTGCGCACGCGGACAGCGCAGCCAAGCACGCGGCGGCGCTGTAGCGGCCACTCGTCACCGACGATGGCAAGGACCCACTTACGGGTGAGCTGCATCTCGGTGAAGACCTTCTCGGACAGATCCTGGCGATCGCCCAGGTGCAGATACATCTTGGCGATGCGCTGGTCGGTCTTAGCGATCGACATCTCGATGTTGTCGATAAAGGTGCGGAAGAACGGCCACTCCTGGTAGGCAGCCTTGAGCTGATCAAGGTCGCCAAGCTGCTCGCAGGCAGTACCCAGGCCGTACCAAGCGGCCAGATTGATGCGCGCCTGGCTCCAGCTGAAGATCCACGGAATGGTACGCAGGTCGTCGAGCGACTTGGCGCCCAGGCCGCGCTTGGCGGGACGCGAGCCGATCGGCAGCAGACCGACCTCGGTCAGCGGCGTCACGGTCGAGAACCACGGTGTAAAGTCCTCGGTGTTCAGCAGGTCCAGATAGCGCTCATGGCTTACTGCGTTGAGCTTCTCCGCCATATCCCAGAACTTCTGCGTGGTCTCGGTGTTGGTCTTCTCGACACTCGGGGCCGACTGCAAAAGCGCTGCGGCGGCAACGGACTCAACATGGTGCTGGGCCAGCGTGCGGTTGCCGTAACGGGCAAAGATGACCTCGCCCTGCTCGGTGAGCTTAAAGAAACAGTTGACCGAGCCCTTGGGCTGCGCCAGCACGGCCTTGTTGGCCGGGCCGCCGCCACGGCCCACGGCACCGCCGCGACCGTGCATGAGCACCAGGTCGATATCGTTCTTCTCGGCCCACTTGGCGATGCGCTCCTGCGCGGAGTGCAGCGCGAGCATGGCCGTGGTAGGACCGGCGTCCTTGGAGGAGTCGGAATAGCCCAGCATGACCTCCATGCGGCGGTTGGTCTGGGCAAGGCGCTTTTGCACCACGGGCAGCGTAAGCATCTGGTCGAGCACGTCGACGCAGCCCTCGAGGTCCTCGAGCTGCTCGAACAGCGGGATCACGTCGAGCTCGGGGACATCCTCCTCGTGTGCAAAGGACAGGTGGGCAAGCTCAAAGACGTCGGCCACATGCTGGGCGCTCTTGGTAAACGAGATGATGTAGCGATGCGCCATCTTCTTGCCGTAGCGCTTCTGGATGGAGCCGATGGCGCGGAAGGTATCGATGACCTCGCGCGTCATGGGCTGCAGGTCGCCATGGATACCGTTCTCGTGGATATCCTTGAGGGCGCGGGCGTGCACCACGGAGTGCTGACGGAACTCCATCTCGACCATATGGAAGCCGAAGGACTCGACCTGCCAGATGATGGTCTGGACCGGGCCGTAGGCAGCACGGACGGCACCGCAGGCGGCCAGCGAGCGCTGGACGACGCGCAGGTCCTCCAGGAACTCATCGGCGCTGTGGTACATGGTGTCGGTGATGCGACGGACGGTGGCGTTGAGTCGGTCTGCCATGACGAGCATGACGGCGCGATGCGGCTCGTGCTCGGAGATCAGCTCGGCGCGTGCCGTGTACTGGGTGCTCATCTCGACCTGATGGTTCCACAGGTTGATGAGCTCGGCAGACGGCTTGCTGTAGGTGGCCTCGAGCGTGAGGTTGCGGCCGATGCGGCGGCACTTGTCCTCGAGCTTGAGCACCATATGGGTGAAATACTTGGCGGCGACCTCACGGCTTACCTTGGCGGTGACGTTGGGGTTACCGTCGCGGTCGGAGCCGATCCAGCTGCCGGGATGGAAGAATGCCGGGCACAGCGGCGGCACGGTACCGGCCTTATCACCCAGCACCCAGTCGTCAAAACGACGATAGATGACGGGAATGACGTCGAACAGCGTGTTATCGAAGATGTCGATGATGGTATCGGCTTCCTCGACCGGCGTGGGCTTCTTGAGCGCGATGGGGCTCGTACGCACCAGGGCGTCGATCTCCTGCAGCATATGGCGCTCGTTCTCCACCAGGTCGGAGCCGCCCAGACGCGGACGCTCCTCCAGCAGGTTGGAGATACGGCGAATCTTGCCCTCGACGGCCTTGCGACGGGCTTCGGTGGGATGTGCTGTAAAGACAGGGTGGAACTCAAGCTTGCCGAGCAGCTCGTTGGCGCCCTCGACACCCCTCTCGTTTACCAACTGGTGATAGGCGACGGTGAGTTCGTTGGCGGGATCGACCTCGGTATCGGTCGACGCACCGGCCTCGCGCTCGCGCAGCTGCGCCACACGGTAATTCTCCTCCGACAGGTTTGCCAGATGGAAGAAGCTCGTAAAGGCGCGGACGATAACCTGCTGTTTATCGAGCGGCAGGCTGTCGATCAAATCGACGACTTCGCGAAACGCCACGGCGGTGGGCTCGTCGGCAGTGGGCACGCCCTGCTCGTCGACGGACTCATCGGCAGCACGGCTACCGGGGTTGCCGGCATTGGCCACAATCTCGGCTGTCAAAATCTTGTCGAACAGGTCCGCGATCTCGGGATCATACTCGCTAAGCACACGGCGCTCCAGGCGCAAGAACAGCGCCAGATTGTCGCGCAGCTCCTCGGGGATCTCGATCTCGGCGAGACGCTCCTTGGACTCGGCATTCGAGCCGATTCGGTTAACGAGGCGGTTGACCACGGCAGCGACGCGCGCCGCGGCTTCGGGTACAGACTGGTTGCTTAGGTTCTCAGCCACGTTTCCTCCCATTCCTCCTTCTATGCACGTAACATGCGGTATCCATTATAGGCACTCGGCAAAAACTTTCGGAGCTGATTGCGCTTTACCACACAAAAGTATTTTCTGCATTGCAAGGGTTTTTGCCCCAAATGGTCGTATTTCTCGGTGGACGGCATATGCAAACGGGGGCATTCCGCATAAATGCGAAACACCCCCGTAACAATCGCTCTCCATGAGCAGGGCACGTTAGCAGGCCCGCAGCTCAAAAAGATGCGCTACAGGCGCTCGCGAACCGCCTCGACCACGTTGGCCAAATCGACGAGAACCTCGTCGTGACTCTGCATGTCGCGCACCTTGACCTTGCCGGCGGCAAGCTCGTCGCCACCCAGGACCAGGATGAGCTTGGCGCCCACCTTGTCGGCCTGCTTAAACTGGGCCTTGAGCGAACGACCCTGGTAGTCGGCCTCGGTCACGATGCCTGCGGCGCGAAGCTCCTGCGTGATGGCAAAGACGTTCTGACGCAGCTCCTTGCCGGCATTGGCGACGTAGACGCACGGGGCCTCCTCGGCACCCAAGTCGTTACCAAATGCCTGAAGGGCCAGCAGGGCGCGCTCAAAACCGACGGCGAAGCCGACGCCGGCCGTGGGCTTGCCACCCTCGAGCTCGACCAAGCCGTCATAGCGACCGCCGCCACCGATGGAGCCGACACCGGCACCGGGAGCCTCGACCTCAAAGACAGTACGGGTGTAGTAGTCCAGGCCGCGCACCAGGGTGGGATCCTCGACATACTCGATACCGGCGGCATCCAGATAGCGCTTGACCTGCTCGTAGTGCTCGCGGCACTCGTCGCACAGGTTGTCGCCCATCAGCGGGGCCTCGGCCATGATCTCGCGGCAGCGGTCGTTCTTGCAGTCGAAGGCGCGCAGCGGATTGAGCTCGGCGCGCTCGCGGCACTCGTCGCACATCTCGTCGGCGTGATCGAGAATGAACTGCTTGACCTGCTCGCGATAGGCCGGACGGCACTGGGCATCGCCCATCGAGTTAATGAGTAGACGAAGCTTGGAAAGATCGAAGCCCAGGCGCTTGTAGAACTCCATGAGCATAATGATGCACTCGGCGTCTGCCGCCGGATCGGGAGCACCGAGCCACTCGATGCCCACCTGGTGGAACTGGCGCAGGCGTCCCTTCTGGGGGCGCTCGCCACGGAACATGGCCTCGGCGTAATAGGCCTTAAACGGCGTGGAGCCCTGGGGCACCAGGTTGTTCTCGACGACGGCGCGCACCACACCGGCCGTGCCCTCGGGACGAAGGGCCAGGCGCTGCTTGGGCTTAAGCTTGGTGTCGGTGCCCTCGGTAAAGACGCGCTCCAGGTTGGCGCCGCTGAACACGCGGAACATTTCCTTGCGCACGACGTCGGTCGACTGGCCGATACCGTGGACAAACACGTCCACCTGCTCGATCGCGGGCGTCTCGATGGGCTTAAAACCAAACGGCTCGAACACGCCGGCCGCAATCTGCTGCATCTTTTGCCAGGCGCGCATCTCGGCGCCGATAAGGTCGCGGGTTCCCTCCGCCTTCTGTGCCTGCATGGGCAAACACCTTTCTTTTGTATCGCGTCATAGGTAACGGTCATTATACGGCACAAACACATACAGCGGCGGCGCGTCTGACCGAACGAGGGTATGGGGGCTCGTTCGGCCAGATGCGCCGCCGCGGTAGCCACGGACGAAGCGGACAAGCGGCAATGCGCTTTGGCCTATCTACTCCCCCGCCACGCTCGCGCGCAACTTGGCGGCGATAGGCTCGGATGCTAGCAGGAACACAAGCATGACCACGGAGCACGCCAGGCACACAATCCAGGTGCTCGCAAAGGAGCCCGTGACATCGAACAGCACGCCCGAGACAATGGCGCCCACGGTGCCGCCGACCATCTCGAGCGAGGTAATGGTGCCCGTGACCTTACCCAGGTCGGCCATGCCAAACTGCTTAGACGCAGCGATCGTAGGCGTTGGAGATGTTGTACTGCGCAAGGGAAATGCCCAGGTCGCTGACGATCAACGGCTGGAACAGGCTCATGCAGTTGACGAAAATCGTGTAGCACGTGGCCATGATCACGAAGCCAGAGGCCACCACGAGCCAGCCGGGGAAAAACTTACGCTGCTGGGACATACTGCTCCTTATTTAACAAACGAATAGCCGGCGCCGGGCGCCGGTAGTGCCCAAGATTGCCTTGAAAGACAAGGGCATAGGCCTTACGGCCATGCCCGCAGGCTTGAAAGGCAAGGTTGGGTGCTACCGGTGGTCGGCGATATAGCCCAAAGCGACGGCGGTATAGGCCGCGGCACCGAGCGGCAGTTCGGCATCGTTAAAGCGCGCCTTGGGATGATGCTGAGCAAAATGCTCGTCCGTATCAGTCACGGCAGCGCCCACGGTAAAGTACGCACTCGGGATCTCGCTCGAGATCAACGCGAAGTCCTCGCTCGCCATGGCGTGGAACAGCGGCAGGAAGGCGGACTTGGGCAGCACCGCGCCCACGTAGCCAAGCGACGCCTGCGTCATATCGTCATCGAGTACGAGCGGGGGAACATCCGAGAGCGTCTCAATAGTCGCCGGCGTACGATAGGTCGTGGCAACGCCTTTGACGACCTCCGCGATGCGGGCCTTGAGGTGCTCCATGAGCTCGACATCGAAGCCACGCAGCGTTCCCTCGAGCACACAAGTATCAGGGATGACATTTGCGGCCTGACCGCCGGCGAACTTGCCAACGGTAAGCGCGACCTCCTTGGCCGCCGGCACTTCGCGAGCGATAAGCTCCTGAAGTGCCAGATGCACGTGCACGCCCGCCGTAATGGGGTCGATGCAGATCTCGGGGCTCGAGCCATGACCGCCCTTGCCCTGCAGCGTGATGCGGAAACCGTACACGCCCGAGAGCGCCGGACTGCCGTAAAGCACCAGGCCAAGCGGCGACTGGCTATTGACATGCATGGCAAAGGCGACCTGAGGGCGCGGGTTCTGCAGCAGACCGTCGGCGATGGCGGCGCGGGCACCCTCAAAGGTTTCCTCGCCCGGCTGGAACAGCAGCTTAACCGTGGCGTTGGCATCAACAAGCTCAGTCTCGCGCGCTTTGAGCATACGAGCCGCGCCAAGCAGCGCCGTCGCGTGCATATCGTGACCGCAAGCGTGCATGCAGCCGTTGGTGGATGCAAAGGGCTCGCCGGATTCCTCGGCAACGGGCAGGGCGTCCATGTCGCCACGAAGCATGATGACCGTACCAGCCTGCTCATTCGTGCAGACGCCATTGCCTTGGGCCGCGGCGGCACCGGAGCCGACAAGGCCCACAACACAGGAGCCGTCGACGAGCGTGGCAAACGGGATGTCCATCTCGGTCAGACGTGCCTGGATATACGCAGAGGTCTGTGGGAGGCTATTACCCAGCTCGGGCATCTGGTGGAGATCGTGTCGCCACGCAGCGAGCTCGTCTGCAAAAGCCTGAGCTTCTGCAACAAGACCGTCACCGATAGCGGTCTGCGCCGCGGCGGTGGCCTTGGGCGTTGATTGCGGTTGAAGATCGGACAAAGCTGGTGCCATAAATGCCCTCCAGTAACGTTTTTGCAGTAAGCACTTTGATAGCGTAAAGCGCAAGGTACAACTGTAAGGGCGAGGCATAAAAAATGCCGCCCCAGGAGGGCGGCGCAACAAGTTGTTTACAATTGCGGGCGCGGCTTTCGACGCAAAAAATCGAAGTGAGTCTCGCTCAAGATAATCGACAGGAAGATAAGCACAAAGCCGGCGAGCAGGCGCGAGGTGAGCGCCTCCCCCATCAGCAGCACCGAAAACAACACGCCCGAAGGCGACTCCATCGAAAGGAGCAGCGAGCCCGTCGAAGCCGGGACATGCGCCAGGCCGACGTTTTGGATGAGCAGAGCCACGCATGTGCAGCCCACCGAGAGAAACGCCATCACACAGATAAAATTCGGCGTCCACACGGACAGAGGCGCCTGGGTCTCGAATAGCAGCGACGAGACCAGGCTTAGGATGCCATTGCCCACAAACATCCAAAACGTGATGACGTTGATGTCCATTTTGCGACCGTACTTGGCGGTCACCGCCATCTGGATGGCGAAGAAGACCGCGCCGCCCAGCGTAATGGCATCGCCGATATTGAACTCGACGCTATCGAGTGCCACCAGGCCAATGCCCGCCAGGCACAGCAGTGCCGCACCCAGGTTATAGCGAGTGAGCTTTTCGCCGCTCAGGAAATAGCTCGCGAACGGCACAAGGATGCAATACGTGCCCGTCAAAAAAGCATTCTTGCCCGCCGTAGTATGTGCCAGACCGACCGTCTGCAGCGCATAGGCCGCCCACATGAGCACGCCCATACTCAGGCCAACGATCAGGTTGCGAGCGTTGAGGTGCGCGATGATGCGCTTGTGGAAGACGGCAAACATGACCAACGCTGCGGGCAGAAAACGTACATAGAGCAGCGCGAACACCGGAATGGTGCCGAGTGCGTCCTTCATAGTGGTAAAGGAGTAGCCCCAGATGACCGCCACCGAAAGGAGCAGAACCTTCCAGAACAACGGCGAACGAGCACCGGCACCACGGGAGGTGCCGCCCGCACCCAGGTCCTCGCGAGCAACGGGGCTATCGGGCATGTTTTCAATTTCGTTGGCAGCGTATTGGGCCATGGAACATCCTCACACTCAAACTGGGCGTGGTGTCCGCACGCGTATGGCTGCGTGCCGCCTCATGGTCAAATAAAAACGGGACGCGCCGGACCCCCGGCACGCCCCGCTACTGTAGCAACAACCAGCGTTGCACCGCAATCCAGCCCACTAAAGCGTCAGCAAAGTGAACCTCGATGTTTTGTCAATGTCACGCTGTTGCACTAAATAAGCTTCGTGCTTTCAAGCTTTTCGATGATCCAGTCGTTGGCCTTGATGACCGGGCGGCGGAAGACGACGCCCAGGCCCAGCGACGGAATCAGATAGCTCGCCAAGATACCCAGCTCAACCCAGTACTCCATATGGTAGGCGCCAGCCATGGCGGCGTGCATGGCGTTGATGCCGTGGGTAAACGGCAGGAACGGGTAGATCGCCCGGAACACGGGGCCGGTCATCTCGATGGGGAACGTACCGCCTGAACCGCCGACCTGCATGACCAACAGCACGACAGCGAGCGCCTTGCCGATATCGCCAAACGACACGGTGAGCGTGTAGACGATATTGGAGAACACGAGACTCGCGACCCAGCCCGCCAGCACAAACTGCAGCGGGTTGTCGCACTGAATGCCAAAGAACAGAATGTCGCCCGCGCACACGAGCGTTGCCTGCAGCAGGGCCAAACCGCCAAAGAACAGGTAACGGCCCAGATAGATCTCGTGCAGGCGTACGGGGATGAGCTCGTTGATAAGCTCATCGTCAACCGAGACCTTCATCATGGCCGCCAGAACAATCGAGCCCACCCACAGCGACAAAATCGTGTAGAACGGCGCCATGGCCGAACCGTAGTTGCGGATCGGATAGACCGGCTTGCGATCGAGCGCAACGGGGCCAGAAAGCGACACGGCGAGGCCCTCGGGGTCGTTGCCAATCATTGTCTTAATCATGGCCAGGTCACCCGACATCAGAGCGCTATCAAGCTCGTCCTTAAAAGCGCTGATCTTGTCCGACGCCTTGCCCAACTGATCAGAAGCCTTGTTGACCAGCGTCGCAGCCTTGGAGAGGCCCTTTGCGAGCGAGCCAGAGGCGTCGGTCAGACCGCTCACGGCGCTATCCAAGTCACCCGAGATACCGTTCAGGGAATCCAGAACGCCCGAAATGGTCTTCTTGAGCTCCTTGGCCTTAACCGAGAACGTGGAATCGTAGTCGGACTTGGCTCCCGAGATACCCGCCTTGGCATCGGCGATGGCCTGGTCGACCTCGGCACGCGAGTTGTTGACCTCCGCCATGCCGTCCGAAAGGGACTTTGCGGTCGCCGTCAGGTCCTTCGCATTGTTGCGGTACTCCACGGCAATTCTGCCCAGCGACGTCGCAGCGGACTCGAGACCGTCTTTGAGCTTGTCATCACTCACCTGGTCGGCAAGGTTGCGGAGCTGATCGGCCATCGCATCGATATCGTCAGCACGCGTATTGAGCGCCGCTGCGGCTTCGTTGAGCTGAGACACCGTAAGGTCAACATGCTGATTCGCGGCATCGAATGCCTTCGCAAGCTCGGCGGACACGTTGTCGAACGAGCCCGCGCTTCCGTCAATCGCCGCGTCAACGGCATCGTTGGCGGCCTTGAGCGCTTCCTTGGAATCATTGATGCCGCTCTTGGCGTGCTCCATCAGCTGCTTCGTCGACTCATCAACGGTGCCCGTCTGCTTGAGCATGCCGCCCGCCGATGTCAGTGAATCGGACGTGGAGCTCAAAATGCCCGCGAGCGACGTCGCACTCGTCTGAACGTCCTGCAGGTCCTCGACCGAATCGCCCAGCGTCGAGGACAGATTGGCGATAAAGTTGCTCACCTGGTCGGTACTCATATAGTCGAGCAGGCTGGACACGGTCTTAAGGCCGATGGTCGTGATGGTCTTGGTAAAGGTCTCGTTGACCTGACTCTGGACGGCGCTCGAACCCTTTTCAGTCACGATCTGTGCGATGGCGTTGGCCTTCTGGTTCTCATAGAACTCGATATCGGCGTGCTTCACCTCGGTCGAGAAAAGCGTCATCATGTCGGCGCTAAACGTTTTAGGGATAACGACGGCAGCGTAGTACGCGCCCGACTTAACGCCCTCAATCGCCTTATCGCGGTCGTTGAGGACGACCCAGTCGAAGTTCTCGTTGCCGCGCAGGGTGGCGGTTACGTTTTCGCCCACGTTGACCTCGACGGGAATCAGATCGCTCTCGTAACCCTCATCGGTGTTGACCACTGCAATCTTAAGGTTGCCGGTATTGCCGTAGGGATCCCAGCTTCCGGCGATGTTAAACCATGCATAGAGACATGGCACGATGATCAGGCCCATCACGACGACCATGCCGATCACGGAGCGAGACACGTTTTGGACATCGCGCTTAAACAGGTGCAGGATGTTTTTCATTTATGCCTCACCTCCTTTAGAGTGCTTGCCAAGCGGGGTGGTGTCCCCGTCGTTTCCGTTTACGTTGTCAGCGCCGTCGGCATCTTGAGCCTTACGATGCGCACCGATATGCGGCAGACGGCTCGTAGGCTGTTCGCCTCCCTTGGCGCCACGCTCGCTGGCGTTGAGACCAAACATGCGACGGGCGGCAGGGATCGCCGCCGTGTGCTCGCGCATCTCGCGGCGAAGGTCCTCGTCCGAAAGCGCCGAGATACGCATCTGGGTATTGAGGCTCGCACGGATGTATTCGATGTTGATGAGCCAGCCGCAGATGGCGATAACCGAAATGATCCAGATAACGAGCAGGATGATCTTGCCGTTATTGTCGATATCGAGCACCGTCGAAAGCACAAAGAGCAGAACCTGCACGCCTACCACGGCGGCAAAACCGCCCTTGATGTAGTACGGGTAGCGATGCTCAAACGCCACGGCATGATCGAGCAGCTCGCGACGGTACGAATCCGAATCGAGCATGACGCGCATGGCCGTGCGCAGCGAATAGCGCTGGCGCGGTAGGTCGTTGGACTCGCAGATCATTAGGCCCGTCGTGGAAAGCTGCTTATCAAAGAGCAGGTTGAGGTTGAGCAGCAGCGGACGCAGCTGCAAGCCAATAAAGAGTGCGATGGCAAGGAACACGCCCAGGATGCACAGGTTGAACAGGTAGTTGAACGAATACATGCCACCGACGGTCTCGCGCAGCAGGTTGATGCCATAGGTGAAGGGCAGCAGCGGATGCAGCCATTGGAAGAAGCCGGGCATCATCTCGATGGGATACATGCCCGACGAGCCGGGGATCTGCACAATGACGAGGATGACGCCAATGGCTTTACCGATATGCTTAAACGTGGTGGACAGCGCATAGATGATGTTGACGTAGGTGAACGAAATAGCGATGCCGCCCAGTACAAAGAGCAGCGGATTGACGCACTGAACGCCAATGACCAGGTCGCCCACCGTAACGATAATGGCCTGGAACGCGCCCAGGATCACCAGCAGCAGCCAGCGGCCAAAGTAGCCCTGACGCGCCGTAAAGCTACCGATGCCCTCGCGGTCGACCTCGAGTTTATAGATAGCGATGAGCACATAGCCGCCTACCCACAGCGCCAGATTGGTGTAGAAGGGCGCGATGCCCGAGCCAAAGCTCTTGACCGGATAGATTGACTTGGACGTCAGCTCAACCGGAGATGCCATGAAATCTGCCACGTCATTGACGTCGACGTCCATGAGGTCGGCTAACTCGCCCATAGACTCAGAGGTCTGCAGCGCCGCAATGTCATTGGCGGCGGTCGCGAGCTTGTCCTGAACCTTGGCAAGGGAGGCGTCGGTTTGGGATAGCGTGGTCTTTGCCTGCTTGAGCGTGGCGTCGAGCTGCGCCAGCGTGCCGCGCGCGCTCGCTATCGTGGGGGTCATACCCGACACAATGCCGGTCAAATCGCCCGAAACGGCGGCAAAGGAGTCAAGCGCGCTCGAAGCCTTCGGAAGTGCGTTCTGACCCAGATCGGTCTGAGCCTGACCGAGGCTAGCCGTACCGGTCTGAATTGCCGCGTTGAGTGCGTTGCTCGCGTTCGAGATTGCCGTAGCGTCGTTTGCCATGGCGCTCGACTGTGCAGAAAGGCCATCCTTGATGCTCTGCAGCTTCTGGTTTTGCTCGCGAAGCGAATCGATGGTCGATACAATGCGCGCGTCAATTTCCTCGGAACCTGTCGACGTGTCATTAACGAGAATCTCCAAGTGCCCGATAACGGCCTTATTGTGATCGATCGTCGCCTGGAGAGACTCGAGCGAGTTGTCGATGCGGGTGGTCGTAGATGTGACCGTACCCGTTAGCTTGCCAATCGCAGCGTTCGCGGAGGCTGACGTCTTGGTGAGTGCAAGGCTACCTTCCGAGAGTGCCTTGGAGAGCGAGGTGATAGAGTTGCCCGCCGTGGCGCGAGCCTCGCCCAGCAGGTCGTTGCCCTGGGAGATTGCCTGCGTCAGCGACGGTGCCTGACCTTGCAAGCCGGCAAGCGCCGCATCAGCCGAGGCGATAGCGCCACTCGTCTTATCGATGGCGGCATTCATATCGCCAATCGAATCGCGCACCTCACCCAAGGTGTCGGATGCCTCGGACACCGAACTTGTCAGCGAGTCCTGAGTCTGGGTTGCCTTGTCCTTTAAATCGATGCCGGCATCCTTGGCGATGCCCGCTACGGTCTCGCCCACCGTGGAGACAAACTCCGAGTTGATCTGCTCCTCGATGGTGTTGGCACCGGTATCGGTGACCTTGGGCGCAATGGCGCTCTTCTTCTCATTGACGTAATAGGTGAGCTTCGGCTGATGGTAATTGCCATCGAGCATCGAGACAAGATTGTCGGAGAAGTTCTTGGGGATTACGATCGCCGCGTAGTATTCCCCGCTCTCGACGCCCTCTTTGGCATCGGCAGCCGAGTCGACGAAGGTCCAGCCCAGCTGATCGTTTTCCTTGAGCTGGTCGACCACCTTATCGCCCGCATTGAGCTCGCCCACTAGGTCGTTTTGGGTACCCTGATCGTTGTTGGCGATAGCAATCTTGATGCCCTGGGTGTTTCCGTACGGATCCCAGTTTGCCACGATGTTGTACCAGGCATACAGCGAGGGAATAACACACACGCCGAGGGTAACCACCAAGGCGACGGGGTTCACGAGCAATCGCTTGATGTCACGCTTAAAGATCGCAAAGGATACCTTTGCGTTGGATAGTTTGCTGCCGAGACTCACGCTTAGACCATCCATCCTGTCGTTGAATCGAATCGTACTATCGACAACCATTGTACGTAGGCGCTTTAGTGCCTCGCGGCACAATGGTGCTGAGTTTTGCGGGTAGCAATATACTACGAAGATGAGTTAACGTACAGTTGTACAGTATCTTAAATTTCAGCAGGTCACAAAACCACAACCCGCACAAATTAGCAATCCGAATAGTCATCGGGGGCGTTCTTAAACTACCAGTCAAACAAGAACGTCCCCAACGACCACTTTTTCTCCGTCCCCAAGGGATCATTATTGGACCGTCGATGTTTTGGTAATGCCAGCGAGCGGTCACCAGAGCGAACAAATTGGCATGAAAAGAGGACGGCATAGACCTTCTGGTCATGCCGTCCTCTTTGAATGACAAGTTGTCGCTCTGGTGCCCGCGCAGCGTCGGCTGGTCCGCCGTTCGTTAGAACGGCGGAACGAAGGGCAGCGTCGAGTAGTTACGCGGTTCGTAGAACCGCGTAACTACCAAACTACATAAGCTCGCAGACAGCTGCTGCGAAGGCAACGGGGTCCTCGGGGAGGATGCCCTCGACCAGCAGGGCCTGATCGTAGAGCAAGCCGGAGTACTGCTTGATCTTATCGGCGTCGCCTGCCTTCTGGGCAGCGACAAGCTTGTCAAAGACCGGGTGCTTGGCGTTGAGCTCGAGCACGCGCTGGCTCTTGGGCATGCCGTTGGGCGCGCCCTCGGGCCCCTTCTGGAGCACCTTCTCCATCTCGAGCGAAAGCGGACCCTCGGTGGTGATGCAAGCGGGGGCATCGGTCAGGCGCGCGGAGACGGCAACTTTCTCGACCTTGTCACCGAGCGCCTCCTTCATAGCGCTAAAGAGGTCCTCGTTTTCCTTGGTGGCGTCCTCGGCCTCCTTCTTCTCGTCCTCGGTCGCCAGATCAAGATCGCCAGTCGCGACGTTCTTGAGCTCCAGGTGACGATCCTCGACCTCGGGCTCGGCACCGTCGGCAACGGCCTTCTCGGCAGCCTCGCGGGCGGCGTCGTCTTCGTAGATCTTAGGCATATCGGCGGCAACGTACTCACGCATAGCCTGGAACGTAAACTCATCCACATCCTGCGTCAGCAACAGCACGTCATAGCCGCGCTCGAGCACGCCCTTTACCACGGGCATCTTGGCCAAGCGCTCACGCGAGTCGCCGGCGGCGTAGTAGATGGCCTTCTGATCCTCGAGCATGCCCTTGGCATACTCGGCCAGGGTAATCATCTTCTGCTCCTTGGCAGACCAGAACAGTAGCAGGTCGGCGAGCTCATCGTCCTTCATGCCATAGCTCGAGTAGATGCCGTACTTAAGGCCGCGGCCAAAGTTCTCAAAGAACTTCTCGTAGGCCTCGCGGTCGTTGTCGCGCATGTCCTCAAGATCGGCAGTGATCTTCTTCTCGACACGCTTGGCAATGGCCTTGAGCTGACGGTTCTGTTGCAGCGTCTCACGCGAAATATTGAGCGTCACGTCGGCAGAGTCCACGACACCGCGCACAAAGTTGTAGTAGTCGGGCAGCAGGTCGTCGCACTTCTCCATAATCAGCACGTTGGAGCTGTAGAGCGCCAGACCCTTCTCGTAATCCTTGCTGTACAGATCGAACGGCGCGCGGCCCGGCACAAACAGCAGGGCGTCGTATTCGAGCGTGCCCTCGGCGTGGAAGCTGATGGTGCGCGCCGGATCGTCAAAGTCGTGGAACGTGGACTTGTAGAACTCGTCATAGTCCTTCTGCTCAACGTCGGAGCTGCGCTTTTTCCAGATCGGCGTCATGGAGTTGATGGTCTCGAGCTCCTGGTAGTCCTCGTACTCGGGCTTATAATCGTCGCCAGCATCCTCGGGCTTGGGCTTCTGGCGGCTCTTGGACACCATCATCTGGATCGGGTAGCGCACATAGTTGCTGTACTGCTGAATCAGGCTCTTGAGACCCCACTCGGTCAGGAAGCGATCGTAGGTCTCGGCCTCGCCGTCGGCGTCGAGCTTCTCGTTCTCGCGCAGCGTCAGGATGACATCGGTACCGTGCTCGGCGCGCTCGCCGTCCTCGATGGTGTAACCCTCAAGACCATCAGACTCCCACACGTGAGCGGTGTCCTCGCCATAGGCGCGGCTGACAACCTTTACGTGGCTGGCAACCATAAAGGCCGAGTAGAAGCCCACGCCAAACTGGCCGATGATATCGACATCCGAACCCTGCTGCTCGGCGTTCTCGGTCTTAAACTCCTCGGAGCCGGAATGGGCGATGGTGCCCAGATTGCGCTCGAGCTCCTCGGCGGTCATGCCAATGCCGTTATCCGAGATGGTAATGGTGCGGGCGTCCTTATCAAAGGAGACACGAATGGCCAGGTCGCCCTGGTCGAGTTTGACACTCGGATCCTGAAGGCTCTTAAAGTTGAGCTTGTCGACGGCATCGCTCGCGTTGGAGATAAGCTCGCGCAGGAAGATTTCCTTATTGGTGTAGATGGAGTTGATCATGAGGTCGAGCAGTTTTTTGCTCTCGGTCTTAAATTGACGCATGTGCAGTCCTTTCGCGCTACCCCCGTCCGCAAAAACGGCCCGGTTGCCCGAGCCGCATCGCAGACCTGCTATGTTCAGACTTAGATTTTATAACCCATTAGCGCGCATATATACATACGGAATCGAAAAACTGTATGTCCAAACGCTCCGATGCGCCAATTGCCAAGGAGTGTCCCCGACTGCCGGCAGGAAAGGAACGTCCCTATCTGCCATCTACGCGCTTGGCCATCCAAGCATGGGGCTGGCCCTCGTCTTCGTAGTCCACCGGCGCAATCTGCGTGTAGCCCGCCTTGGCATAGAGCGGCAGCACGTATTCCTGCGCATGCAGCTTAATGAGCTTGGCGCCGGCATCACGCGCGCACGTATCACTGGCCTCGACAATCTTGCTCGCCAGACCGCGACGGCGCATGCTCGGCAGCACGGCCACGCGCCCCATAATGTAGGTCTCCCCCGCCGCGACGCCTTCGTCCAAGTCGCACGCCGGCGACACCGGAGCCTCTGCGTCAGCCGCGCGCTCAAGCTCTTCGGGAAACACGCGCGAGCAACCGGCAAGCTCGCCGTCTACATAGAGCGTCACATGGATGCAGTTCGGATCCTCGTCGATAGCGTCGAACTCATTCTCGTAGCCCTGCTCGTCCATAAAAACGACGCGGCGCACCAACGCCGCGTCATCAAAGCATCCCGTCTTAAGTTGGATATCCATGGCTGCCCTTTCATTCAATGCGAACGTTAGGGACGGATTTTAGCGAAAATGAGCTCCGCGCACGCTAAACTTCGCGCGAGCCTTCGCCAGGCAGTCGTAATGACCCACATTATGGGCATCGCTCGCGATGAAGCTGTACAGGTTCTGATCGAACAGGCGCTGTGCCGGCTTTTTCTCGCGACCAAAGCGACCGCCGGCAATAAAGTCCGCCGAAGCCTGCAGCTTGCAGCCCATATCGACCAGGCGCTCCGCCACGCTTACATCCTTTTGAACCGCACGATAGCGCTCAGGATGAGCGATGATCACCTGGTAGCCACGGCACTGCAAATCGTAAATCGTGTTCTCGTACTCTCTAAACGCATACGCATCGGCATGCGTCGAAAGCTCGAGCAGAAACTCGTTGGTCCCATCGAAATGCAAGTGATCCGCGGCATCGATACCAAGCTCAACGAGCTTTCGATGGTTGACCTCGAAGCCCATCTGGAGCGGAAAACCGTCAGCGTTATCGCGCAGCAGCTCAAAGGCATCCCACATCTTGTCGTAATCAAAATAGGGATCACGGCAGTGAGGAGTGCAAACGATTCTGGTTACACCGGCCCGCTTGGCAGCCTCGAGCATCGCCAAGCTCTCTTCGAGATCGGCGGCGCCGTCGTCTACACCCGGCAAGATATGGCAATGAATGTCACGCATAGGTCAGCCTTAATCAACTAAACGTTTGCTCGGTTGGTGAAGATGCCCTTTTTGGAAGTGCCCTGATCGTCGGAGCCCTTCTTAACCTTCTTACCGTCCTTGGTGTAGTAAGAATAGTAGTACTCGCTGGTCTCGGTCTCACAGTAATTCATGACGGTACCGATGAGCTTGACCTTCTCGGACTTCTTAAGCTGACCGATGGCGTTGAGCGCCTCCTCGCGCTTGGTGAAATCCTCACGCACGACAAAAAGCGCACCGTCGGTCAGACTTGCGATCTCGGCAGCATCGATGAAGGTGCCGACCGGGGGAGCATCGAAGATGACGTACTGGAACTTGGCGGACAGTGCCTTTACCAGCTTGGCAAAGCGATGGGAGACGATGATGTCGGCAGGATTGGGAATGTGCGGCTCGGCATCGAGGAAGTAGAAGTTCTTCTGACCCGTCTCGACAATCGCCTGGTCGATAGAAACCTGCTCGGACAGGGCTGCATAGAGTCCGCCGCGGGAGCGGACGCCGAGCATATCGGCAAGGGACCTGCGACGCATATCAGCCTCGACCAGCAGGACACTCTTGCCGCTCGTGGCGATTGCCTGAGCAAGGTTAATGGAAACCGTAGACTTGCCCTCGTTGGGAATCGAGGAGGTAACGGTGATGGTGCGAATGGGGTCATCCACGCTCGCAAAGCGGATGTTGGCCAGAAGGGTCTTGGCGGCATTCTGCACAACGAGCTTATCGGTGTTCTTTGCCTTAGCCATGCCTATTTACCACCTTTCATAGCCGGAATTCGGCCAACAACGGGAATACCCAGGAGCTCTTCTGCCTCTTCGGCACCGCGGATGCGGGTATTGAGCATGTCTGCCAAAACGACATAGGCAACTGCGATAAAGATACCGGCGAGGAACGCGACGGCAATATACAGCGTGCGCTTGGGGCCGCTGGGGGCTTCGGGGGTCTTAGCCTCGTCGATAACGTTGATGCTCTGGGCAGCGCCGACGTTCTGAGCGACCGTACTCACCGAGCTGGCAATGGCCTTTGCGACCTCAGCCGTCTCCTTGGCATCGGTGCCGGTAACCGAAAGCGTAATGACACGCGTGGTGGTCTCGGAGGAAACAGACACCTTGTAGTCATCCAGATCGGTAAGGCCCAGTTCTTTGGCGGCGCCGCTCTTAACGCTATCGCTATCCAGCAGCGTGGCGATATCGTTGGAAAGCATCTGGCTCGCCGAGAGATCGTTGTAGCTCATCTGACCGCTATCGTCGGTCTTGGCGAGAATGTACATGCTCGTCGTCGCGGTATAGGTGTTGTCCATCGCAACGAAGGACACGATGCCCATGGCGATCGCGCAGACCACCGGAAGGGTGATGACCAGCTTGAGGTGCTTCTTCAGCAGCTGGAACAGTTCGAGAAGGGTCATGCAGCTTGCCTTTCATTTCCCCAGTTCGGATTGACAAAACTGTTCGTATGTTATCGCATCTTTTTACCGAGACCAAACTCTATACATAAGAAACAGGCTCTCCTGTAAAAATGTCGGAAGCAATCGTAAAATTGCGCAACAACGCCGCACCCGAAAGTCAAATGCGGCGTCTACATCAATATCTATGTTGTATCGCTATGCGAATGGCTCGTCCTGCTGCATGGGAAACGTCACCGTAATGGTGGTTCCCACGCCCAACTCACTCGACAGATCGAGCGTGGCGTGATGATACAGGGCCGCATGCTTGACAATGGCAAGCCCCAGGCCGGTTCCGCCGCGTGCCTTGGACCTACTCTTGTCCACGCGATAGAACCGCTCAAATACCTTGCCCTGTTCTTCAGGCGCGATACCGATTCCCGTGTCGGCGACAGCGAGGAACGGATGGTCTTCGTCGTTGGTGCCGCACTGCAACGTAACCGTACCGCCGGGTCGATTGTAGCGGATGGCGTTGCTTGCCAGATTATAGATGAGCTCGTCGATCAAGCGCGACACGCCTTCGATGACCACAGGCTTGGTCTCATGACTTATCGTCACATTCGCTTGACGGGCGACCTGTTCAAGACGCTGCTCAACCGCGTAGATCGCACGCGAGAGCTCAATAGGCTCCGTGGAACCAATGGGCACTGTCTCGCCTTCAGTCGCACGTTCGGCCTCGTCCAAGTTAGACAGCGTAAGGATGTCGTTGACAAGCGCTGCCAAGCGGCCCGCCTCACGATAGATGCGACCGCCAAAGTTGCGCAGGTCGTCCTCGCCCTCGACCATGCCATTTGCGATGAGCTCGGCATAGCCCGAAATCGCCGTAAGCGGCGTCTTGAGCTCATGGGTGATATTCGCCGTGAACTCGCGGCGCATACGGTCGTTGTCCGCTAGCACCGCCATTTGGCGCTTGAGTTCCTGGCGCTGCGACTCGATGCGCTCAAGCATGGGAACCATCTCGGCATAGGCGTGCTCATAGCTACGGCGTGGGTGATCCAAATCCACCTCTTGTAACGGCGCGATGATGGCACGGGACTCACGGCGCGCCATAAAAAACGAGAGTACTGCACCCGCTGCTGCGATAAGCAGCATCGGCGCCAGCATCGACAGCAAAATCGCCGCAACGCCAGGCTGGGCCTGCGCCAAGCGAACGACCTGGCCGTTATCAAGGGTGACGGCGCGATACAGCATAATCTCGTCGAGTGTAGAGCTTGCGCGCTCCGCGGAACCCGAACCACTCTCAAAGGCCTCGATGACCTCGGGGCGATCGCCATGGTTGGGCAGTGTGGAAGGCGACGCCTCGTTGTCGTAGGCAACAGATCCGTCCTTATTGATCAGCGTGATACGAAGATCCTCGCGATCGAGGCTTCGCAAGAACGGAATGGGCTCCTGTTGCTCGTCGAGGGCGGCAGCAATGAGCTCGGTTTCCTGCGCCAGATTGGCACTCGTGGCATCCGCCAAAGTGTTTTGCACAAAGAACGCACCCAGCACCGTAAACGCCACGATAACCGCCATGGCGCAGACAAAGATCGTCACAAAAACGCGGTGCGACAGCGTATGTTTTCCCTGGGGGGCGAAGACCACGGGTTACTCCTCCGATGCGGTGGCCGCGGTGTCGTCGCCTTCGGCACCATCACCGGCCGAAGGCTCGGCCAGGCGATAACCCACGCCGCGCACGGTCTCGATGGCGCTGGCATGCTCGCCCAGTTTTTGGCGAAGCGTCTGCACGTGCACGTCAACGGTGCGCGAACCGCCGTCGAAGTCCCAGCCCCACACGCTCTGCAGCAACGACTCGCGGGTAAAGACCACGCCGGGCTTGCGCATGAGGTACTCGAGCAGGTCGAACTCGCGCAGGGTGAGCTTAAGCGGCTCGCCGGCAACGGTCACCTCGCGATGGCTAGGCGAAAGCACGATGTCGCCCACGCTGAGCACATCGCTCGCCTGCTTGACCATGCCGCCGCGACGCAGCAGTGCGCGGCAGCGGCTCGCAAGCTCCATGAGCGAAAACGGCTTAGTCAGGTAATCGTCGGCACCGCCATCGAGCGCCATCACCTTGTCGAGTTCGGTGTCCTTGGCGGTAAGCATCATGATGGGCACCGTCGCCGTCAGGCGATCGGCACGCAGGCGGCGCATAATCGCCAAGCCATCGGTGTCGGGCAGCATGATATCGAGCAGCACAGCATCGGGCACCCGTCGCGCCACGGCAGCTTTAAACTCGCCATCGCACGAAAAGCCCTCGGCCTCGATTCCCTGCTTGCGCAGCGCGTAGACCGTCAAATCCCTGATGTTGTCATCGTCCTCGACGTAATAGATCATGTTGAACCCCTTTGCGGCCGATATGACCGCATCTTAACCCTAAAAGCACCTGTAAAAGACAGCGTCAGCCAAAACGCCCCGTCAAATAATCCGCCGTGCGCGGATCGGACGGATTTTTGAAGAGTTGCGCGGTAGGCGCGTGCTCCACCAGCTCACCCAGCAAAAAGAACGCAACCGAATCGGAAATACGCGCGGCCTGCTGCATGTTGTGCGTCACGACCACCAGCGTGCAGGTTTCCTTGAGCTCGCAGGCAAGCTGCTCCACCACGAGCGTCGACACGGGGTCGAGCGCCGAGGTCGGCTCGTCCATCAGCAGAATGTCGGGCTGCACGGCAAGTGCGCGGGCGATGCACAGGCGCTGCTGCTGTCCACCCGAAAGACCCAGGCCCGGCTCCTTGAGCTTGTCCTTGACCTCATCCCATAGCGCAGCGCGACGAAGGGAGTCCTCGACCAGCTCATCGAGCACGGCACGGTCGCGCACACCCATACCGCGAGGACCGTAGGCGACATTGTCGTAGATGCTCATGGGAAATGGGTTGGGGCGTTGGAACACCATGCCCACGCGCTGGCGCAAACGGCAGATGTCGCAATCGCCCAGGATATCTTGACCATCGAGCGCAATCTTGCCCTCGATGCGGCAATCCTTGATGCCGTCGTTCATGCGGTTAAAGCAGCGCAGCAACGTGGACTTTCCGCAGCCCGAAGGCCCGATGAACGAGGTGATCTGCTTGTCGCGGATCTTGATATTCACGTCCTTGAGCGCATGGTGGTCGCCATAGAACAGGTCGAGGCCCTCGACGTCGATGCGCGTCGGCGAGGCGGCAAGATCCTCTGCCGTGGGGCGAGTCGCATCCCCAACCTCGCGCTCATGCGCGGCCTCGGCCTGCGCTTCCATGAGTTCTTCAAGCTCCGTGGGCTCCACAGCCGCAGCAGCCGTCATACCGCACACCTCCATATCGATATCAATTCAGCAGTATCGATAGTAGGAATCGCGGCTCATACGCACGTGAGCACATTGTCAAGTGTTTGTAAGGGCACGCTAGCTATGCGGCGGGCAGCTCGATGGTGAATATCGTGTGTTCGGGCGTCGATTCGCATGCAACGGTACCGCCGTGTGCCGCGATGATCTCCTTGGCAATAGCAAGGCCCAAACCGGCACCACCGCGATTGGTCGCACGCGCCGCATCCAGGCGATAGAACTTCTCAAAGATTACCTTGAGCTTAGCCGCAGGGATAGGATCGCCCTGATTGATAAAGCGCACGCGCACGCCACCATCGTCTTGGCGCCTGGCCTCAATCGTGATAGTCGAGCCCTCGTAGCTATAGGCGACGGCGTTTTTCATGATGTTGTTGAACACGCGGGCCATCTTGTCGCCATCCACGAGCACCGTCAGGTCCTCGCGAATATCAACTTGGGCTTCCTTATGCTGCTCGTTGAGGATGGGATAGAACTCGTCAGCCACCTGAGCCAGCAGCAACCCCAGATCAACATAGCCGCGCGTGAGCACGATATCGTGGAAGTCAAAGCGCGTGATATCGAAGAACTCCTCGATGAGCGCATCGAGCCGGTGCGCCTTGTCGAGTGCCACGCCCGTAAAGCGCGCACGTTGCTCAACCGGCAGCTCAGGAGCCTCTTGCAGCAGCGAAAGATAGCCCACCACACTGGCAAGCGGGGTGCGTAGGTCATGTGCCAAGTACGTGACCAAATCGTCCTTGCGATGCGACTCGTCACGCAGAGCTTGCTGCACCTTGCGCTCACGGTCACGCACGCGGTTAAGGGCGCCCTCGACCTCCAAGAAGTCGCCGTCGATGTTATCCCAGGTGTCGGGGTGATCGATCAGGCGATCTTGAATACGAGCGGCCAGCACACAATCGGCATGCTGCTCGCCCTGCTCGTAGCCATGGTAGTACAGGGCGCGGCCGCAAAAGAACAGCACGCACACGGCAAGCGCCAGCACAAAGCCAAGCATGTTGAATACAAAGCCGGCATCGAACAACACCGGCCCTTCGATGCCGCCGAGCGCCATGGCGCCAATCGCCAACGTCATGGCCCACGCGGCACCGCCAATCACCACGCAACGGCGCACGATTTCGAATCGATCGATCAGCAAAAAGCCGACAAGCAGCACCGCTAAGACTCCGGCGATGTTGTCGATGCCAATCAGCAGCAGGCTCAGCAAAAAGAGCAGCACCGTCGCAAGCGCGCGGTTGTCGACGACTGCCCGTACGTATTCAAAGAGTCGATCGGGCACCTCGAATGCCTGCCTATCGTCTTTTGTCATATCCACTTCCCCACCATCAAAGGCGCTATTCGATTATGTAGCCGACGCCCCAGACGTTTTTGATAAAGCGCGGCTTTTGAGCGTCGTCGCCAATCTTTTCGCGCAGGTGGCGAATGTGCACCATCACCGTATTGTTGGAGCCGGGCATAAAATCCTCGTTCCACACCGCGCGGAACAGATCCTCCACGGCTACCACGCTGCCGCGATGCTCAACCAGATACAGCAAGATGGAATACTCGATGGGCGTGAGGCGTACCGGTGCACCGTCCACCGTTACGGAACGAGCATCGCGGTTGATCTCCAGGCCGTCGAGCTGGATGGTCGGCGACTCGGCCGCCTGCGAGCGGCTACCGTAGCTGGTGTAGCGGCGAAGCTGAGCGTGCACGCGCGCGATGAGCTCCAGCGGACGGAACGGCTTAACCACGTAATCGTCCGCGCCAAGCGAAAGGCCCTCGATCTTGTCTTGCTGGGCATCGCGCGCCGTCAGCATGATCACAGGATAGGTATGGCTGAAACGGATCGTACGCAGTAGCTCAAAGCCATCGATATCGGGCAGCATGACATCCAACAGTGCCAGATCGAACTCCTGCTCCAGGATTGCCTTGGCAGCATCGGCCCCGCTATAGGCAATCTGGACATCAAAGCCCTCTTTTGTAAGGTAGATACCAACCAGGTCGGCGATGGCTTTCTCGTCATCAACTACCAAAATGCGCTCGTTCATGCGTGCTCCTCTCGCGCTCCATTATGCCCGAGGCGACGCACGCCACACACAACAAGCGTGGGTGATTAAGTCGGCCTTAAGCACCCTTGTGCCCGTTCGGGAGCGGATGTGGGCCACGCACGCACGCGATGATCGCCGACGCCGGCAAACGATATACTCTAGTTCCAGAAGAGACCATCCCGTCGAAAGCGAAATCCGTGAAGTCCCTCACCTCTTTTGCAAAGCGCTCAGCCCAGCTTGCCGCCGGCTTTGTCTGCGCTATCGCCCTTGCCGCTGGCGCGCCCACCGTCGCCGGCGCCCAAGTGCTCACGACCGACAATGTTTGCGGCAAAACCGCCGATGCGCGCGGCATCACGGCCGAAAACCTGCCCGATATCGATGCGACCAATGCCCTCGTCATGGGCAAAGACGGCACCGTCTACTATGGGCGCGGCGCCGATGAGCAGGTCAAGATTGCCTCGATCACCAAAGTCATGACCGCAATCCTAACCGTCGAGAATTGCAAGATGGACGAGAAGGTCACGGTGAGCAACGCCGCAGCCACCGTGGGTAATTCGACCGCTGGCTTGCTCGAAGGCGACAAGCTTACCGTGGAGCAGGCACTGCGCGGCCTGATGATTCCCTCGGGCAACGACGCCGCCATCGTGCTCGCCGAATATGTGGGCAAGAAGATCGACCCTAAGACCAAAGACGCCGAGGCCACATTTGTGAAGGCCATGAACGAGCGCGCTAAGAAGCTCGGCTGCACCGGTACGCTTTTTGAAAACCCGCATGGTCTGAACTTTGATGAGTGGGCTGGCGATATGCACTCAACCGCACACGACGTAGCGCTGATGATGCAGGAGGCTATGAAAAACGACACGATCCGTGAGGTCGTAGCGAGCGAGGATTCCTGGATCGAGGTCACGGGCGCCGACGACACCGACCATTCGCATTCCATGGACACGCATAACTATTTGCTGGGCCAAGATGGCAACATCGGTGGCAAGACCGGCACCACCGACGATGCAGGCTATTGCTTTACGGGTGCCTACAACCGCGATGGCGACGAGATCTACACCGTCGTTTTGAACTCCACCACCACCGACCAGCGCTTTACCGATACCGCAACCCTTGCCAATTGGTACTACGGTCACAAGGTGACGGTCGCAATCGCCAACACGCAGGAAAAGACCGCCAACGGCAACCCGCTTATGGCACGCATTAGCCAGACCGACTGGACCGATAAGACGATCGACGCCACGCTCGCCGATCCCGCGGCTCAGACAACCGTGTTCTCGCTTGCCGACGAGGTGACCGAGAAGGTTAGCTACGACGACCTTTCGGGCACGGTGCACGTGGGCGACAAGGTGGGCAGCATCACGCTCAAGCAGGACGGCACCAAGATCGCCGTCATGGACCTAGTTGCCGACGAGGAAGGCGCAGGGCCGAATCCCATTGAATGGCTACTCGTGAAGCTCGATCGCTTGGGCCGTCGCATCGACAACCGCCCACTCACGGCAGAAAGCGAGACCGTCGCCAAGGCGCCCGAGGTGTAGGGCGCAAGAATAATAAGTCCACTGAAAGGAGGCGTCCGAAAGGATGCCTCTTTTTTTGAGGGTTCGAATCCCCAGCCTCCTTTCTCCGCACAAAAAAGGGCCCCAAATGGGACCCTTCTTTCAAGTCATACTGGCGGAGAGCTGGGGATTCGAACCCCAGATGCCCTTTTGGGGCATACTCGCTTAGCAGGCGAGCACCTTCGGCCTCTCGGTCAGCTCTCCGTAACAGCCGTTCTATAGTAACCAAACAGCCAAGGATGAGCAAGAGGAAATTTTCTAATTGCCTAGCAGCCTTTCCTTCTTGAAAGCTTCGCCTACCCCAGCGAGCGGTTGAGGGAGCCGAGCTCGTCGTTGCCCATGGTGCGCCACATTTGGAAGATACAACCGCGCGCCAGGAAAAAGAAACCGTTGTCGACCAGTTGCACAGCGGCATCTGCCAGCTGATTCGTCACGGCGGACACTGGCGGCAGCTCTAGTCCAGCCCTGTGGATGGTCTCGACCGCTTCCTCGAACGTCGGAGGCTCGCTGACGCCCATCTCGTTCATAAGGCCCTGCATTTCTTCCAGCGCGCTGCTGCCCGACTCCTCGCCGCGCGGCACCAGACGGTAACAAGCCAGCGCCAGGTCGAGCTGATCGCAATTCCAATAGGCAAACGCCAAGCGATAGAACAGGTAGCCGATTGCAGAACGATCGCTGGCAATACGTAGGCCGTGGCGCGCCACCTCGATAATCTCGTCAAAGCGCTCCAGACGCGCAAGCACGTTGATGAGCGCAAAGTGCGACTGCATGGACGAGCGCGCCAGATCGTAAAGATGGCGCACCTCGGGCAGTGCTCGTTCAAAGTCCTCTTGCTCGGCGTAAAAGCTGCAGATCTCGTGCTGGGCAAAGTACAGCGCATCGGGCGCACGAAGGATTCGCACAGAGCGGTCTTCTTCCAACACCGGTAGCACCATGCGCACCAGCTGGTTATCGCAAAACTGCGTTTGAACCGGACCTGTCGCCAAAAGCTCGGCGACGGCGCACTTGGCCTCCAACTCCTCGACAAGACGGGAAAAGCCTTCAAAAGCACCTGTACGGTCGACTTTTGCCTGCTCGCGCAATTCAACAACACGGGCCACGTATGGGTCGTCGTCCTCTTCCATGACCTCCAGCTCGTCAGCCGTATCGGCAAGCAGCAGATCGCGCAGCGCCGGCGGCAGCATGCGATGGTCATCACGCGGACGAGCATGAACCTCCGCCGGCTCAATCGTCTCCGGAGCGGTTGCCTCATATGCCTCAAGCACACGCTTGCACGGCATATCGTCCATGTCCATGCTCTCAAGATCCTTGGCGACAGGCACGCAATCGGCCAGATAGGCCGCGCGCCCAAAGAAATACGTTGCAACAACGCGCTCGCCCTGCTCACTGTCGGGAGCAGCAATCTGCACATAGCAGCGCGTGATGCAGGTGCCCGCGGCAAAACACGCTGCTGCAAGCGTGAGCGCCACGCGCGCATCGTGCTCCGCGGCCCAGATCGCACGCGCGTCCTCGTCCAACTCGCGCCAGGCGTCATCTTGAGCGTCGTATTCACGTTGCGGCATGGCATCAACGACAGACTGCCCAAACCGAACGAGCATGATCCCCTCGGCAACGTTTGCCCGATAGGTATAGTCGAGCCGCGTGACCACGTTAAGTGCCTCGACAATACGTGCGAAGCGGGTACGCACATCCCACTCACCGCCCGGCTGACAAGCCACCGTTCCCGGTTTGGACCACGGGTTGTCGCTCGAGGTTGTATCGAGCAGTCGGGGAACATCGTTGGTCGTCTTGGCGATATGCCACGAATCAAAGAGCGCACAGCCTTCAAGGCTCGGCGAGGATGCCGCGGGGACCAATCCGGCCCCGATGCGCTCAAGGATGCCGGAGAGGCGGTTGAGACGGCACTCGATGGCAAGCAGCATGTCAATCTCGTCCTGGTCCAGCAAGCTGCGATCAAAATTGAGATAGAACAGCTTTGACCGGTCGATGCGCGCTAGGCTCATTTCGGACTTGGCGGCAATGGTGCGTAGATGGGGCAAGTCGACCTCGCTCATAAGGGCGGCGGCATAACGCTCGATACCGCTCGGATTCTCGGCATGGTCAACGCGGTAAAGCAGCGTCTCGATAGCATCGGGGAGCGGTGCCGTGTTAAAGCCCAAAAACACCTCGACCGGCTCGGGTAACTTTACGAGCTTGATCTTGTCGACAACGTTTTGCATGTCCGCATCGAGACCGTCGACGCCCGCCGTGTTCGCAATAGCGCTTTCGGAGTTGGCAAATATCACGTAGCGCAAGAACATCGAGGCCATGAACTCGCCGTAAGGAAGGGCGCGGGTCGAATTCCATGTCGCGCGGTCGGACTGCTCGCGCATGGGGCCTTCGGGAGAGCCGGAAGTTTGTGCGCACGCGTGCATTGCACCGTTGGCTTCCCTTACCATAATCTCACCAATACTGGAATCCGACTCGTCAAGGACCAGTTCCATGTCGGGATCGTTGGGCAGCGGAGCCTCGCTAACGGGACGGTCCACCTTGTACACCTCACCCGAAACGCTTACGTAGCCCAAAAGCGACACACGACTTTTGCCAACGAATTCGACGACATAACAAGATTCATGCTGATCCTCGCCAAAGAGTTTCCAGACCACGCCATACGAGCGTCCCGCTGGCTGCTCGGGCATCGCCGGAAAGCGCTTCTTGGGATCGAGAAACCTGAGCTTGTATGTCGGACGCTCTGCCACGAAGTATCACCCTGATCGGTCGCTTGAAGAAGGAGTGGTCGCGAATTAGTCGCGACATCTACTCGGAATCTTACACGAGTCGACAGGAAATCGTCCGCTTTACGCCCGCGCCTCGACCGAGGTTCGAATCCATGCGGTGTTTACGTAAAAGAAAAGCCCCCGTTGCCGGGAGCTTTAATCTCAAATGGTGCGGCGTATAGGATTCGAACCTATGACGTTCTGATTCGTAGTCAGACCCTCTATCCAGCTGAGGTAACGCCGCAACTTGTTGATTATTATGCACAGGGACTGAATAATGGTCAAGCATTTTTTCAAAAAAAGTTATCGAATTTGATTTTTAATCATTTGATGCAGTCGATCGACTCGATACTTTCAAACACGGCGAAAGCAACTCCTCAAGTATGTCGACATATAAGAAAAGCCTCCATTACCGGAGGCTTTAAAGTTCAGTTGGTGCGGCGTATAGGATTCGAACCTATGACGTTCTGATTCGTAGTCAGACCCTCTATCCAGCTGAGGTAACGCCGCAACGCACGGATTATTATGCACGCGAGCCCCCGATGGGTCAAGCGACAATTAGAAAAAATTTTACGGAGTGATAATTAAGTTGTTCGTGCCTCGACCGAGGTTCGAATCCATGCGGTGTTGCCATAAAAGAAAAGCCCCCGTTGCCGGAGGCTTTCAATTTCAATTGGTGCGGCGTATAGGATTCGAACCTATGACGTTCTGATTCGTAGTCAGACCCTCTATCCAGCTGAGGTAACGCCGCAGCGCAAGACATATAAAACCACTTTAGTTCGTTAGAGTCAAGCAAAATCTCAAACTTTTTTTGCGCGGGCCGCAATTTGTCACGCTGCACCACAAGCATCAGCGCTTCTTGTGCGATCGATTGGCTTCTCAATCACATCGAACCCGGCGCCAAGCTCCCCCAAAAGCGAACGCACCCGTTGGGCGCAGTCGTAGTCGGCAAACGAGATACTCAGCATGCGCGCCACCTGGTTAGAAGTTCCCACCTCATAAAACCGCTCAAGCGCCACAAGCCCCTCGTGCGTCACAAAGGTCTCGACCACATGCGGCGACTCTTCATAGCACCATTGCGTCAATGGTCCCTCACTCGTCTGCCGAACCACCAAGCCACCCATACCCGACGGCTCGCACGTTACCAGCAGGTACTCCTCGCCCTCATCGCGCTGGAACAAAACAACCCGCTCGTCGAACAGCTCCATCACATCCCCTTTCTCTTGCTCTTAGTTAGCAAAAGCATAGCAGGTAGATGCACGTACACAGAACACTTGTTCGTGTGTTTTCTATCGAGCTGTCCACACGGCATGGTATAGCCGTACACAAAAAGGGCGCCCCTAAAAGGAGCGCCCTCGCAAATCCCCTATGCAGCCAAGTTACGCGACCGGCTCGATCTTCTCGAGGCCGCCCATGTAGGGACGCAGAACCTCGGGGATCGTGATGGTGCCGTCAGCGTTCTGGTAGTTCTCCAGAATGGCTGCCATGGTACGGCCAGCCGGCAGACCGGAACCGTTGAGGGTGTGCAGATAGCGCGAACCCTTGAAGTTCTCGGGGTCGCGATACTTGATGTTGGCGCGACGGGCCTGGAAGTCACCGCAGTTGGAGCAGGAGCTGATCTCCTTGTAGGCGTTGTAGCTCGGCAGCCAGACCTCGACGTCGTAGGTCTGACGGGCAGAGAAGCCCAGGTCGCCGGTGCACAGGCTAATCACGCGATACGGAAGACCCAGCTGCTGCAGCAGGAACTCGGCCTCGGCGGTCATGCTCTCGAGCTCCTTGTCGGACTCCTCCGGCTTGGCAAACTTGACCATCTCGACCTTGTCGAACTCGTGCTGGCGAATGATGCCGCGGGTATCGCGACCAGCGGAGCCGGCCTCCTCGCGGAAGCAGGGGGTGAAGGCGGTGTAGCGGCGCGGCAGGGTATCGGCGTCGAGGACCTCACCGGCGTGCAGGTTGGTGAGCACGACCTCGGCGGTGGGGATCAGGAAGTTGTCGCCCGAGACGTGATAGGCGTCGTCCTCGAACTTGGGCAGCTGGCCCGTGCCGAACATGGTCTGACGCTTGACGACGATGGGCGGCCACCACTCCTTAAAACCACGGCTGGTGTGCGTATCGAGGAAGAAGTTGATGAGGGCGCGCTCAAGACGGGCGCCGGCGCCACCGAGAACGGTGAAGCGGCTGCCGGAGAGCTTGTTGCCGCGCTCGAAGTCAAGGATGTCGAGGTCGGTGCCCAGATCCCAGTGCGGCTTAAAGTCGAAGTCGAACTCGCGCGGGGTGCCCCAACGACGGCGTTCGATGTTCTCGTCCTCGTCCTTGCCGTACGGCGTGGCCTCGCAAGGAATGTTGGGCAGGTGAGCCATGAAGTCGTACTGCTCCTGCTCGAGGGCGGTGCGGCGCTCGGCCAGACCGTCAATTTTCTCGTTGACGGCGCGCACGGCCTCTTTGGCGGCCTCAGCCTCGTCCTTCTTGCCCTCCTTCATCAGGGCGCCGATCTTCTTGGACTCGGCATTGCGCGTGGCTTGAAGTTCCTCGACCTCGGTGATGACGGCACGACGCTCGTCGTCGAGCTCAAAGAACTTCTCGCGATCCCAAGACGTCTGGCGGTTAGCCATGGCGACATCGATGGCATCGGGGTTCTCGCGAACAAACTTGATATCAAGCATTAGATCCTCCGGCGATATACATTCCATTTAGGTTGCAACCTTGTACATGTATGGGCAAGTATATACTTATGAGCGTTTACGACCCAACTCAACTACGCAAGAAGGCACCCAATGGACGCAGTTTTTTCCTTTTTGTTTGGCACCCGCACCGGTTTTGCCATCCTTTTCGCCGGCGGCATCCTGCTGTTTGCGATTATTGCCTTTGTAATGGAGAAGCGCACCCATAAGATGTATGTCGACCGCGGCCCCAAGTCCGAGGACGAAGAAGACAGCTTCTGGGACTAACCTGCCAAAAAGGGACAGGTTTATTTTGGTCGGTTTTATCTGGGCAAACGCAAGTGCCCCGCAACTGGAATTGAGCCAGTTGCGGGGCACTTTTCGCTAAAAGGACAAAACCGCAGGAAAAACCTGCCAACATAAACCTGTCCCTTTTTTGGTCGGTTTTACTGGAGGGTTGCGTCGATTGCCTTGACCAGGGCGCTGCGCATGCCGGCGTCCTCGAGCGCAACGACGCCCTTGATGGTGGCACCACCGGGCGAGCATACGGCATCCTTCATCGCCGCAGGATGCTGGCCAGTTGCAAGCTGCAGCTTTGCCGTACCCAGCACCATCTGGCTCACAATGCGATAAGCATCCGCACGCGGGATACCGTGCTTGACCGCCGCATCGCCCAGGGCCTCGATTGCCATGGCGACAAACGCCGGAGCGCAACCACCCACCGTGCCGCCCACAAACAGCAGGCTTGTGTCGAGCTCGACGACAGCGCCAAGCTTACCGAGCAGGTCGAGCACCACAGCACGCTGCTCGTCGTTAAGCGTCGAAGCCTTCTCGCAGGCGATGACGCCCTCGCCCACCGAAACCGGCGTGTTGGGCACCGTCGAGATATGCGCGACGCCCGGCAGGACCTGCTCCCACTTGGCACTGTCCCAGGTCCAGGCAACCGACAGAACGACCTTTTTGGCAAAAGCATCCTTGAGCGGGGCGAATACCTTCTCGATCATGTACGGTTTGACCGCAGCGACCACGATATCGGATGCGGCGACAACCTCGGCGGCATCGTGGCAGGCGACCATGCCGCGCGCCTCGCAGCGCTCAACCAGTGCGTCGTAGCGACCCGCGCAGGCGCACATGTCGCTCGCAGCTACACCGGCAGCGATCCAGCCATCGGCCATAGCGCTCGCCATATTGCCAAAACCGACAAATCCAATCTTCATATCTCATAGTCCTTTCAGACACATTCCTCAAAACGAAAGGTATTGTCCCACGCCATTGTTTCGTATTGCCGACCTATTTGTGATACGGCTCGCCACGACTGATCTTGCAGGCACGGTAAATCTGCTCTAGCAGCACCACACGCGCCAGGTTATGCGGCAAAGTAATGCGTCCAAAGCTGAGCATCTCGTCGGCGCGGGCGCGCACCTCATCACTCACGCCGTCCGAACCGCCGATTACAAAGGCAATGTCGCTGCTGCCTCGCAGCATAAGATCGTCGAGCCTCGCCGAGAGCTCCTCACTCGAACGCTCCTTGCCCTCGATAGCCAGCAGGATCACATGCGCTCGAGACGGCAAGGCAGCAAGAATCGCCGCCCCTTCCTTGTCACGCGCGGCATCCACACCGCCCGCCTTGGCCGGGTCGATATCGGCCACCTCGCGCATATCCACCTTGGCATAGGCGCCCAGACGCTTCGTGTACTCAGCGCAGGCATCCTTCCAAAAGCGCTCTTTGAGCTTGCCAACACAAACGACGGTGTATTTCACGCGTGCCTACTCCTTTGACTCGTTCTGAACCTTACCGGCAGCCAGCATCTGCTCGAACATAGAGGCCGACTGCGAGAAGTCACTCGGCAACACGACCGTCGAGTTTTTGCCCGTACGTGCGAACTCCGTCATCATCTCGGTCCACTGCGTAAACATGAACAGCTGGTTGGCCTCATCGTTGCCAACACCCGTCTCCTGGATAATCTCGAGCGAGTCCTTGATGCCCAGCGCGATCGCCTTGCGCTGGTTGGCGATGCCCTCGCCCGCCTTTTCCATAGCCTCAGCCTCGGCGGTCGCCTCGGTGACGCGCTTGATGCGGTCTGCCTCGGCGAGCTCCTGTGCCGCAGCGCGCTTGCGCTGGGCGGCGTTGATGTCGTTCATGGAGTTCTCAACCTCGGTCGGCAGTGCGATTTTGGTGATGAGCGTCGACACGAGGGTGAAGCCGTAGGCGGCCATCTGCTCGGAAACGGTAGCGTTGACATCCTTGGCGATGTCATCCTTCTTGGCAAAGACCTCATCGAGTGTGTAGACGGGGATGGAGGAGCGCAGGGCGTCGGTGATGAAGTCGCGCATCTGGTCGACGGGCTCCTGCAGCATGTAGTAGCTCTTGTAGATGCCCGAATCTGCCGGGCCGGCGCCCATGTCATAGCTCACGTGGTACTGAGCGGAGACCTCAAGGCCAATGGTCACGTTGTCCTGGGTCTTAACGTCGATGCCAAAACCATTTTTCATGGTGCGCAGACTCACCGTGGCGGCCTTGCGGTCAATCACGGGCACCTTCACGTGGAAGCCCGCGTTGACGATACGATTGAACTTACCCAAGCGCTCGATGATCACAGCGTGCTGCTGCTCAACGACGTAGCAGGCGTTGGGGAGCAGCAACAACAGGATGATGATGGGAATCAAAAGGCTGGTAAGGGCGGCGATGATACCGGAAAACAGCATGGTCTCTCCTCTGATAGGCACACGTTGCCATTAGGATACCCGTCCAAGGAGATCGTGCATAACAAAAAGCTCCCATTGCTGGGAGCTCTTTCAATCAATGGTGCGGGCGAAAGGACGTCCGCGTATCCGCTTCGCGGATCCGCACCGGCTTCGCCCGCCTGCCGGCGGACTCGCCAGCTCGCTAAAAACGCTCTGCGTTTTCTTTACGCTCGCTCCTTCGCAGGTTCAAGTCCCAGCGATGGGCCCGTAACAAAAAAAGCTCCCATTGCTGGGAGCTCTTTCATTTAATGGTGCGGGCGAAAGGACTTGAACCTTCATGGGGTTGCCCCCATACGGACCTGAACCGTACGCGTCTGCCAATTCCGCCACGCCCGCGTGCAGGAATTAGAATAACGGAGCGCCATCGCGAACGCAAGAACTATTTTTGAAAAAGTTTGCAGGCATTTTCCCAAGCCGCTCGCGCGATTGCCTCAGCATCCTCGCCGGTACGATCGACACGATCGTTGACCAGCGTGTTTGCCGTGATAGAAATCATTGCCGGCTCGCATTCAAGACCACGGATGGGCTCCGGAGCCATATACGGGCAATCCGTCTCGAACAAAATTCGATCGAGTGGGGTTGCCGCAAATGCCTCGCGCACGTCGTCGTTGCGCTTAAAGGTGGCCGCACCACCATAGGCGATATAGCAGCCCAGCTCCACAAAGCGCTCCATCGTGGCGCGGTCCTCGCCAAAGCAGTGCAGCACACAACCGGCCTGGGGCACGCCCACCTCACGAAGCACGTTGTAGGCGTCCACGTGCGAGGTACGCTCCTGGTCCGTGTCCTCGTGACGCAGATGCAGCTCCACCGGCACGTTATGGCACACGGCAAGCTCGAGCTGGCGCGCCATGCAGTCAATCTGCACGTTATGGGGTGCCGGCGCGATATCGTCGTCATAGCCCATGTGGTAGTCCAGGCCGATTTCGCCAATACCGGCGCATAAGGGGTCATCGAGTGCGGCAACGACCTGTGCGTGAACGTCGTCGGTATAGTCCGGCGCGCCATACGGATGCACGCCGGCAAGATACTTGATCTGCGGGATACCCTGCATCGGCAGAATCTCGCGCGTCAGCCAGTCGCTATAGTCCGTCACACTGCGTTTGTCGACGATGGGGTCGAAGACCGTCACCAACAGGTCGATGCCTGCCGCCTTGGCACGCACGAGTGTCTCGGGCACATCCTTGCCCCAGAACGAAAGCAGATGCGCATGTGTGTCGGCAAGCGGTGCCAAGGGCACGGGACAAGCAACCGTCTTCTTTTTCTTGGTAAACGTCACGCGTTCGGCATTAAGCGTCATGGGAAAGCTCCCGAGCCAGGCACACAAAGTCGGCGACGCCGAGCGTCTCGGCGCGCGTGGTGGGTGCGATACCGCAAGCCTCAAAGGCGGCATCGAGCACGTCCTTGGCAAAGCCGTTGGCGCTCATGGAATTGCGGATGGTCTTGCGACGCTGAGCAAATGCAGCGTCAATCACGCGGGCCACAAATTCGCGATCGAGTCCTTCGGGCACCACACCGTCAACACGGTCGATACGCACGACGGCCGAGTCCACGTGTGGCGCCGGCATAAAGCAACGCGGCGGCACCTCAAAGCGACCCGTTACCTGCGCATACAGGCCAAGCTTTGCCGTATAGCCGCCATAGGTCTTGTTGCCCGGCACTGCGGCAATGCGATCGGCAACCTCCTTTTGCACCATGACGACGGCGCGCTTGAGCGCCGGCATCGTCTGGAAAAATTGCAAAATGATCGTCGCCGCCACGTTATAAGGCAAGTTCGCGACAAATACCGTCGGCTCACCGCCCGCAGCCTGCTCAATCTGCTCCGGGCCCACCTTAAGCGCGTCGCCCATGATAAAGCGGAAGTTGGCATAGTCGGCGGCGTGGGCGTCGAGCACCGGTTCGAGCTCAGGATCGGCCTCAATGGACGTAACGCACGCCGCTTCCTGCAGCAACGCAAGTGTCAAAGTACCGCAACCCGGACCCACCTCGAGTACGCGCTCGTCACCTGCAAACTCGGCAAGCTCGCAGATACGCTCGATCACATGATTGTCGATTAGAAAGTTCTGGCCCAGGCGATGCTTGGTCGCAAGGCCAAACTCCTCCAGCAGCTCCCTTGTTGCCGTGGGGTTTGCCAAAGGCGAAGTTGTCATAGTTGCCTCCTTAGCATGATGGCGGCGTCTTGAAACGAAAGGGCATGGACCGTTGCGGCCATGCCCTTACATCTAAACAGCAAATTGCCGATATGGCGCTCGCGCGGTCTCTACGCCAGACGCGGGAACAGCGGATCGCCCTTCTCGACGGGCTGACCACCAGCAAGCAGGCCCCAAGCGCAAATGCCCTTGAGGTCGTCGGTCGCGGCCTCGTTCTCGCAGGACAGGCGGCGCAGGGCCTCGGCAGAGGTCTGAGGCATGAGCGGCATCAGCAGGTGAGCGGCAATGCGGATGGCCTCGAGCAGGTTGTAGATCACAAACGCCAGCTCGTCAGCCTTGGCCTCGTCCTTGGCAAGTGCCCAGGGCTCGGAGTCCTCGATGTAGTGGTTGGCGGCGTGGATGAGCTCCATGACCTCATCCTTGGCTCCGCCGTAATCGAGCACGTCCATCTTGGCCATGTAGCGGTCGACCAGGCCATCGGCGATCTTTGCCAGCGGGTTGTCGAACGCATCGAACGATGCGGGCTTGGCGGGCGCGCAGCCGTCAAAGTACTTTGCGCTCATGTTGAGCGAGCGCGAAATGAGGTTGCCCCAGCTGTTGGCCAGATCGGCGTTGTAGACCTGCTCCATACGATCGAAGCTGATGGCGCCGTCGGTGCCGGGGACCACGTCGGTCATAAAGTAATAGCGGTAGCCCTCGACGCCCAGCATGTCGATAACATCCTGCGGAGCGATGGCGTTGCCGCGGCTCTTGGACATCTTCTCGGCCTTACCGGTCTCGGCATTGCGCACGGTCAGGAAGCCGTGGGCAAAGACGTGCTCGGGCAGGGCCTCGCCGATGGCCATGAGCATCGCGGGCCAAATGACGCAGTGGAAGCGGATGATGTCCTTACCCACGATGTGGAACTGCGCGGGCCAGCGATAGGCCAGCTCGGCACGGGCCTCGTCGGTGTCGACACCGTAGCCGACGGCCGTCATATAGTTGAGCAACGCATCGAACCACACGTAGGTCACGTGACCCTCGTCAAACGGGACCTGAATGCCCCAGTCAAAGCTCGTACGGCTCACGGAAAGGTCGTTAAGGCCGCCCTCGACAAAGCTGCGAACCTCGTTCATGCGGAACGCAGGCTCGACAAAGTCGGGGTGCTCGTCATAGAGCTTGAGAAGCTTGTCCTGGAAGGCGGAAAGCTTAAAGAAGTAGGACTCCTCCTGCACGCGCTCAAGCGGACGGTGGCAGTCGGGGCACAGGTGCTGGCCGACGCTGCCGTACTCCTCGTCGCCCTTCTGGACCTGCGTATCAGTGAAGTAGGTCTCGTCAGGCACGCAATACCAACCGTCGTAGCTGCCCTTATACAGATAGCCGGACTCCTTCATGCGCTCCCACAGGTACTGCACGGCATGATGCTGGCGCGGCTCGGTGGTGCGGATGAAGTCGTCGTTGGAGATCTCGAGCTTGCTCCAAAGCTCCTTGAAGTGCGGGGCCTGGCTATCGGTCCACTCCTGCGGCGTCATGCCATGCTTGGCTGCGGCCTCGGCGACCTTCTCGCCATGCTCGTCCATGCCGGTCAGGAACTTGACGTTATAGCCGGCGGAACGGCGATAGCGAGCCTGAACGTCGGCGATGATGGTGGAATAAGCCGTGCCCAGGTGCGGATCGGCGTTGACGTAGTAGATGGGCGTCGTGATAAAGAACGAAGGCTTGCTTTGATCCATGGGGTTTGTCCTCCAGAAAAACGTTGCATACAGAGGATGATTCTAGCGCAAGGGCTGGATATCCTCCATCTATTGCATATCGAGCACCATGGCATAGACATCGCGCTTGCGGCGCGAATACTTCTGAGACAGGCGCTTGGCCACCGCAGACGCAGGCTCCCCCTCCTCGAGCGCGGCGCGGATATCCTCGCGCAGGGCCTCGTCGGGATCCGCTGCCGTGGCGCCGACCGGCACGATACCGGCCTCCTCATCCTCGCTCGGCGGCGCGATGACCAGCGCGATCTCGCCCTTTACCTCGCCGCGAGCGCGCAGTTCCTCGGCAAGCTGGGCAGCGAGCCCGCGCAAGACCTCCTCGTGCAGCTTGGTGAGTTCGCGGCAGACGGCAACCTCACGCTGGGGAAAGACCTCCGCCACGGCCTCGAGCGTCGCCACGATGCGATGTGGAGACTCGTAGAAGATGAGTGCGCCGGGCACCACGGCAAGGCGCTGCAAACGGCGCACACGGTCGCCGTGCTTTCGGCCCAAAAAGCCCTCGAAGAAAAAATGCTCGCAGGGAATGCCGGACGAAACAAACGCCGTGACGCAAGCAGAGGGCCCGGGAATAACTTCGACGGGTACATCGGCCTCACGCGCCGCCTCGACCAGCGCCTGGCCGGGATCGGACACGCTCGGCATGCCGGCGTCCGAGGCAAAGGCGAGGGTCTCCCCCGCCAGCAGACGGTCGACCAGGCCGGCAGCGCGGCTAGCGATCACATTCTCGTCGCAACGGACAAGCGGCTTGGAAATGCCCAGGTGCATCAGCAGCTTTGACGTCACACGCGTGTCTTCGCAGCAAATGGCATCGGCGGCGGCAAAGGCCTCGCCAACGCGCGGGGACAGGTCGCCTAGGTTGCCGATGGGCGTGCCGACCACATAGAGTTTGCCCGTATGGGCGCTGTTTTGCGTCATATCAACCTATTCAATCATGCCGCGCTCGAGCGTACCGAGCGCCGCGCGGGCGTCCCATGCTGCAATGCGCTTCTCGGTCTTCCACGTTTGGAAGAACCAACCGGCAGCCGGCGCAAACGAAGCCAGCTGGTTGGCGATAAACACGCGCTCGTAGGCATTGCGGCCCTCGGGCGTAACCGACGAGTTGGCAAAGATCGCCGCGCCCGACCATTCGCCCACCAGCACGGGGAACCCAGTCGAAATCGCTTCTTTAAGCTCGCGCTTGTTACGCGAAATCGCCGTCGTCAGCCCGCGAGGGCTCGTGATGTCGAGCGCATACTCGTCGCGGTAATGGTACAGGTGAAGGTCCATGTAGACGTTCTTGTACTTGGCGCCGCGCATAAAATGCTTCCACTCGCTGGGATGCCCCGACGACGAGAAGACGACGATTTTATCCTCGGGCATATACGAACGGACGAGCTCGTAGGCATCGCGATAGAAATTGCGCAGGTAGTGCGCCGGAATGCCATCCGTCATGGTGAAGAGGCTCTTGCGGACACTCATCTGCGGCGTATCCAGCAGCTCAATGCCCAGCAGGCTCTCGGCCTCGCCGTAGCGATCGGCCAAGCGCTCGAGCACGTCGAGTGCGACATGACGACCGTTGGTGGACGAATGCCACTCGGCAACAGCCTCCGGCGTGGTGGGCGAATCGTTGGAATCGCCCTGGCCACCTGGCACGGTTGCCAGATCGAGCAGCACGCGGATGTTGTACTTGGCAGCCCACTCAATCGCGCGGTCGATGTAATCGACAACCGAGATGTAGGACGCATCGGACTCCTGCGAGCCAAAGGCATACCAGGGCACCGGCAGACGCACGGCATTGAGGCCAATCTGCGCCATGCGGCGAAAATCGTCCTCGCTCACAAACGTTTCGTAATGACGGCGCATGCGCTCGTTATAGGCGGCGGTGCCCATAGCCTCCTGCAGCTCGGCCGCGTTGGATGCACCGGTCGCTGCATACAGCGACGGGGTCACCCAAGGCTCGGGAATAAACCAGCCAGAGAGATTAACACCGAGTATCCTCTCCATCACTGCCCCCTTCGAATCATGCAGGTCGAGCCTGCATCGTATTGCATAGGAAAAGTATCGTTTTGAGTATACCCGCGCGTGCGGACAGGCGAGCGAACGGTCTGAAAAGTGGCGCAAAAGCGGGAGGAATGTCTGGGATGCGTTTTCCGCAGAGCCCTCGATAAAAGAAAAGGACCCCTTTGCAGGGGTCCTAGTCAATTCAAGGTGGCGGGGAAGGGAATCGCGTCCGCGCGCTGCGCGGACGGACCGCTGCGGCGCTTGCGCGCCTTGCGAGCTGCGCTGGCAAACGCTTACGCGTTTACTCAGCTCCGCGCCCTCACGGGGTTCGATTCCGTGCAGGAGCCATATAAAAGAAAAGGACCCCTTTGCAGAGGTCCTAGTCAATTCAAGGTGGCGGGGAAGGGAATCGAACCCCTGACACGAGGATTTTCAGTCCTCTGCTCTACCAACTGAGCTACCCAGCCATTTGAGGTGTGCCTTGTTTCAAGGCTTGATTAGTATAACCAAGGACGCGTTCCGGTCAACCGAGAATTTTAAAAAAGTTTTTGAGCACAGCCTCGGTTCTATAAATCGGCACGTCAGAGGCATCAGCCGGCAGCAAGAAGTTTTTCGCTCAGAGCCGCACGGGCAAACTCACTTGGCGTCATCCCCTCGGCAGCCGCCCGTCGACGAATGGCCTCCTTCATTCCCAGAGGAATCTTGACCGACAGCGTTGCCGTCCCCTCACCTGAGAGTGGGGGCCGTCCATGCACGATCCCACCAACGGTGTGTTCGCCATCCGGAAACTCTCCGCGCTCGTACGACTCGCACCACGCGTCAATCATTTCATCCGTTACAACCTGACCATTAGCGGCCGTATACGTCTTGCCCATCATCGACCCCTTTGCCGAGCCCGTTCAATCTCCTGCCAAAATTTCTTCTGGACTGGAGACAAGGCATGAATGATAAGCCCCCACGGACAAGCTCGACCGCGACAAGCTCCACGCTTCGTCCGTCTGGGAGCCATCCAATCGCAAGCCATCTCGGCGGCTCGTCCTTCGGCTCGCGACGAATGCACTCAGTAACCGCAAGCCAAGCGCTAAGCACCTGCTTTTCCGTCAGGTGCTTTTTAGCGTTGGGATGGATCTCAACATCCATGCATCTTCTCCTCCATCTTACCCAATTTCGTATGACGAAAGTCCGCTGTCGCCAATCCTTAAGCCGGCACGCGTTGGAGAGCAGGGGTCGAAACAATGATTGAAGGACGCTCTAGTACGGCCCAGGCGCCGGGGCAGGAGCACATACGCCAGGGACGTACGTTTTCGTAGCATACGAGGACATAGCCACGTGCATCGATAAAGGCGATATCGATGGGATAGGCCATAAAACACGTATGGACCGAAGAGCAGCGTGGAAATGCCATGACGAGCGGCAGACCGTTGGCGGCAACCGGACACCGTCCCAGCATGCCGCGCAGGCGCACGGCAAACGACTCCGCCACCGCAAACTCGGCCGGCGTCCAGCCCAGCCTATTGAGTGCCCGCGCGTAGGCGATGTAGGACGAGACCGCGGTCACATGACCACCCCCGGACGCCATGGATCGACCGTCACCGCGCGCTCGTGCGACAACGTTGTCGGCGCCCCCAGCGGAACGCCAGCGATGCTGAGAGAAGTCGGCCACGGCTCATAGTGCATGGTGCAGGTGTAGGTCCTAAACGTACCGGATAGGGAGAGCAGGCCACCATCCGATGCCTCCGCGCCTTGCTCGCTCGACACTTCGATCTGCAAGTCATAGCCTTCCATGGCATTCAGAATTTGAGTCCGGACCGTCGCCGAGGCATCGACAGAGCTTTCGTCGCCCTCCCCGCTCGGCGCCACGGCGTGCGCCAACACGATGTCGGGCACCACGCGGTCGAAGCGCGCGACAGCGCTGGCATAGATCATGACGTTGTATACGATGAGTGCCAGCACCAGCAAAACGGGCGTAACCACTGCTATCTCCACCGTCGCTTGGGCGCGCTCCTCGCGCAGACGCATGCGGATACTCATTACGACCCACCGCCCAGAGCGCCAACCAGCGTGGCGACATCGACGGTGAGCGGGATGGAGCCGCCGCCGGGCAGAGGAATCTCCGCAAGCGTGAACACCGTACCGCTGATGGTGCGTTCGACTTGATATTCCAACGCCTCGCAAAGCGCCTTGGGATCGGTCACGCCCAACGGAATACTTCGCAGTTTGTCTTGCGCTTGAGAGAGACCAGCAATGTCAGACCCCGGGCTCTTAATGACGTTGGCGGAATCAGTCAGCACCGGCTTTCGCAGGCGCAAGTCGCACGGTTCCAAACCCAGCGCCGCCACGGACGCCGAAACGGTATCGCCGAGCCACGATGCGATGGAGCCCAACGCGCCGCTGCCCCCTCCTAGGCCTTTAATCATCTCGTCCATAAGTTCGTCGGCCGAACCTTGGATGTCTCCGTATCCCACAAGCAGCCGTCCCCAGACATCCATGACGCCATCGAGTACGCCGGCAACGCCACCCGAGCGTTCCTTCAATGTCGAGAAAAATCGCGAAAGCACGTTGTTTTGCGCCGTCGCCTCATCGGGCGCCAGCACCGCGGCAGAGATGGCACCGCGATCGCCAAGCCTGACTGCCGTGTTAAACGAAGAGTTGAGCTCATCGGGGCTCGAGATGGCACCCGAAACCGCAAAGGCAACCACGCCGTTGCGACCGGGCGGAGCGATACGCGGACGCTCGCCCGAAAGCGCTTTAATGGCCTGGTCAAACGCATTGCTCGCACGGTCGGCCTCATCCTCGGTCTGACGCATGAGCTCAAGCTCTTTGTTCCGACATTTGACGTATTCCTCCAAGGCCTTTTTGAACTCGTCGAAGTGATATTCGAAGCCGTTTTCGATAGAGGTTGAAGGCGCCGCAACAGCACCAAGCGACAAAACGCCAAAATGGCATTTGCTGCATTTATCCTGTCCATCGTAATCGGCAACCGAAGCAAATCCGCTCGGCGTCCCTTTCTTATAGTTAGGGCAGGTCGTCCCGTAATGCAGATACGCCTTGTCATCGTTCACGCTAGTCGGCCACACCGCATCGGTATAGAGTTCCGTCGCCCGAACCTCATCAGAGTTGCGCGGCAGCAGCGGAATATAGGAGGAAACCCTGTCTCCGTTCTCGGTTATATGCGCCCGATCGACCTCCGCGCTCGCATAGGTATAAAACGCCTTACGCGCCGCAGACTCTGCCTTCATCTCGACACTCGAGCCGTGGGGCTTCTCATTTGTCAGACGCCAATGGTAGTAGTCCTTCGCGCGATCAAGGGCAACTTGGGGCTCCCACGTAACGCTCGATGAGTAATGCGGATTTTGAACACCGGAGAGATCCGTTAGGCTTTTCGCACGCTCCCACATGCAAGAACAGCTGCCGACCGAGCCCTTGTCAGACCCACCACAATCCGCCAGCCAAGCACGCTCTTTAGCCTTCGCCGTGTCCTCAGAAGCCTTCCGCAGCTCCTCGGCCGCACACTCTAAATCATCTGATGTGTCTTTAATGGCATCAGTCGAGATCTCGGACCCCTCGAGCGCAGCGAAGTCAGACTCGGATGTCCTGGGCACGGCAAGCGCCGTACCGGTATAGGTCACACTATCGGTATCCTGCGCCGACACCGCCTGCGTGGCACGCGCGGCGATCAGATACGGCAGAGCCGTCTCGATTTTCTGTAAGCCTTCCGATGCGCTTTTGGCAAACTTGTTGCGCGTTTTAATGATCTCAATCCCGGTGTCGACCATATTGCCGGCAACCGGCTCGGCACCCGGGATGAGGATGGCGACCAGGCCCGTCCCGATCGTGGCAAACCCCGCCAGCCCCAGACTCAAGATGCTCGCATCAACCACCGTGGCAGCCGTGTGATAGGACGACACTACGTTGGCACCCGCCAGCGCGCCACTATCAGCCGCCACCTGAGTATCCCCGGCACGCGACATGCTCCATATCGCCGCGGTCGACGAAAACAACAATGTGAGCACCACTAGGATGACCACGGCAGAAGAAAGCGTGGTATAGGCGCCGTCTTCGATAAACAGATCGACACCGGCTCGACCCATAAAGCCGCCTCGTTTGCGGAGAGCGCCTGGTCGACGGCGGGCCGCAAACCCTTGCGTCACCCGCAACAGGCAGCGCCTAATCCCATGCAGCAATCCACGAATCATAATCTCCCTCCAGCCATTCGGGACGCGATTGATACGAGACATCGACCTTGAGCTCAACGTAGCCGCCCTCGGCGGTACCACCCATAGCCTGCGCAAACGCACCGATCACAGGCAACGGCTTGACCTCGCCGGAAACGGACACGGACGAGACGCCACCCGCACCGGCCCGGCCAAGCTCGATATCCCACGACAACGGCCCGCCGGCATGAAAGATCGAAACGTTGGGCACTGCGGCAAGTCGGCGGCGGGTGAACTCCTTAAGATCGTCGTCCTCCGCCGTCGTCGTGGTCATGAGCCGCGCGGTCTCGGCGGCGGCAGACTCCATGACCGCGCGCGTATAGAGCAGGCACACCGGTTGCAGCGCGAGAAGGATGAGTGTCAGAAACGTCGGCAGCAAAAAAGCGGCCTCGACCGTAGACTGCGCCCGGTCCTCGCGCGCGGCATCAATACAACGCGATGTCCTTAGCGGCCGCAGCGGCGTCGATAACCGACGTCGAGGCAACGCCATGGGATGCCGCCCGCTCAACCAGCGCCGCCAAGCGCCCATCGGTGCCGGCACGCCAAAGTCCCGCGATCGCCAGCACGATCGATAACAGCGCCACCGTGACGATGGCGTATTCGACCGTCGCCTGGGCAGATTCCTCACGCAGGACATCATGCATTTCACGATCCCTCCTTTGAGTCCGTTGCCTGCGGGCTCAGGCGCACGGCGCGCAGACGACACGAAGCATCGCCAGCATCCGCGGCAATTGTCACCATATCGACCCAGCCGCGTTCGTCGCGCACGATGGCGCCCCACACGTTTCCCTTGATGTCGAGATAGCCGCTCAGAGCAAGTTGCGCCGTGGGTACCTCGCGATAGGCACGCAGCATATCCGCCGCCGCTTCGGTCATCGGTCGGTCCTCGGACCATGCAAGCCGGACCGCAATCGCGTTGCCCTCAGGCGAATCCGTCGCAGTGCCAGACCGCTTGTCGAGCGTCCGCAGAAAGGTTTGCGCCGTGACAGCGACATCCGAATCGTCCGCATCTCGCATCTCATCTTTTTGAGACGCCACCGCCGAATCTGAGCCCAAATCGGAGGCGGTCCCAGGACGCTGCTGCCGCGCGGCGTTAAGCCCCCAAAGCACCGCCGCTATCGCCACGGTCAGGCAAGCAAACACCAGCAGCACCCCGATGGGGCGCTCGCCCTCTACAGGCTGTTGATGCCCTCGCTGATAGCGTTCCATAGATCTTGGACCTTGCCCTTAAATGCGACGATGGCGATAATCGCGATCACCACGAGCACGCCGACCAAGATGGCATACTCGGTGGTACCCTGTGCGCTCTCCTCCTGCAATAGTTCCTTGGCGCGCTGACGAACATGTGCCGCCCGGCAAAACGCCCAGCCCTGGACCTTGCCAGCAGCGTCAGTCATCGTGTTCATGTATTCCTCCCTACATCATCCCGCCTGCTCCCAGCAGCGGGCCCAATATGGACAGAAGCAACGCCGGCAAGATGAGCGTGCCGGTGGGAATCAACAGCTTGACGGGCGCACGCTCGATCTCGCGCTCGACCGCGGCGCGATGAGCCGCACGGATCTCGCGACTTTGAGCGGCCAGCGTCTCGGCAAGTGGGGCACCCAGGGCGAGCGCCTGCCCCACCGTGATGGCAAAGGTCTCGAGCGCTCGCACGTCCAGGTCGCGCGCGGCGGCCAACAACTCGTCCTCACGCGTGCCCACGCCCACCTGCCACGCCATGCAGGCGCGCTCAAGGCGAAGAGCCAGCACTGACCGGCGGTTGGCGCAGAAAATCTCAAGCGCCGCATCAAACGAAAGACCGGCCGAAAGACCCAAGCGCACAACATCGATCATCTCGGACACTTCGCCGAGCGACACTCGCGCCGGGCCGCCCGCTCCAACCGCGCCCTTCACTCGCGCGGTCAGAGCATCGACCACCGAGCGACCCGCGGCAGCGACCAGCACCGCCTCGCGCTTGCAGGCCCCTGCGATCTTGCGTGCATCCGCCCGATCCAAACCCGTCGCGACAAATACACTCAGGGCGCACAGGCAAGCCGCAACTGCAACCGGGGCGCTCATAGCTCCACCCGCATAATGCGCCGGATAACCACCAGGGCAACGGCGTTGAGGGCAAGACCCAGCACCACAGCGCCCGCGCCGGCAGGCGTCGCAAGACCGCGACGAAAATCTGCCGAAAGCAGCGCCAACACCGCGCACATGCCCGCCGGCATCGCCGCGACCATATGCGCAGACATGCGAGCCTGCGACGTCTTAACATCCAGGCGGCGCTTGAGCTCAATGCGCTCCCCCACCATGCTCGACGCCTCGGACAGTAAGTCGGCAAGCGGAGCGCCGGTGCGCTGAGACACCTTAAGCGCCAAGGTCACAAGCGAAAGACCGGGGGCGTCGATACGCACGAGCAAGTCATCGAGCGCGTCGGTCGCCGAGATGCCGCAATCGATCGCCGCCGCCACCCGCAAAAACTCGGTATGCACTGGCTCTTGCGCATGAGCGCCCACAAAGCGCATGCCCTGGGCCAGCGAATGTCCCGAGGCAAGCGACATGGAAAGTGCGGTAAACGCCTCGGGCATTGCCTCTTCTGCATCGTGTTGCTCGCGCCGGCTCTCAAAGCCATCCCGAGCGGCACCAACGGTAAACGGAGCAACAAGTCCCAAGGCAAATCCGAGGGGCGATAACGACACCATCGTTAGTAAAACGCAGCAGACACCGCTCGACAGCAGCAGAAACGCCAAACGTCCCGAAGCATCTTCGATCACGAGGCCAAGGCGATGCGCCGGAGCCAGCGATGCCCACGAACGGGCGATCTTTTTCAGCAGATCGTTTTCCACCAGCTCACGCGGCAGCTTCTCTGCCACCGTCTCGAGCGCCTGACGTGCCAGCTCCGCCGGCGGTACCTGCGGCACACGAGGTTCCGCCCCGCACGCCGTCGCGACAGAAAGCCCTGCCAAGCCCCCTACGACGAGGGGCACAGTGATCTCCATTCGTCCACCTCCTCTTGTGCGAGCGTCCCCGACCGCAGGCCTTCTGCGATAAACGGCGGCTCGCGGTCAAGCGTCCAGGTGCGCTCGGCGGCATCGAACGTCACATAGCGCTCGAGCTCTACGCCACCCGATGCGGCGCGTCGCACCCCCGAATACGAGGAGACGAAACGCCTGCCATCGGCATGGCGCTCGGACATCACGATGCCGTCGAGCGCCATGGCAATCTGCTCCTCGATGAGCTCGCTCGGCAGATCGATGCCATAACGCGCAAGCAACGTCAGACGCACCACGGTCTCCTGTTCTGAACCCGCATGAAGTGTGGTGAGCGACCCGTCGTGGCCCGTGTTCATGGCCTGCAACATGTCGCAGCACTCGGCACCGCGCACCTCGCCCACCACGATGCGGTCGGGGCGCATGCGTAGGGCATTAGTTACCAGGTCGCGGATCGTCACCGCGCCCTCGCCCTCAATTGAAGCCTCGCGCGCCTCTAGGCGCACCACGTGCGGATGATGCGCAAACTTGAGCTCGGCAGAGTCCTCGATCGTCACGATGCGCTCGCCGGTGGAAATCTCACATGACAACGCGTTGAGCAGGGTGGTCTTACCAGATCCCGTGCCTCCCGCAACCGCCAGGTCCGGTCGCAGCGACACCGCACACGACAGCAGCTGCGCATACCAAAGCGGCAGCGATCCCAACCCCACGAGCTCGTCCAACGAGCAGATACGGTCCGAGAACTTTCGGATGGTGAGAATCGGTCCGTCAATCGCCACAGGCGGAATCACCGCGTTGACGCGATAGCCCGTTTTGAGGCGGGCGTTGACGATGGGGCTGCGCTCGTCGATACGGCGGCCAAGTGGCGAGATAATGCGGTCGATAAGCACACGGATCTGCTCATCATCCTCAAACGCATGCTCGATGGGGTACAAGACGCCGCCGCATTCAAAGAAAGCCGAGCGGCAGCCGTTGATCATGATCTCGGTAACGGTGTCGTCCTCGATGAGCGGCTGCAACGGCCCCAAGCCCACCACGTCATCCAAAATCTCGTCGATGATGGTCTCGCGCTCGGGCGTCGCGAGATCGGTCGGCTCCTCAACATTGAGCGCCGCCTCCACCGCGGGACGCAATTCCGAGCGGGCAAGTGCCGGGTCGATATAGGCGCTGATACGCGCCACTTCGTCGTAACCCATGCGGTCCATCACGGCGCGCTTGGTGCGTCGTTTCACGGCGCGGCGACGCCCCGCATCTACAGGCGCTGCCGCCGCCGCAGCGCCGGCAGCCTTAATCCTCGTTTGCAGGCTCATCGCTGATCACCCTCGCGCGACCAGGGAAGGCGGATACGCGGGCGTTCGGTGCGCGTTGCACGGTCGGCGACCATATCGCTCCAAGGGCCGACGGCGCACCCCAGTTCCACGAGCATCTCGCGCGTGGCCTCGCGCACGCTAGTCGCAAAAGCGCTGGTCTGCCCCACTGCCTCGTCAGCGCGCCCAAACGCCATGAGCGCGGCGAGATCCTGCCCGCCATCGGCGATACGAATCTTGGAGCTTAACGCACAGGCAATCTCAAAGCGCATGGCGACGTCCTCGTCTGCCCCGCGCGCACCGAACCGGTTGAACACGGCGCTCATGCGCGTGCGCGGCACACCTACTCGACCTGCCAGTTCAATGACGCGCGATGCCGATGCCGCGGACGACACCGCCGCATCGCCAACGACCAGGCAACGGTCGCTCGCCGCCACCGCAGCCGCCACGGCGTCGCCCCAAAAGACCGAGGTATCGATAAAGACCACGTCGGATTCGCGACGCAGAACATCAAGCAGTAGCTCCACCGGACGTGCCATGAGCTCGGCTTGCTCGGGCGCCGCGACGGGACCCCAGAGCGTAACGCCCGGCGCCACGCGCATCGATGTGGCTACGATATCCGGCTCGGTGAGCGTGCCCGCCGCCGACGGCTCGATAAGTGCCGCCATATCGCGCGGAGCATCGACGCCTAACAAGTCGTAAAGGTTTCCAAACATCAGGTCCAGGTCGAGCACGGCGGCACGCAAGCCCAACAGCGACGATGTGTGTGCCATGGTGGCAACGATCGTCGACTTGCCGCAACCGCCCGAACCCGAAATGGCGCAGATGACCGGAGCTCGATGCGGCGAAGCGGCAGCGTCTGCCGGCGGCATCGGAGGCGGCGGGGCGGGCGTCGGTGACAGCGTCCCCGTCTCCCCCGCCGCAACCACACGCTGCGTCCAAGCCGGCATGGCAGCTTGTTCGGTCTGCGAGGCAGGCTCGTTCTGCGCAATCTGCTCATGCTGCATCAGCGACAACTCGCCGCACCCGGCAAGGCCCTCAACTTCGTCGAGTTCATCCGCCAGATTCACGCCGTGCACGTATCCCATATCTACTGCCGGGGAGTCGCCAGCATGCTGCACCGGCCCTCCAGCGTCATCGTATACAAGGGGGTTCCGGGGGCGCCGACCATGCTCGGCTTCCGCTTTTCCATAATCATCAACACGCGGGCCTCTTGTAGCGCGAGGCGCCCCGGGTTCCCTATCAACAAAAGCATCGGGCTCAATCGTCATGCGCCGATCGGAATCAACCGCTCCCTCGCCCGCGCGCCCGTTGCCGCATATACTGTGCGCAGCGATGACCTCGGTCGCCCCCGCGCGAAACAGCCCCTCGATATCCGACGGATCGAGCGCTTCTATCAACACGACCACGCGACTCACGCGGCCTTCGGCCGTCAGGCGCGCAACAGTCTTGCGCACATCTTCGGTATCAAACAGAGACGCCGCGATGATGGCAGCCCCGCGGCGCGACGGAAACGCCCGCGCCATGGAAACCAGCCCGTCCAGGTCACCCACGCGAAGCACCTGTGCACCCGCGTCACGGCCCTCGACTTCCCGCTGCAACAGCCCGTAATCGCCGCACGCGCAGCACGCAAGCCAGATCGCCTTCATCACTCGTCGCCTCCGCTCTTTTTGCCGCGCGCCGTGGCGGGAATCGTCAAGCTGACCGTTCCCTTGCCCGAGGCGCCCAGCAGTTCCTTGACGTCTTCGGGGTCAGCCGCCAGCGTCACCCATTCGATCTTGCCCTCGCGCGTGGCACCGGAATCCTCACTGGTATCGATCACGTACGCGCCGCACAGCCGATCGGTTACGCCGTCTTTTTGCACATACACATCCACGTAGCTGCCCACGCCCGTGGCGCCGCCGACCGAGTGCTCGGCATCGACCGCCACCGAAACGGCGACCTTGCCCTTAGGCACCTCGAGCTTGTGGCTCTCGGCCTTGGTGTAGACATTGCAGATCACGGCGTTTTTGGGAATACGCGAAGTCGTCACGTCGCCGCGCACCTGGCGCAGCTCGGTCGCCGCGTCACGCGGCAGCAGGCTCGTCAGCCATTCCTGGGTTATGACATTGGTCTCATCGAGGGTCTCGCCCACATCGATATCGCGCGCCGCGACGCATACCTCGACGCGATCGCCACCGTACTTGGCCAAGGTCTCAGCCTGGACCTGTTCGGCTTGCGAGCGGATCGATGAGCCGTAAACCATGCAGAGCAGAGCAGCGAGCACGCCCGCGACCAGACTGATGGCGATGCGCTTGCTCTTGTTCACGGCCGCTCCTCTCATGGCAGTGCCGGGCGAATGCCCGTACCACCATTGTCTGGGCGGTCAGAGTGCAAAGCGGCGCAATCGCAATCTTGGTTTTCGATGTCAAACCAATCGCTGACCAAAAGCTGACCAGCCCGTCAAGCTCGTGGCAAGGTTTTGGTCAGCACGTCAGCAAACTGCATGTTTCGAGGCTTTTCCGCAGCAAAAAGCCGTCTCCCGAACAGTTGGGAGACGGCTGTCATAGGAAAAATCAATTACAGATGGACATCGGGATCGAGCATTTGAGCGCTCACGCGCATGGATGACGCCAGGTTTTGGAACGTTTCCAGACGCAGGCTGTCGATCTGCCCGGCGTCCTCGGCCTCGCGAACGGCGCAACCCGGCTCATGGACATGCGTGCAATCGCCAAACCGGCACGCACGCGATGCCTCGACAATCTCGGGAAAGGCGCGCGCCAGACCCCGCTCGTGACCCACGAGCGGTAGGCTGCGCAGGCCCGGGGCATCGGCGATCACGCCGGCGTCGCCCGGCAGCGTCACCATCACGCGCGCGACGGTAGTGTGACGGCCCTGGTCGTCGCGTTCGCGCACACCGCCGGTCGCCAACGTATCGTGGCCCAGCAGCGCATTGAGCAGCGTCGACTTGCCGGCACCCGACTCGCCCAGAATCATGGCGCAGCTCCCGGCAGGCACGCAGGCACGGACCTCGTCCAGGCCGCGGCCCTCGGCAGAGGACGTCACGATCACGCGCACGTCCGGACCCACCAGGCGGCGCACGCGGTCCAGATCGCGCTCGAGCTCCTCGGCATCGCAGCGGTCAGCTTTGGTGAGTACCACCACCGGCTCGGCATCGCAGTCGAGCGCCAATACCAGCGAACGCGCCACGCGGTCGAGCAGAACCTCGCCGGCACCGAGCGCCTGCACGATTAGCACGCTATCCACGTTGGAGCAGAGCACCTGGCGCTCTCCGCGGGCTCGGCCGCGCCAACGCTCAAAGCTCGTACGGCGCGGCAGCACGCACTCAATCACACCCATATCGTGCCCGGGAGCGCGGCGCACCGCCACACGGTCGCCCACGGCAGGCAGAAGGACCTCGTCCTCGCCGCGCGACTTGGCAAACCCCACGGCATGCTCGGCGCGAAAGGTATCGTCAGCGGTCGCCACCAGTGGAAACCCGCGATCCAAGCGCACCACGGCGCCAAGCTGCATCTGCTCGGGCTCCTCGGCATGTGCGCAGAAATCATCAAAGGCAGTCTGCTGAGCTTCATCGATCGGCAGGTCATCAAACGCCGGAACGTCCTGCAGCGCGTCAAGCCCCGGTACACTCGCCAGCAACTCCTCAGCAGATGCAGGGGGTTCGGTCGCGAGCTTCCGACGACGATCACGCTTAGCCCGCGCCCCCGTCGTCTTTTTCTTCGCCTTAGCCTTAGCCTTAGCCACAAACGCCTCCCAGCACCAAAAATCACAACTGAGCAGGTATTTTCCCACAAAAAAGAGTCGGTCGAGCAAATGCTCGACCGACTCACACACTTTCCCTCAGCCTTTATCATCCACACGGGAGAAAAGTCAGCAACGTCACCGCAGGGCCCGCCCGCCGAGAGGGGTTTCCAAAGGGCACATCCTTTATTCAAAACGAGCGGCCGAGCAATTGCTCGGCCGCTCACCTTCTTTCCCTCAGCCCTTTTTCATCCGCGCGGGAGAAAAGCCAGTAAGGATACCGTAGGGCCCACCCTGGGAGTGTTTTCTTCTGAGCGATCCCGCAGCGCGAAGCGCGAGGACCAGCGAAGAAGAAAACACGCAGGGGCGGGCCCGGACAGGTTAACTTACTCCTTCTCGACCGCGCGCATGATCGCCTTGTAGATCTCCATCAGCGGGATGATCAGGAAGGCCAGGCCCAGGGCAGCGACAACGCCCTTGAGCTCAAGCGTCACGGGGCCAAAGAACATCTCGGCAAGCGTCGGCTGCACGGTCACGATCACCGTCAGCACCAGTGCCAGCGCGGCGGAAGCCCACAGCCACTTGTTCTGCTTCTTCATGGTGAACAGCGACGCACGACGGCTGCGCATATTGAAGCAGTGGAAAATCTCGACCATGTTGAGCGTGATGAACGCCATCATCACGCCTTCCTCGTCGGCATTGCCGGCGATCATATCGGCGATGTGGATGTAGCCCATGTCAAAGTACACGCCCACAAAGAAGCTCGCCAGCACCAGCGCGGTGATGATTAGGCCCTGGACCACGCAGTCCAGACCCATATGTCCGGCAAAGACACCGTCCTTGGCGTTGCGCGGCTTGCGCTTCATGATGTCGCCCTCGGCATCCTCCATGCCCAGCGCGAGCGCGGGGAAGCAGTCGGTGACCAGGTTCACCCACAGCAGCTGCACCGGCTGGAAGATGGTAAAGCCGATGAGCGTGGCGATAAACACCGAGAACACCTCGGCAAGGTTGGCCGAAAGCAGGAACTGGATGACCTTGCGGATGTTGTCGTAGATGCGACGACCCTCTTCGCAGGCGCCGATGATGGTAGCGAAGTTGTCATCGGCAAGTACCATGTCGGCGACGTTCTTGGTGACGTCGGTACCGGTGATGCCCATACCAACGCCAATGTCGGCGCGCTTGATGGACGGGGCGTCGTTGACGCCGTCGCCCGTCATGGCCACGATCTGGTCGCGCGACTTCCAGGCCTCGACGATGCGTGTCTTGTGCTCGGGCTGGACGCGGGCGTACACGCCGTAGTCCTCGATGTGCGCGTCGAGTTCCTCGTCGCTCATGCGATCGAGGTCGGCACCGGTGATGGCCTGGCTGCGATCGGCGACGATGCCCAGCTGCTTGGCGATGGCCACGGCGGTGTCGATGTGGTCGCCCGTGATCATGACGGTGCGGATACCGGCGTCGTGCGCCTCGTGGATAGCGTCGGCCACCTCGGGACGGACCGGGTCGATCATGCCGGACAGGCCACAGAAGACCAGGTCATGCTCGAGCGCAGCGGGGCTGCAGTCGTCGGGAACCTCGGTGTAGGTGCGGCTTGCCAGCGCCAGTACGCGCAGGGCCTCGTCGGCCATGGCCTTGTTGGCCGCCACGAGCTCGGCGCGGCGCTCCTCGGTCAGGGGGACGACCTTATCGCCCTCGTAGATATGGGTGCACAGGCCGATCACCACGTCGGGCGCACCCTTGGTGTACTGCTCGTACTCGCCATCCAGGGTCTCGACGACCACGGACATCATCTTGCGGCCCGAGTCAAACGGGGCCTCGCCCACGCGCGGATGCTCGGCAGTCAGGCCAGTGAGGCCCGCCTTGCCGGCGTCGTTGACGAGCGCGCACTCAGTCGGCTCGCCCACGGCCTCGCCCAGCTCCTCGTCCCACTGAGCATCGGAGCACAGCGCCATGCCGGCCAGGAACTTCTCCTTGGGCGCAGCGAGCTCGTGCTTGACGACGGTCATCTTGTTCTGGGTAAGGGTACCGGTCTTGTCGGAGCAGATGGTCTGCGTGCAGCCAAGGGTCTCGACGGCAGAGAGCTTGCGGATAATCGCCTGGCGCTTGGCCATCTTGGTCACGCCGAGCGAAAGGACGATGGTCACGACGGCGACCAGGCCCTCGGGAATGGCGGCGACGGCAAGCGAGACGGCGACCATAAAGGTGTCGAGCAGGGCAGTCGGGTCGGTGAGGACATTGCCCACGCCGTGGCGGAGGATGTCAACGCCAAAGATCACGACGCAGATGACGATCACCATAATGGTAAGGATGCGGCTGAGCTCGGCGAGCTTCACCTGCAACGGCGTGAGCTCCTCCTTGGCCTCGGCCAGGGCGCCGGCGATCTTACCCATCTCGGTGTTCATGCCGGTGCCGACCACGACGGCGCGGCCACGGCCGTATACCACGGTGGAACCCATGTAGCACATGTTCTTGCGGTCGCCGAGCGGCACGTCATCGGTGCCCGCGGCAAGCTCGATCACGTTGGCGTGCTTCTCTACGGGCACGGACTCGCCGGTGAGCGCGGCCTCTTCGATCTTCATCGTGGCGCTCTCGAGCACGCGGCAGTCGGCCGGGACGGAGTCGCCCGCCTCGAGCATGATCACATCGCCGGGCACGAGCTCGGCGCTCGGCAGGTGCACGAGCTTGCCGTCGCGCAGCACCTTGGACTGCGCCGCACTCATCTCCTGCAGGGCCTCGAGGGCCTCCTCGCTCTTGGCTTCCTGGACCACGCCCAGCACCGAGTTGACGATAACGACGAACATGATGATGGCAACATCGGCAAAGTCGGGCTCGCCCTTGACCATGCCCGTGAGCGCACTGATGACGGCGGCAACGATCAGCATGATGACCATGGGGTCGGCCATCTGCTCAAAGAAACGCTTCCACAGCGGCGTCTTCTCGGCTTCCTCGAGCTTGTTAGGGCCTGTCTTGGCAAGGCGCGAAGACGCCTCGTCGTTGCTCAGGCCGAGGTTCTCATCGACACCTTGGTCGCTGAGCACCTCCGCCGCGGCGGACAGGTATTCCTTTTGCATATAGAGTCCCCTCCTGGGATTCGGGCCACTCAGCAGATTGATGCCCGATCATAATTCCCAGGAGAAGGGCAAGGGCTCATCAAGGCTGCCGTGCTGAGCGGCAGTTGATAGTGGAGCTATGGTACCCCAAAGCGACGCGTCTAGCCAAAACAATCGGTTTGGAAATATGGTCCGCACGCAACGGTGCAGACCGTGTGATGCTCAACATTGGTAAAACGTTTTTTCTTCGGCACATCGCCAAACTGACATATCGCCCAGATAGCAGCGGTTGGAGTGGTTGGTAAAGATTTTCCATATACCGTTTTTCCCGCAAAAAATGAACTTCCATTTCGGCATACGGTCGATTTTTTGGGGTATTCGGTCGGCATTTCGTTATAATCATCTCGGTTTTATTTCTTATGGTTTATCTATCAGCGCAAGACGATGTCAGATGGAGGTCTGAATGTACAAGCGCACTAAGATTGTATGCACCATGGGTCCCGCCTGCGATAGCGACGAGACCATCCGCGAGATGATCAAGGCGGGCATGAACGTCGCCCGTTTTAACTTCTCGCACGGCTCCTACGACGAGCACCACGGTCGCATCGAGCGCGTCCGCCGTATTTCCAAGGAGCTCGGTCTGCCTGTCGGCATCCTGCTCGACACCAAGGGCCCCGAGGTCCGCACCGGCCTTCTGGTCGACGGCAAGAAGGTTGCCGTCAAGACCGGCGATAAGATCGTCGTCACCGCTCAGCCCACGTCCGAGGATTTCCACGGCACCGCTGAGCACATCTCCCTCGACTACCTGGCTCTGCCCTCCGAGGTCGAGAAGGGCTCCCTCATCCTGATCGATGACGGCCTGGTTGCCCTCGAGGTCGAGTCCGTCAGTGGCCAGGACATGACCTGCGTCGTTAAGAACGACGGCCTGATCGGCGAGCGCAAGGGCGTCAACATGCCCAACGTCAACATCTCGCTGCCCGCCATCACCGAGCGCGATCGTCAGGACATCCTCTTTGGCCTGACCGAGAACATCGACTACATCGCCGCTTCCTTCATCCGTGACGGCGAGTCCGTCCGCGGCATCCGCAAGCTTTGCCGCGAGAACGGTGGCGAGCACGTGACGATCTTCCCGAAGATCGAGTGCGCCCTGGGCGTCGAGAACTTCGACGAGATCCTCGAGGCTTCCGACGGCATCATGGTCGCCCGTGGCGACCTGGGTATCGAGATCAAGCCCGAGCTCGTTCCGCACATCCAGAAGGAGATCATCGCCAAGTGCAACGCGGCCTACAAGCCCGTTATCACCGCTACGCAGATGCTCGACTCCATGCAGCAGAACCCGCGCCCGACGCGCGCCGAGGTTGCCGACGTTGCTAACGCCATCTACGACGGCACCGACGCCGTTATGCTCTCTGGCGAGTCCGCTGCCGGTAAGTACCCGGTCGAGGCCGTTAAGATGCAGGCCAGCATTGCTCTCGAGACCGAGAAGTACCTCCCGGCCCACGCTCCGCTCGAGGTTCCGGCCGACGCTCACGGCACCCGCGTCGTCAACAACGTTGTGGGTATGTCCGCTGTGAACATGGCCACCACCGTTGGCGCCAAGTGCATCACCGTGCCGACGACCACCGGTCGTACCGCACGCCTGATCTCGCACTTCCGTCCCAACATGCCGATCTGCGCGTTCTCCCGCCACGAGTGGGCCGTCCAGCAGATGATCATGTACTGGGGCGTTATCCCGCACCAGGCCGAGATTACCCAGGGCACCGTCAACGGCACGATCGTCAAGGCGATCGAGACCGCTAAGGAGCTCGGCTACGTCGAGGCCGGCGATCTGACCGTCGCTACCGCCGGCGATCCCCGCATGAGTGTTCAGCTCGAGGACAAGGTCTCCTCGACCAACGTCGCTTACGTCGCTCAGGTGCGCTAAATCGCACTTGCAAGCACGCTTGCATTGCAAAAGGGCCCGGAAGGCTTTGCCTTCCGGGCCCTTTTTAGACCTTCTTCGTATGCCGCATCATCGATTTGTGTTCAGTCGCAAGCCTCTCCGATGCCGAGCGCACCACCGAAGACGCCCTGCGACGGGAGCCGTTGGTCAATTGGAATGAACTGTTCACCGTTAAGCCGGCCGGCTAACAGCTAGCGATCAGGGGGACTGCGGGAACGTCAGAAGCAGCAACGCGAGCCGCAAATCCCGCCTCGGTCAGCTCGATGACCTCGGTAAACGTTGCATCGAAAAACTCCTCGGTTAGCAGGCGATACGGCGGATGATCGGGCTCGCCGGGGTTTTCGCGTACAATCTCGTGCATGACGCCGATAGTCTTGAGCACATATTCTTTATGGATGGGATACTGCCCAAAACGCGTCGCAGCGGTATAGAGGCGATCGGTCGCACGCGGAATGGAAACGATGCCCAGCGTCTTGCCAAACCAGTCAAAATCGCCCTGCTTTTTAATGCGGAATTCCTCGCACGGCTTGCCGCCGTGTGCTTCCAGATACTGGTTCACACGCGTGTTCCATACCGTGTCGGCCACCAGATGCGACCAGACGCCCAGCGTTAAATCGAGCAGCGACTGCGCCACATCTTCGGACGCAAGCGAGAACTCACAGGCGCCGGGACCGACAACCGGCTCGGCATCCCTGTAGCGCTGAGGATAGTGCACGCGGTTCAGTCGCTCGCGCTCCTCGACAATCGAGGTAGCCTCAGCAGGTTCGCCCGCGGGTGCGCCTTTAAGCAGCGGCGCCACATAGGTATCCCAGAACTCGTGCTCGCGCGGCTTAGGGATAGGCTCGGGCTTTGCAAAGTGCGTAATGCGATACGGAATGGGATCGGCGATGCCAGGGACCATATAGCCCACGAAGATATCCGGAACCACGCAGCCAAACAAAAAGGCATTGCGGTCGCGCACGCTATCGGCAAGCACGCTAGCACGTGCCAGCAAGCGCTCCGTTTGAGCGATATGAATGTTCCAACTTGGCATAGCCACCCCCATAAAACCTGGTTAACTATACCATCACGGCAGAGTCGCACAGGCGGCCATACATACCCTACGCAGCAACTATTCCGCAGCACCGCTTTCGGTTCCATACGACGGCACGGGCGCCTCGACCACATGGTGATATCGATCGATATAGATGGCACGGGCCTCCAGGCGGCGCACCAAATCTTGATGGTGCGTACTCATCAAAACCGTCTTACCGGCAGCAACGTAGGCCAGCAAAAAGTTGACTACGATGTCGCACGAGTCCTCATCGAGCCCGTTGGTGGGCTCATCGAGCACTAGGATATCGGGGTTCATCGACACCACCGCAGCCAGCGCAACGCGCTTCTTTTGCCCGCCCGAAAGCTGATAGGGCGAGGCATCGACCAGATCGGCAACCTGGAACAGCTCCATGGCATCGCGGACGCGGCGCTCGAGCTCGTCTGTCGGCAGCCCCATCTGCGCGGGGCCAAAAGCAACTTCCTCGCCCACCGTAGCGCAGAACAGCTGGGCGTCGGCATTCTGGAACACAAAGCCCACGCGCTGATGAAAACGCTGAGCGGCTGCGGAATCCTTGAGATATGCCGCATCGATCACGTGCCCGTCAAACAGGTACGCACCCGCGTCCGCTAGTTCAAGACCGTTGATAAGGCGCATAATCGTCGTCTTACCGCAGCCGTTGGGACCGAGCAGGGCAACGAGTTCACCACGATCGACCTGCAGCGACACACCATCGACAACCGTATGGCCCGCATAGGAGAACACCACGTCGCGCAGCTCGATGAGCGGCGTGGCCTCGGCGCCGCCCGCACCGTTCGTGCCCGCCGCACTATTCATATCGATCGTCAAAACGTCGCCCTTCCCTAGTTGCATCCCCAGCCGGAACCAGCAGCGCCTACAGCACCGCGCACAACACGGCGAGCAGAACCACGCCGGCCGCATAGACCGCATCGCGCCAGCCAAACCCGGCGCGTGCAGGCGCCGGGTACACGCCGGCAAAGCCGCGGCAAAGCATAGCCTCGTCCATCGCGCGGCTGCACTCCATCGCCTTGATAAACGTCATGCCCATGATACCCGCCAGCGAGTCGGTGCGCGAAAAACCCGCAGGCGCGGAACCGACGCTGCGCAGCATGACCGATTCGCACAGATCGTGTGCTGTGCGTCCCAGCACCTCGATATGCTTGAGCGCCATATCGAAAGTAAAGATGACCTCGTCGGGCAGGTGCAGCATCTTAAGCGCCGCCGACATGCGGCTCCAGGTGAGCGTCCACGAAACACCCAGCACCAGCGACACGTTAATGAACGTCTTGAGTGCAATCTTGAGCATGGCGCCCGAGGCAGAAGCACCCAGCAGCAGGGCAGGCAGCGCCAGAACCACGGCAAACCCCGCGGCAGCCAACGCCGGCACAAAGGTAGCGCGCAGCCCGCGTACGGGGCGCACCGCGACCAGCACCAACGCGATCGCCGCCATCAACATCAGGTACAGCGGGCTTTGCGTCAGACACACGCACAGGACGCAAACGAACATCCCTAACAGGCGCACCGGAGCCGAAACGCAAGAAAGGGCGCGGTCGACCATCGACCCGCCCTTGTTCGCGCCTCCACCCAGGCGAACCCGCTCAAGCAGGCTCGCCAGGTGCAGGACGTTCTTTTGCATCACACGATGCCGAGCCCCCGCGGGCTCGTATCGCTCCTCGGCCGCAAGCCAACTAGGCAGCTCGGCTATTGCCATGAGCACCGCTTTCCTTGACCGTCAGCGAGACCAGGCGGAATGCGATGGTGAGCACCGCCACGCCAATCACGCCCGAAAGAATATACATCGCGGCCTGGCCGGCAAAGCCAAGGCCCTGCTCCTCGGAATAGGCCTGCAGATAATCGCCCGTAGGCAGAGCGTCGGCAAAGGTCGGGGTATCGAGGCCGACCGAAGCCTGCAGACTGTCGTCACCAGTCTCCTGAACGACGGTCGCGGCGCCCTCGGCGTCCCACTCGCCCCATGCGTCACCTGTGGCCAACAGGCCCAGCGGCGTGGCCACGACAAGCACGGCGACCAGGATGAGCGTGGGGACCAGCGAGGTCTTCTTGGCGGCAGCGCCCTCGGCAGCAAACTGGCCATCGACGGCCTCGGGCCCGACGATAACGCTCGGCGCCGTCTTCTTAATGAAACCGTAGATGGCGGCCGTCGCCACGCCCTCGACCACGCCGGCAACCAACATATGCGGAATCATCATGGCCGGAATGGCAACGGACAGCGGGAAGGGGCAGTACAGTGGAGCGCCCGAAGCGTTGGTGAAGAGCATCGGCTGAATACCGAACTCGATCGCCGCGCACATGGCCGCCAGGCACAGGCCGACCCAGCCGCTTACGATGGCCGAAACCGAGGTGCCCCAGCTCTTGTCGTGCAAACGGCTGTTGAGCGCACGGAACACGATAGCAGCGGTAAACGGCAGCACAAAGGCCATGTTAAAGCAGTTTGCGCCAAAGGACAGAACGCCGCCGTCGCCAAACAGCAGCGCCTGCAGCGCCAGCGCGACCGAAACCGCGATGGCACCGGCCTCGGGACCCAGCAGCAGCGCGATGAGCGCGCCACCAACGGCGTGACCAGTGGTGCCACCGGGGAGCGGCACGTTGAACATCATGAGCAAGAAGGAAAATGCGGCGCAGATGCCCAGGAACGCCATATGCTCGCGATCGAGCGTGGCGCGTACCTTTTTGATGCAATGGACCCAAACGGGCACCATCGCCACCGCCATGACGGCATCGGTCTGCGGGGACAGATAGTTATCGGGAATATGCATGAGCCCTCTCAATCAGAACGTTGCGTGTTACGTTTCCAACAATCCGTAACACCGACTCAGCATACTAACAAAAAGGCGCACCGCCCACAACGCAGCACGTCCTTGCAATACGTACGTTATTAACCCAGGTCCACGCACCGCCCAATAAAGGGCCCATGCACTCCCAACTTTCCGGTCACCCGGAAGAAGATGCAGTCCGCTCGCAACAAGGTTAACGCAGGAACCCGCCCCCGAGAGGGGTTTTCTAAGGCAACATCCCGCAGCCGCAAAGCGGCGAGGTCGTTGCCGTGAAAACCCCGCAGGGGGCGGGTTCCGAACGGCAAAGATTACGAGCGAACCTCGCCGTTTACGCCCTTGCACACCTTGGTGACGATCTTCTGGTGCGCCTTCTCGACCTCTTCGCTGGTAAGCGTGTGGTCGTCCGAGCGATACGTAAGCGCAAAGGCCATGGACTTCTTGCCCGCTCCGATGCGGACCGGATCGCGGTAGACATCGAACAGGCGCACGCCCTCGAGCAGCTTGCCGCCGGCACTCGTAATACGACGCTCAAGATCCTCGCAGGTCACAGTGTTGTCGACCACGATAGCAAGGTCGTGCTCAACGGCCGGGTACTGCGAGAACTCACGGTAGTTCTCCTGATTGCGGGCGCCCTTGATCAGCTTGTCCAGATCGAGCTCAAAGGCAACGACAACCTCGTCAATGCCCATAGCCTCGCGCGCCTCGGGGTGAATCTCGCCGACCCAGCCCAGCACGGTGCCGCCGGACAGAACCTCAGCCGCACGGCCCGGCTGCAAAAAGGCATAGCCCTCGCCCTCGACGGGACGGAAGCGGACCTTCTCGATGCGCAGCTGGGCGAGCAGCTCCTCGACAATGCCCTTGCCAAAGAAGAAACGCAGCTTGCGGTACTTCATGTTCCAAGACTGCTCGCTCCACTGGCCCGAGAGCACACCCGCCACGGACTTGGTCTCCTTGGGCAGGCTGGCATTCTCGCGACCGTGGAATAGGCTGCCGACCTCGTACAGATGCACGTTAGGCGTGCCGTGGGCCTCGTTGTAGGCCACAGACTGCAGCAGACCCGGCAGCAACGAGCGGCGCATCTCGGTCTGCTCGGCCACCAGCGGGTTCATGAGAACCACGGGGCAGCCGCGGCCCTCGGTGGACATACCGATCTTCTCCAGGTCGCCCGGGGCGGCAAAGCCAAAGGTCGTAGTCTCGTTGAGGCCACAGGCGCGCAGGATCTCGCCGACCTTGCGGGTGAGCTTCTGCTCGCGGGTCAGGCCGCCGATGTGGTTCTTGGCAGCCGGGATGGTCGCCGTCACGCGGCCCATGCCCCACAGGCGCAGGACCTCCTCGATCAGGTCGATCTCACGCGGCAGGTCGGGACGGAAGCTCGGCGGCGTGACCATGAAGTCCTCGCCGTCGCGCTCGACGGTGCAGCCCAGACGGGTGAGCGAACGCTCGATAAAGTCGGGCTCGATGTCGGCACCGCAGATGGCATGCACGCGGGCCAGGCGCAGCCTAATGCTGTCGATGGTCTTGGGCGCGGAGAACACGTCCACATAGCCGGGGGCGACCTCGCCGCCGGCGATCTCCTCGATAAGTGCGCACGTCACATTGGCGACGTCCACGCAGCCGGTCTCGTCGACCTGACGCTCAAAGCGGATGGAGGCGTCGGAGATCAGTGACAGGTCGCGGCTGGTGTGCGAGGTGCGACCGGCATTGAAGCAGGCACTCTCGACCATCACGTCGACGGTGTCGTCCTCAATCTCGGAATCCATGCCGCCCATAACGCCGGCCAGCGCCACGGGGCGCTCGCCGTCGGTGATGAGGCCCATGCCGGCGTCGAGCGTGCGCTCCTCGCCGTCGAGGGTCGTGAACTTCTCGTCCTGCTGGGCGGCGCGAACCACCACGCGGCGATGGCCCTCGCGCTCGGCAAAGGTAGACAGGTCAAAGGCGTGCAGCGGCTGACCGGTGAGCATCATCACGTAGTTGGTGATGTCGACGATGTTGTTGTGCGGGCGCACGCCCAGGGCGTTGAGGCGCTTGACCATCCAGTCGGGCGACGGACCGACCTTCACGTTGCGCACGATGCGGGCGACATAGCGGTCGCACAGGCCCTCATCGGCAATCTCGACCGAAAGCTCGTCGTCGGTCGCGCGGCCGGTCTCGGCCTTGATGGCGGGCAGCTCAACGTGGAAATCGCGGTCGAAGATGGCGCCGGTCTCGCGGGCCATGCCGATCATGGACAGGCAATCAGGACGGTTGGGCGTGATCTCGCAGTCGAGCACGGTGTCGCTCGAGCCCACGTACTCGGCAAACGGCATGCCGCAGGGCGTATCCTCGGGCAGGATCATGATGCCGGAGTGGTCGCCGCCCAGGCCGAGCTCGCGCGCAGAGCAGTTCATGCCCATGGACACGACGCCGCGAAGCTTGCTCTTCTTGATCTTGACGTCGCCGGGGAGCACAGCGCCGATCATGGCCGTGACGATGTGGTCGCCGGCCTCGAAGTTCTGCGCGCCGCAGACGATCTGCAGCGGGGCGGGGTTGCCATCGGCGTCGAGGTTCTTGTCGCCCACGTCGACCGAGCACACATACATATGGTCGCTATCGGGGTGCGGGGTCTTGGTGAGCACCTTGGCGGTCACCACGTGGTCGAAGGACTCGCCCACGGTGTCGATCGCCTCGACCTCGGTGCCGGTACGGATATATTCGTCCGAAAGGGTCTTGGGATCCTCCGGAATATCGATCATGGTCTTGAGCCAGTCGTAAGAAACGCGCATCTAACTGGTCTCCTTTCATCTGTAACGCCTGCAATAAACAGACGGAAAACTCCAGCTACGGAGACGGGTTTCCGAGGTGCCGCAGATTGCCTTGAAAGAGGAGGGCCGCGTACTTAGGTACGCAACCGACGATTGAAAGGCAAGGTGCGGTGGCTCGGGAAGCCGCCGGGACAGGTCAAATTAAAATTGGTTGAGGAAGCGCATATCGCCAGTCATCAGGGTTCTGAGGTCGGGCAGGTCGTAGCGCAGTGCTGCGACGCGCTCGGCGCCAATGCCAAAGGCGAAGCCGGTGTACTTCTCGGGATCGATGCCGCAGTTGATCAGGACGTTGGGGTCGACCATGCCGCAGCCCAAGATCTCGATCCAGCCGCTGTGCTTGCAGAAGTTGCAGCCCTTGCCGCCGCACACGTGGCAGCTCACGTCCACCTCGCAGCTGGGCTCGGTGAAGGGGAAGAAGTGCGGGCGGTAACGCGTCTTGCGATCCTCGCCAAACATGCACTTAACAAAGTAGTCGAGCGTGCCCTTCAGGTCGCCAAAGGTGATGCCCTCGTCGACGACCAGGCCCTCGATCTGGTTGAACTGCGGCAGGTGGCAGGCATCGGCCGTGTCGGGACGGTAGACGGTGCCCGGGCAGATCATGTAGATGGGCGGCTTCTGCGACTCCATAGTGTGGATCTGCACGCCCGAAGTCTGGGTGCGCAGCAGCACGTCGGACTCGCCGTGGGCGTGAGCCTCGGGGTGCGCGACGCTGCCGGGGTTGTTGTCGACCACGTAGAAGGTATCGCGGGCCGAGCGGCTCGGGTGATCCATGGGAGCGTTGAGCGCGGTGAAGTTGTAGTAAGAGGTGTCGACCATGGGGCCGGACTCGACGGTGTAGCCGATGCCGCAGAAGATGTCCTCGGCCTCCTCGATGATTTGCTTGATCAGGTGCTGGTGGCCGATCTGCGGACGGATGCCCGGCAGCGTGATGTCGACGGCGTCGTGCTCGAGTGCGCGCTTGAGGGCGGCGGCCTTCATCTCGGTGTTTCGCTCGTCGAGCATGCCCTCGATCAGCTGGCGCATCTCGTTGGCGCGCTTGCCCATCACGGGACGATCCTCGGGGGCGAGCTTGCCCATCATGCGCATCAAGCCGGTGATACGACCCTTGCGACCGAGCAGCTCAACACGCGCAGCCTCGAGCTTGGCGGCGTCATCGGCGCCTGCGACGAGCTCCTTGGCCTCTTCCTCGAGTTTGACCAGATCATCAATCAGACTCATGTCTTCCCTTTCGTCTCTCGCGCATCCACTTGCCGCGGCGGCTGGAGCCACCCGGAGCTGCGGATGTGCGGCCCGGTTCGGTAACAAAAAAACCGCCCTCGGGCATGTGCATTGCCCAAGGACGGTTGAATTCCGCGGTACCACCTTGTTTGACCCGGCGGATGTCTGGCCCGCCGCGCCCACTCTGTGCCCCTTGTCGCGAGGCTCACGGCTTCCCTACTGGGGCTTCGCCGCCGCTGGCCGCGTGCCCGTTGAGGTCGCTGCTCGGGAGTGAACGCTTGGCCCTTGTCACCGCAGGAAGGCTCGCAGCCCATGACCTTCCCTCTCTTGCCGGCGACGCGGCGGGCAAAACCCTCTCCGTCAACGCATTGGGCTATAGGATAACACATTCTGCGTGTGCATCGCCGCGTTCCGCTTTGTTCGCACTGGGTACAAGGCAGGTAGCTGTGCAAACTGGCCGCGCGCCCACCCGAAGCGCTCGGCTCACGAGATCAAGGATATGGTATGGGAAAGAAACTCGATAAGAAGGCCAAGGCCGCCGTGGCAAAGGCTGCCAAGGGCGTCAAGGCTGCTAAAGTCGACAAGGCCGTCAAAAAGTTCCGCAAACTCGAGGGCAAGCTGTGGACTCGCGAGTACCTGCTCAAGATTGCCGAGTTCGATGGAGCGACGATTGCTCCTGCCAACGGCGCAGCAGCGCGTGCCGACGCCATGGGCACGCTTGCCGGCGAGCATCACAAGCTGCTGACCAGTGAGAAGTCCGTTGAGCTCGTACGCTCGTTAGCGCGCGAGACCGTCGCCGGCGGCAAAATCGACGACCCTCAGCTGCTCGACGAGATCCGCGTGCTCGGCCGCGATCAACGTGAGGCCAGTGCCATCCCCACCGAAGAAGCCGAGGCCTGGACCAGGCTCACCTGCGAGGCGGACGCCGTGTGGCACAAGGCCAAGGCAGCCAACGACTGGGCGAGCTTTGAGACCTATGTGGATAGAATCGTCGCCCAACTTAAGCATCAGGCCGAGCTCATGGACCCCAAGCGCGATCCATACGACGTTTGGCTCGACCAGTACGAGCGCGGCCTTTCCGCCAAGAGCTTCGATGCGTTTTGCGATGAGGTCAAGGCCACGGTCGTGCCGCTCGTGCACGCCATCGGCGAGCGCGGCCAGCAGCCGGCTGCCGACTTTTTGCACGCCCACGTGCCCGAGGCTGCCCAGCGCGCCATGAGCTTCGACCTTATGAAGCTTGTCGGCCTGGACCTGGACGACACCACGCTTGCCTTTACCGAGCATCCGTTTAGCGAGGGCCTTGCCGTGGGTGATGCGCGCATCGCGACGCACATCTACGAGGACGACTGCATCTCCAACGTCTACAGCATCATCCACGAGGCGGGGCACACCATGTACGAGCTGGGCGTCAATCCCGCCTATGCGCGCACATGCTTGGAGGGCGGCACCTCCATGGGCATCCACGAGAGCCAGAGCCGCTTTTTCGAGAACACCGTGGGTCGCAGCCGCGCCTTTATGGGCCCGCTGCTCGAGGTGCTGCGTCGTCACGCGCCCGAGGTCTACGGCGACGTCGACGAAGACACGCTCTACCGCGCCGTGAACATCGCGCAGCCGTCGTTGATCCGCACCGAGGCCGACGAGCTCACCTATCCGCTGCATATTATGGTGCGCTACCAGATCGAGCGCATGCTGTTTGCCGGCGAGGCTACGGCCAAGGACATCCCCGCGCTTTGGAATCGCTTTATGGACGAGTACCTGGGCATTCCCGTTCCCGACGACACGCACGGCTGCCTGCAAGATACGCATTGGAGCGGCGGTTCGTTTGGCTACTTCCCCACGTATGCGCTGGGTAGCGCCTACGATGCCATGTTTGTGCCGGCCATGTGCCGCGACGGTGTCGACCTCAATGGCGCCTGTGCGAGCGGCGACCTGGCACCCGTCCGCACCTGGCTGGGCGAGCACATTTGGCAGTGGGGCCGCGCCAAAGACGCGCCGGAACTCATCAAGGGCGCCTGCGGCATGGCCTTTGACGCCCGCTACTACTGCAGCTACCTGCAGGACAAGTTCACCACGCTGTACGAGCTGTAAGGATTGACCAGCACGCCATCGCCAACGCCAACCATGTTGACGCCAATGTCTTGGCAACGTCAGCGAAAACGACCCTAAGCGAGCAAGGTGACGTGAAATGAAAGGGCGCCGACCTCCTGGTCGCGCCCTTGAAATTGAACGTCAGGTTGCCGCTTGGGGCCGTTTGCAGCGTCGAGCAGTTACGCGGTTTGGTAAAACCGCGTAACTACAGAGCCTCGAGTGCGTTGGCGATGCGCTTCATGGCGGCATCGGCGGATGCTTGGTCGGGCGCCTCGGCCAGCACGCGGATAACCGACTCGGTTCCGCTCTTGCGTACGAGCACGCGGCCCTCGCCTGCCAGTGCAGCCTCGGCCTCGGCGATGGCGTTCTGCACGCCCATGTTCTCGAGCGCGGCGTCCTTGTCCGCCACGCGCACGGCCACCTGCGCCTGCGGTAGCAGCTTGCACGGAGCCGTGAGCTGCGAGAGCGTCTCGCGCTCGGCGCGGATCACTTCCATCACGCGCAGCGAGGTCATAATGCCGTCGCCCGTGCGCTCGATATCGCCAAAGATCGTATGGCCCGTCTGCTCGCCGCCTAGGCTGTAACCGCCCTCGCGCATCTTGGCATACACGTGACGGTCGCCCACACCGCTGGTCACGGCACTTAGGCCGGCAAGCTCCAACGACTTGATCAGGCCAAAGTTGCTGGCAATCGTCGGAACCACGGTACCGCCCGAAAGGCGACCGTGCTTGTTCAGGTACACGCCGCACACGTACAGGATCTGGTCGCCATCGACCACGCGCCCGCGCTCGTCCACGGCCAGGCAGCGGTCGGCATCGCCGTCATAGGCAAAGCCCACGTCCAGGCCCTGCTCCACCACGTGGCGCTGCAGACGCTCCATATGCGTGGAGCCGCAGTCGACGTTGATGTTAAAACCATCAGGCGCGGCATTGATCACGCGCACGTCGGCGCCCAGCGCGTCGAACACCGGCTTGGCCACCGAGGACGCCGAGCCGTTGGCGCAGTCGATGCCGATCTTGACGCCCTGAAGCGAAAAGTTCGCGCTGGCGATGAGCGAGGCAATGTAGCGGTTGCGGCCCTGCATGTAGTCCACCGTGGCGCCGATGTGGTTGCCCGTGGCCAGCGGCACCTCGCTCTTGCTATCGACGTAGTCCTCGATGAGCTCCAGTACGTCCTCGTCCATCTTAAAACCGTCGCTATTGACGAGCTTAATGCCGTTATCGCAAAACGGGTTGTGACTCGCGCTGATCATGATGCCGCAATCGAAGCAGCCTTCCACGGTCTGATGCGCTACGCCCGGCGTGGGGATCACGTGCAGCATATAGGCGTCCGCGCCGCTCGCGACCAAGCCGCTCACCAGCGCCGCCTCAAACATATAACTCGAGCGACGCGTGTCCTTACCCACGATGACGCGCGCCTTGCGCTCGCGGTTGGCGCCGTAATACCAGCCCACAAAACGGCCAATCTTATAAGCGTGCTCTACCGTCAGCCCAACGTTAGCCTCACCGCGAAAGCCGTCGGTGCCAAAGTACTTCATGCGCTCTCCTTACAAAATAGGGGCGAACAGATTGCCTGTCCGCCCCAAAATGGTACTCGATTATCTGCGCTACCAGAAAAACCCTACGCCGACGCGCTGTCGCGAGCCGCCTGGCATGTAGGAGTCTGACGCAGCGTAAGCGGCTTGTCCCCCGCCTCGGCTGACGTGGTCAGCGTATATGTGATCGTCGTCGTCTCGCCAGCATGCAGGTCAACGGTGCCCGAATAGAAGGGGATTCCATGCCACGTAGCGGCGCCAAGACCAAACTGGGTGCCCTCGACGGTCAGATCTGTAATGTTGCCGCCCGTCGGGGCAAACAACGAGACATTCAGACGCTCGTCGTCGCGCGCGGCATCGGGCGCGCTCGCCGCGACGTAGTCGGGCAGCTTGCCGGCCTCCTCCTGCGTCATGATGTTCGTCAGGGTAACGGCGATGCGATACGAGCATGTGCCGTCACCGTTCTTGATGCCCTGGCCAATCTGCGTATCGGCATTCAGGTACCAGTCGAGCTTGGAGAAGCTCAGGTTGTTAAAGTAGACACCAGCAACGGGATCTTCACTCGGGTCATCCGGATCGGGCAGCGAGGCGTCGATGTTCATCTCCTTGATAGCGTTCTGCTCGTCATCGTTTTTCATCCACGCGATCAGGCGGCCCTCTTCGGCACCGCGCTCAACGGCGCTGACAAGCTTCGTAACATCGACATCGCCGATACCGCCAAGGATCTTGTCGAAGGCAGCGCTGGCGACGGATGCAAAGATGCCGTCCGACTCCTCGACCGGATAGTTCCAGTACACATCGTGCATGAGGACCTTTGCGGCGTTGGTGCCGTCGACAACCGTTCCGTCGGGCAGCGACACGTTACCGACCAGGCCCAGCAGATACTGCAGGAACACCGGGTCGATGCCGACGACGCCATCAACGTCCTGCCCATATTGGGACTTCCACAGCGCGGCGACACGCTGCGAGTTGCGGGGCCAATCAGGCGAATAGGTATTGCCCGAGTTGTACAGGTTACTGTGGTTGCCGAACAGCGCCTCATCCTCTTCGTCGACACTCTCGACTGCCTCATCCTCACTGAGCCCAATGCGGGGAACAAACTCGCCAATCGACATCTGGCCGTCGGTGACCGAAATCAAACCTTGCGAACCGCCAAAGCCGCCGCAGGCACGAATTTCGACGTTGTTCATGGCGTACACAAGGTAGTTACGCGTCTGGCCGTTGGCGCCGAGCATCTGGGGAAGGACGGGGGCGACCTTCTCCGCCGCGTCAACCGCGCCGTTGAGGGTGGCAAAGCCGTCCTTGGCCTTATCGACCAGCTCGGTCACCTGGGAAATATGAGTATCGCCAATGCCCTGGATCTTCTCGTTGGCGCTCTTGAACACCTTGGAGCTATCGGAAAGCGAATCGGCAACGGCCTGCAGCGCGGACACGTTAATCATGCCGTCCTGAAACAGCTTGCCGGGCGTGGCCTGCGAAAGGTTATCGGCCATGGGAACCAGCGCATTGCTCGAGACATCGGACAGGGCGTCGATCATGGTGCGGGCCGCATTGATGTCGCTGCCATACACCGGGATAAACGAAGCCATCGTCCACACCGGGCTCGAGGTCTCCTTCTTCATGCTGCTGCAGAGCTCGTCGATCTTTTTCGCATCGTCGGGCAGGGTTGAAAAATCGCCCGACGTGACCTTGTCCTTAAGGCCACCGACGATCTCGACAGTTTCCTTTGCCTGGCTCTTCACGGTTTTTGCCGAGTTAAACAGCATGAAGCCACTCACGCCAAAAGCGACAAGAACCACCGCGACGATGGCAGCGACAACAGCCGAAACGCGGCGCTTCTTGCGCTCGCCCTTGCGATGGCGATGGCGAACCAGGCCGTTCGAGGTCGGGCTCGTCGAGGAATCACCGCCGTAGTTCAAGCCAAAATCGTAATAATCTTCTTTAGAGCCCGAGCCCTTAAACTCGGCACCGTCGTCATTGAGACGGGCAAACGTGCCGGTTTCGGAAGCGCCCGTATAGATAGTGCCTAGGTTACCCGTAAGCCCTGCGTCTCCAGCAGAAGAAGCACTATTGGCGGAATTGGCGGGGGTGATGGGGCCGGCGTTGTGGGCGCGATGAGCGTTGTTAGCGGGGTCAGTGGGGCCGGCGACATTTGCACCGCCCGTTGGCGCCGGACGGACCCCGGCCGACGAAGCCGCAGAGCCCGCCCCGCCCGGAAATGCCTGCCTGCCTACGCGACCAGCCTGTTTTGCCTTTTGAGACTGTTCGTACAGAGCGGCAAACATCGCCGTTTCGCCCGGAGACGTACGGTTGCCAGCACCGTTTTGGCTGGATCCACTCGGTACGCCAGCGTTTCCAGTCCCATTTGAACGCGGCGGAACTGCAGAGCGCTCGCCGTCGCCGTTCTTAAAGTGGTTACCAGCCATAGAGGAGTCCTCGCAATACTAAAAGTCAATAACGCTATTAGTTTATGACATATTTGGCATCGTCAGTTAAACTCCAGATGCAGGCACCAATTCGCGGAATTTTGGTGCAATACCGTGTCCGTCTAGGCAGCGGCGTGAGCTATACCGTCAGGAACATCATCACGATGATCATGACAAAGCCAATCAAGTCGGTCGGCAAAAACACCGTGCCCAGCATAACGGCGCTGGTAATGGTTGCCGAGACCGGCTCCACAGTTCCGATGAGGCTCGCACGTACGGAGCCAATATCCTTGACGCCCTGCATATAGAGCATATACGCCAGGAAAGAGCCAACGATCACAAACACCGCGAGCGCTTCGACGGCAGCCGTATCGAGGACCGGCATATGAGCCCATGGCTGCACAAAGACGCTCGAAACGACACCCGCCGTAAGCATAGCCGAGCCCGTAACAATAGGGCTGCCGTATTCGGACAGAATCTTGGCGGGAATCACCGCCATACAGGCGGCGCTAACCGCACACATAAGGCCTGCGACCAGGCCAAGCGGCGATATGCTCAGACTGGTCGGGTCGCCGCCGGTAGCGATTAAAAAGGTGCCGCCCAGGGCCAACCCAATGCCAACGGCCTCACGCACGCGAGGCATGCGATGGTCGATCACGCAGGTGTAGCCCATAATGATGACCAGTTGCAGGCACTGGAGCACCGTCGCGGTTCCGGCATTGGTCAGGCGCACGGCCGAAAGATAACAAAACTGGTTAAAGAGCAGGCCAAAAGCGGTAAAGAGCAGCAGCTGCTTGCGATCAGCGGGCGTCGTCCAAAGCTTGACCAGGCGTGCGCGGTCGCGCGTGACAACCACAGCCATAAAGAGCAGGCCGGCGAGAATCTGCCGTATGCTCATAAGCCACAGCGTATCGACATGGTAGGTATCGAACAAAAAACTCGCGCTGGTACCCGAGAAACCCCAAAACGAACCGCCCACCAGCGTGGCTAAAACGCCCGTGATCATCTTGCGCGTCTGGGCGTCGTTGAGACGGTCGCGCCAGGCGCGACGGGTGTTGCGGCTGAGCTCGTCAGTTCCCTCGGGCACGACAAAATCGGACGCCACCGTCATCGGTACCGAAGTCTTTTTGCGTGCACGCTGCGCTGTGCGCTCCTGCTCCATCCCACTCCCCCGAAATCAATTGGCAACAAAGCGCTCAAACTGTAGCACGAATATCGGCATGAAAAAGCAGACAATTCGGAACGTCTACGAGCATCCAAATTGCAGGGACGAAAGGCGCAGATGCGCTATGCCGAGTGGCTGGAACCGTCTAGGGCGCCGGGGTCGGCTTCCGCACTTTCATCGGTATGGCCACCATCGTTCTGCTCCTTGGCGTTGTCCTGGCCTTCCTGCTCGCGGCGACGTTTTTCGCGAATCTGCTCCACGGCTGCGCGCAGGGCGGCCTCGTCCTCGGCGCGCGCCACCTCTTGCGTGGTTTTGACCATATGGCGAATCTCGAGCACCAGCAGCACGATCAGCGGCACCACGATAAGCGGGAAGAACAGCAGCGGATTGGTGAGCAGCGACACCACCACGCCCAGGCCTGCCGAGACAAAGACCACGCGGCCCACCACATCGGCGGCGGGCACGGGCGCGGCGTCCTCGACCGGATTGGCGTCGCCCTTGGTGTGGTAGACCGGCGAGCCGTCAGACGCGGCCTCCACGGATACGATGCGGTGCGTGTTGAGCGAACCCTCCAGCGCGTCATCGGACGAATGGAAGGTGATGATATCGCCCACCTGGTAGACCTGGCCGTTGTCGGTATCGACGACGATAAACGAATGCACGGGAATCGCCGGCTCCATCGAGCCGGTCAGCGTGCGCATAAAGCCATAGCCCATGATGGTGGGAATCTCGCCGGCGGGCGTAAACACCGTGCGCAGCAACACCACAAAGGCGACGAGGATCACCACGGTCGCCAGCACGTTGATCACGCGGAGCACGTGCTTCATCACTTGTCGTCGTCCTTTGCGGAAAGTGCAGCGTCGGCGGCGTCGACGGCGTCAGCGACCTCGGCGGCGTCCTCTGCAGAAGCCGCAGCCTCGCCCTCGGCACCCGCGTCGCCCGCGGCCGTCTCGACACCCGCAGCCGACTCATCGGCCTCGCCGCGCAGGCGGGCCAGCAGATAGCGCGACAGGCTGTTGCCCTCAGCACGGCGCTCGGCACGGGCGCGATCGCGCTCGGCCTGCTCCAGCTCGTGCGCCAACGAGTCCAAGCGCTGCTGCATCTCGGCGCGGGCAGCCTCGAGCTCGCGCTCGTGCGCGGCCTTGGCGGCGGCGAGCTCCTGCTCAATACGCTTCCCTGCCTCGAGCTCGGCCGTAGCGATACGCGCGTCGGCGTCGGCACGAGCCTCCTCGGCGGCGCGCGTGGCAGCATCGCGCTCGGCAGCGGCAGCGGCGACCTTTTCGCTGGCGTCCACCGTAGCCTGCTCGACGGCAGAATCGGCGGCCGCACGGGCGGCATCGATCGCGGCATCGGCTGCCTGCTGAGCAGCGGAGACCTTCTTCTCGGCCGCGGCAACAGTGTCGGCAAGCTTCTGCTCCGCCACAGCAGCAGCGGCGTCGGCTGCCTCGGCCGCGGCACGGGCATCGCGCTCGGCCGTCAGCTGCACTTCCTCGATCTGCAGCTTGACGGCGTCCAGCTTGGCATGCAGCTCGGCCACCTCCTTGGCAGAAGCCTCGCGCACGCCGGTAAGCTCGGCCGCGGCAGTATCCTTGGCGGCCTGCAGCTCGGCGGCATCGGTCGCCGTCTTGGCAGCCAGAGCCGCGGCGGACTCGCTCTTGACCTGCGCGACCTGCTCGGCGGCCGTCTGCTCGGCAGCCGCAATCTTAGCATCGGCATCGGCGCGAGCGGCCGCGGCCTCGGCATCGGCCTCGACACGCATCCGCTCAAGCTGCGCCGCCGCGGTCTCACGCGCCTCGGCAGCGTCGGCCTCGGCAGCCTTCTTGCCCGCCTCGACATCCTCCAGCGAACCTTGCAGCTCCTCAACATCAGCCTCGGCCATCTGCGCGCGTTGCGTCAACGCCAGCTCGCGCGTCTTGGCCTCGTTCAGCTCGTCGACCAGGTCGTCGCGCTCGTCGGTCAACGCGTGCGCCTGCACCTTCCAAGACTTGACCTGCCCCTGCAGCTCCTCGATCTGCTCGCGGGCCTCGGCCAGCGCCTGCTCGGCATCGAGCTGAGCCTGCGTGACCTCCTCCACAAACACGCGGCGGACCTCGACGTCGGGCAGGTCGGGGCTATCGACCTGCACCTCCTTAATCTCCTTAATAAACTTGGGCGCCACCGGCGCGTGTTGCACGCTCTCGAGCTCCTGCAGGTTGCGCTCGTCATCGGTCAGGCTCTTAAAGACGGTGTAGTTGTTGATGAGGTTGGTGTACATCTGCACCATGTACTCGTCATCGAACGCCAGTGCCTGCTGCTGCACGTCGATGTTGTAGCCCACCTTGTCGTAGCGCTCCATAAACTGCCACAGCTGGTAGCACTTGCGGTAGTTGGGATCCTTCATGATGAGGTTGGTGCGTTGGATGGGGCTGCGGACCGCGCTGCAGCCGTTCATGATCTGGCAGAACGACGCGCCGCGCAGCGCCATGACCAGACGGTGCACGCGGTCGATGCGCATAAAGACATCCATGTTGTCGGCATCGTTCTCGGCAAAGCTCTGGCGGTTCTTGACCGTCATCTCGACGTTGTACTCGATCTCTTCGTACGCGTCGTCAATCTTGCTGTGCATCTTAAAGCGGTTGCGAATCTCGTTGCCCGTCGACCAAAAGATCACGTCGGTACGCTTGTCCACAAACGTCAGCAGGCGCTGAATCAGGTGGTAGATAAAGCGGTTCTCGTACAGGTCGTACGTCTCGACGGTACTGACGTTGAGGATGCGCGTGGGGTGGACGCCGCCATCGTCGCTCGGCGCCAAGAACTGCGTGTTCTGGCTCAGATGACGGACGCTATCGGCGCTGATCTTTTTGGCGAGCGAGACCGGCACCACCTCTTCCTCGGTGGTGATGAAACGGCGCGGATTTTCGATGATGGTGTTGATGGCATCGAGCGAGTCCTCGATCATGCTGATCCACTCCTCGTCCACCACCTTGACGAGCTCCTCGCGCTGCTGCTCGATCGTGGTGCCCGAGGCCTGCGCCATCTCAAACAGATAGCGGAAGTAGCGGCTGTCCTCCTGGATGGGCTCCATCTGCTCGGAGAAGCTGGTATAGAGGTCCTGAATGGTCTCGGACATGGGTTACTCCATAGGTTGGATCGATCGGTAAGGGGCGTGGCGACACCACACAGGGCAAACGCTACTGATTGTCTTGTCCCACGCCCCGCGCTTACGGCATTAGTAGAAGTTCTGGATCCGCTGCAGATACATGACGGAATCGGGCAGGCCGCCCTCGCCAAAGGTCTTCTCGATGTACTCGATCAGGCCCTTCATCTCGTCGCGCACAAAGCTCACGTTCATGGACTCAAACTTCTTGAGCACCTTGCGGGCGATGATGTAGTCCATGCCGCCCAGCTCGGTGCCGCCGCACGCCACGTACACGGGGATAAAGTCGTACATCTGCTTGATGATACGGTTGCCAAAGGCCAGCTTAAATCGGGTCTGCAGGTACTGGTCCAGCTTGTGCATCTTCTGGAGCAGCTCGTCGTCGATCACGTACTCGACCTTGGCCTTTTGGAACAGATACTGCAGATGCTCGGCCGTCACGTGCACGCGCTCGTGCGGCTCGCACTCAAACGCGTCGGCGCGCTCGTTGAGCTCGATGGGGATCGCGCGGTCGTACACCTTGTCCGTGATGGTAAAGGTAGAGTCGTCGTTGTTGGCGGTGCCGATAAACCACAGGCTGTCGGGAATGGTGAGCTTGCCGTCGTGCAGGCCCTTGGGGTCGGCCGCCCACTGGGTAGGCACCAGGTCGAGCACCCACTCGTCGTGGCTGGGCATCTCGAGTACCGATAGGATCTCGGCAAAGTAGTACTCCACGCGGGCGAGGTTCATCTCGTCGAGCACGATCATGGACGGGTCCTGGCGAAGGCCCGCCTCGTACACGGCGCGGAGGAACTCGGTCTCGTTAAAGCGCTTGGAAAACTCGTTGAAGTAGCCCAGCACCTCGGTGCGATCGCGAAAGCTCGGCTGCACCGACACGATGGTCGCGGGGTTATCCAGATAGCGGCTAAAGCTGTAGGGCAGCGACGTCTTACCGGTACCCGAGATGCCCTCCAGGATCAGCAGCTTGGAGGCGGCCATGCCGGCCACAAAGCGGCGGATGATCTCGGGCGTGTAGTAGAGCTTCATTTGGCTGCATGCAAACGCGCGGAAGCTGTCGACAAAGTCCTCCAGCGAGATGGCATCGTCGTAGACCGGCGATTCCCAGTCGCGGTACTTAAGGTCCACGAGGGACAGCTTGGGAAAGCGGTTGGCCTGGGCGATCTCTTTTTCCTCGGCAAGGGTCTTGGCCTCGACGGTGGCCTTGGCCATGGCGGCTGCGGCATCCTTGACACCCTCGCCATCGAGCGCGAGCGACGCGTTGCCCGACATGACGGCCGTCGCCGCGGCGCCCTCGCCCGCAGGCGCACCGGCGCCCGCCGCGGCGCCCTCGCCCGCAGGCGCACCGGCGCCCGCAGCGGCGCCCACCACGTTGCCCACCGTCGGCAGGGGGTCGTCGGCCAGGGCCGAGGCGACCACGTACGGAATCTGCTTGGTACCGCCCATGGCATTGACCTTGAGCGCCAGCAGCTTGTTCTTCTCGTCCATCAGGTCGAGCACCTGCTTGTTCAGGCGGCCGATCTCGCGATAGAGCGCTTTGTTGGACGTGTCGTCGCGATGCAGGCGGCGGTTGATGCGGTAGCGGTGGACCAGGATGGCCACGATCAGCACGGGGACCGCGATGAGCATGGCAAACAGGATGACCGCGCCGATCTTGCCCACCAGGTCAAACGTGGTGAAGTAGGTCATAAAGATGTTGAAGTACTCAACCCAGCCAAACACCAGCAGGTTAAGGATGGAGCTCACGACGGCAACGACGTTGTAGACAACCTTTGCCAGCAGCTCCCAGGCAAATCCCAGAAACTCACTCACCGTCGGTATCCTCCTGCTTGGTCGCGCTCATCGCCGCCTCGGCCTCGGCCTTTAAACGACGGGCTTCCTCGAGCTTGGCCTCGGCCTGGGCGAGCTGCTCGGCGGCGTTATCGGCGGTGACGGCGGCGGTGTCACCCTTGCCCTCGGCGTCCACGATGGCGGCCGCGGCGGCCAGGCGGTCTTCCTCGGCCATGGCGCGCTTAAGGTTCATGCCCACCACGATAAGGTGATACACCTGGTAGATAAAGAACAGCAGCATGGGCAGCACGATTACGATGAGGAAGCCCATGGAGCTGGACAGGAAGTCCATGACCTTGCCCATCTGCGGCAGCGCGAACACGTACTTGCCCACGATGTCGCCGTCGCTGATGATGTGCGAATCGGCCACGTCGTTGTTATCGCCCTTGGTGGTAAAGCTGCGCATGCCGTTGATCTCGTCGATGGCGGCGATGCGGTGCGTGTTGAGCGCGTACTCGTTGTCGATAATGGTGTGGAACGTCACGATGTCGCCCACCTCGAGCTTGGAGGTGTCGCACTTTTTGATGACGATGAGGTCGCCCTTGTTAAACGTGGGCGCCATGGAGTCGGACTGTACGGCGAGCGGGGTGAAGCCGGCGATGTCCGAGACGCTGCCGTCCTCGCGCGTGGCGAGCGTGGTAAACGCGTACAGGGCCGCCACCAGGATGATGATCCACATGACGATGCTCAGTGCGATGGATGCGGCCTTTTTAACAGATTGCATGATGTCCCTTACTACCGTGTCTGACTAGGTCGTGCGCGGCCCGATGGCCGCCGTGCATATCTACTGTTCCTCGATGCCCTCAAAGCGCATCGAAACCGAATAGTTAGCTCCCTTTAGCATATTAGTGCAATTTGGGTCCGTTCCCTCGAGCCATATGCGAACGGCTACCGGCTTGTCCGTATCTTTTATTAGGTCGAACATGTCGCTGGCCGCGTTCGCTACTCCCGAGTCGAGCCCAAAGACGGTGGCCGAACCGGACGAGCCTCCGCCTCCGTTGGGGTTGTAGACCCAGGTGTGACCGTCGGCGGTAAAGCTCATGCGCATGGCGCTGGCCATGCCCTGCGTGTCGGAGCTAAACCGCGTGCCGGACGCGCCACCGTCGCCGTCCTGCCCGGTCAGGCGAACGCGCAGGTCCGTACTGCTCATAAAGTGCAGCGTGAACTCCAAGTAGGCGCCGGTCGCGGGATCGGCGGTGGAGCCGTCCTCGAAGGTAAAAGTCTGGTAGTCGCTCGTGGTGACGGGCTTGAGCCTGGATGCATCGATGTCCACGCCCTTTCCGCTGGCGATGCGTGCCGAGATCTGGTCGAAGCCCAGGCTGTGGACGTATTCGTCAAACGTGGAGTGCTCGTCCAGGTCAAAGCGCAGCGAGCCGTCGGCGTTGGCATCAATCATGAGCATGCGGGTCTTGGCGCTATCGGCGATGGAGAACCAGGCAAAGGTTGCCATGACTATCGCCACCAGGGCAAACAGCACCAGCACCACGGTGGTGGTGAGCTTGCGGCGCAAGTCGGTGTCGGCAGGTGCGGCGGCGCCGGCGGGCTTGCCGGTGGCGGGCGTGCAGCTGGCGGCGGGTTGCTTACGCGTCATGGCTACTCACCGTCCAGGGTCGCAAAGAGCGCCAGGTGCAGGGTGCCCGGGTCTTGATGCAGGTAGTCGGCGCTATCGGGGTCGGTTCCCTCGATGTAGTAATAGATGTCCAGGCGATAGGTCTGGCCCAGCGCCAGCGTGGCGAGCGAGTTTTGCGGGCGCTCGGCCGTCTCGCTCGTGTCCAGCGTATAAGCGGCCGGGTCCTGCGTCACGTTGGCACCGCAAGCGAGCTGGCCGTTTTGCCAGCCCAGGAGCATGCCATCGGCGTAGCCAGCAAGGCCAGCCGGGGCGGTCGTGGGATGCTCGCCGCGATGGCCGCTGTCGGAACTGTCGAGCTCAAAGATGTTGGTGGCAAGCACCTGGCTGCCGCTCGAGATCTTAATGCCCACGCGAGCCGCGCGCAGCAGCTCGGCGTTGGCGCCCTGCGGGACCAGCGATTCGGCCAGATACAGGCTCACCTTGCCCTTAACCTTGCTGGCGCCCGTGCCCGTAATGGTGGGACGCAGGTCAATCCAGCCGTGATAGTAGGTGGAGCCGTTGTCTTTTGCCTGCTCAAACACCGCGGCATCGCCGGCCGAGTTGTTTTGCGCGCAGGCCGCAAAGCCGTTGAGGTCAAAGGTCGAGACCGGGTAGAGCGTCACGGCCCCGCTCGCGGTGGAGGCCAGAGATGCATCGCCCTGCTGCGACCAGCTGCCGCGATCGGCGTCGCCCAGCTCTAGCACCAGCTTGGACGTGTCGCTGTGCACGCTCACCGAGTTGGTGTTGACCTTCATGTTGTTGGTAAACCAGGCGTAGGTCGCGACGCCCAAAGTGGCGGCGAGCGCCACCATAACGAGCGCGATGTAGGCACGCGCGCGACGGGCGTGACGGCGGACGGCGGCGCCCTCGAGGACCTGGCGATCGACGGACGCACTGGAGGGGGCCGCGGAGCTAGCGCTCTGGGTTTTGGCCTTGCGGTTATCTGCTGGCATGCGCTTCTTGTCTTCCATGTCGCTTCGCCCCCCTTATGCCTTGGCCGCGGCAAAGGCAAGCTGCAGCACCACATCGCGGGCCTGAGCCTCGTCGATGCAATTGGCGTCGCAGCCTTCCATGTACACAACGTAGCGAACGCTTGCCACCTCATTGGCGGCCAGCGTGCAGATGGGTGTGGCGCCTGCACGCGCCGTGGGCGTGTCGCCGGTGCCGTCCATGCTGTAGGCGCTTATGGCACGCGCGGGGTCGGCGGTGTAGGTCCAGCCCGAGGCACCGGGCGCCACGACCACGCCGTCTTGCGCGGTGGTACGCCTACTGGTGGCGCCCGAGGTGTCGCCCAGATCGTCGCAGGTAAAGATATGCGTTTGCGTGCCCGACTGAGTTGTAATGACCAGGCCCAGACGCAGCGCGGCCAGCAGCTGGGGGTCGTTCGTCACGCTCATCTGGCCCTGATACAGGTACACGTTGAGAGCACTATCGTGCCCCTTAAGGTACAGCGTGCCCGAAAGGGCGTAGTCGTCCAGCCGCGCGGTGCAGTCGGCGTAGTCGGTCGTGATGCCGGAGGCGTTTTGGAACGTGCCGCGCCAAAAGCGGGAAAGGTCTGCCGTCGAGATGGGATAGAGCGTCTTGTCGGCGGCGGCAAGCGTTGCCGTTGTGTCCCAGGGCCCGTTGGCCGAAAGGCCAATCTGCAGGTCGGAGCCCTCGTCGCTTACCGTGTGCGCCACGGGCGTCACGTTGGTGTAGCGCGAATTGCTAAACCACGCGTAGGTGGCAGCGCTCAGGGCGGCTACCAACACCAACATCCATGCAGCCGCGGCAACCATGCGACGACGCGAGTTTAGGATGTCTTTGATGTTCGAAGCACTCATGTCCAGCCCCCTTACGAACGCTTGCCGGCAAAGCGCAGCGCCAGCGATTGCAGGCTGGTGGCGGCCAGATTGTTGGTACAGTCGGGGTCGCAGCCTTCCAGCCACACGTACACGTCCACGCGCACGGGCGTGCTTCGGTCGGCGCCCTTGGCAGCGGCGGGCAGGCTGCAGATCTTGGTCGTGGCCTCCTTGAGGCCCACAATGCCGGTGTCTTCATTGTAGTCGCAGAAGTTTGCGCTGGTCAGCTGGTCAAAATGAACCGTTGTTCCATCGGAGCGGGTGCTGTCGAGCACCAGGTGATTCTGCTCGTTCTCGCCGGCATCCTTGCCGTCGAGCGTGTTGTAGCGCGCCTGGGGATTGCGCTCGCCCGAGACCTCAAAGACGTACTGGCCCGTAACGGTATCGCCCTGCCCCGGCGCATAGGTAACCAGGCCCACCCGCAGAGCGGTAGAGATGGGGTTTGCCGGGTCCTGCTCGGTAAAGTCAATGCCCGACAGGTACACGTCGGTCGCGGCAAAGTTGGTGGCCAGGTACAGGGAGGTCTTGTAGTAGTCGGAATGCTCTGCCGCGCCAAACATGCTGGCAAACAGCGAGTCCTGGGTGGTTCCACCAGTAAAACCCGTTACCTTTTGGAAGCCGTTGAGCACGTTGTCGGTCGAGACGGGATCGAGCAGGCCTGTAAAGCTCAGGCCGGCGTTGGTTTTGTATTCGCCGTCGTACTCGTTGGAGATAAGGAAGGTCACGCCCGTGCCCGCGGCCATCTTGACATCGGTGATGTGGCGGTTGGCGTTGTAGATGTACCAGGCATATGTTACGGCTCCGGCAGCAGCAAGGGCCACCAGCAACGTGGCGAGCATGCGATTGAACTGTTTTCGCAGTGAGCGCGCGTCCGACATGCCCCTCCCCCAGATGCCGCATCGTAAACTACCTGGACACCATTTGCCCATAATGGGAATATTTTACGCGAATGTGCAGTTCATCGGGGGTACAAACGCGACTTTTCGCGTACTGCTCGCACCGGATCGGGGGCCGATAGGGTCGCAAGTTGCCACTTTTTAAAAAATAGTTCTTGCCAGTGGGCGGGAGCTCCGTTATATTATTCCCTGCGCACTCGCGCACCCTTGATCGGGCGTTTAGCTCAGGGGGAGAGCGCTTCCCTGACACGGAAGAGGTCAGAAGTTCAAATCTTCTAACGCCCACCAAATGTTCGCAGCTCAGAGGCTTCGCCTCTGAGCTGTTTTGTTTTACGCCGCCAAGACAAAAGGACGCCGCTGCAGCCAAACCGCCCAAACAGCCCCGGTGATTGCCCCGATCAGGCGCGGTTGGGTCTCGCAGCCATATATAAATAACCCCCTATAAAGTGAGGTTTAATACTTTTCCCAGAAGTGAACGAGCTTATTTGGACCCCCGGAGCATCCACACTTTTTGACGTTAAAACCGCAGGATTCCAGCAGCAAAACCGCAGGAAACAAGCCCCTAAAAGTGTCGATGTTTCGGGGGTCCATTCTGACTCGTTCACTTCTCGGGAAAAGTATTAAACCTGGATATATGGCCGCTAATTCTAACCCCCTGTTACCGCCCCTACCAATACTGATGCGCATCGATAACGGCTTGCCAGAGCCAAAATCGCTTCGTTTCGGCACGCGCATGGGCAAAATATCGCTGCTCTGCACTCATCGCCTTGTTAAAGATGGGGCGCTTATTCCGATGCAGCTTCCGTCGGATGCGTTCGCACAGCCGAACGAGCTTGTCGTAGTCAATTGCTTGGTCGGTTGTCACCGTAAAATACGCTACTCCCTCAAGCAGTTCCAACTCGTTGCGGCGCTCGACATCCTTGTGGATCTTCTCGCGGCCGTCATGAATGGCATCGCTGTCGTAGTCGACCATCGCGGTCAGCACCTCTGGCAGCAGCCCGGCCTTTACTTTATCCCTGCCCACCTCGACTTTAGCCGTAAGCGTAATGTCGGGCGTGCGCTCCAACACGCGCAGTTTGCGCTCGCGCCCATCGTTGAGTCCATCGCGAATGAAAGCCTTCTTGTTGAGCTCGGCCTTGCCCAATGCATACCCGCCGTAGCGCGCAGGCAGCGACATAAACATGCACAGCCCCGACTCCCTCGGAGAGCGCGATCCCTCGATCACATACGCAAGCAGCGCCTTTGCCTTCGCGAGACCCCTTACCTTTGGGGACGCCTCGATATACGCCGCAATGAGCTCCTTCGTCGTGAGCCTGCCATCGCGCATGCCCCCATCCCTGCTTGTCACCCCGCCGGGAGCAAGGTTGTCCAGCCGATAGTCCGATGTCATGGCATAGCCGGCATAGATGGCCTCGGCTGCAGAGCCGTCGTGCGCAGCCTGCACAAACGCCAGCTCGGGAGCGCACACGTACGCATCCAGGCCGCCCATCCAGTGGCCCAGCGAGATAAACGAACCCGCCGGGAGCTCGTTGGTGCAGAGATGCGTCTTAACATGTTTGCTCCGCCGACGGTCGGCGCGCGACGGCACCAGCAAATCCAGCGTTTCGACCCCTAAATCATAGCGATCGATAAACTCCTGCGCCTCTTGGTCCAAGAGCGCGCAGGCGCCCGCAATCGACACGACCTCTGGTTCCGAATCCCCAAATCGAGGGTTCGGAATGTGCGCCAAAAGCGCCAACGCAGCGTTATGTGAAACGATAAAGTAGCTCATGGCGCGAAGATAACACGCGCGTCGGCGGCCGCCGGCGGTCCTGGTAAGTTTTCGGCAAACGACCGGCGGTTTTTTGCCGCAGCGCGTCCAAAGTGTTCATTCGTCGACGTCTAGCTGCAAATCCGTCAAGCTTTTGGCAAGGTTGCCGCTCAACTGACCAAAAGCTGACCATTTGCTTGCCCATTTACTTGACGGCACGACCTCGCCAAAATGCTCCGCGACTTCTCGGACGGTCGAAATGCTCGTTTAGCGACCACACACCCAGCGCTGGGGTATCCTTGGAGCACATGCACCGCAAGTCGCACAAAGGAGCCGCCATGCGCACCGAGCTCGATGTTCCCTTTTCGCACAAAGACCAGGCCAAGGCCCTGGGCGCCAAGTGGGACCGGGTCAAGAAGATCTGGTACGTGCCCGACGGCATCAACCCCGAGCCCTTTGCCGCGTGGCTGCCCGGCGTTGATCGCTCCGACCCCAGCGCGCCCTACATCTACCTGGTGCTGGGCAAGCGCGAATGTTGGAAGTGCCACGAGCAGACGACGGTCGCGGCCTTTGGCATTCCGTATTGGGCGGCCGAGGACTCGGGCAGCAAGGCCGCGCCCGGCGGCGCGCCCGCCATGGACGACGCGGGCCACATCGTGATCGACACCGCCTGCGCCAACGCCGTGGCCATCGTCCCCACGCTGGGCTGCGTGCCGGCCGAGATCCGCGACTACCTGCGCGAGCGCTGCGGCTACAAGCCCGTAACGTCGCGCACCACCAAGACCGTATCGCTCGCCAGCACCTGCACCGGCTGCGGCGCGCTGCAAGGCAGCCATTACCTGTTCGAGGAGCCCACGTCGCCGTTTGCACTCACGGCCATCAACAAGCTGCCCGCGCTGGAGTTCGTGCGCGTGGAAGTCGCCGGCGTCTACGGCATCCCCGCCAGCCAGGACAACTTTGACCAGGCGCTCTTCACCTGGGCACGCGACCACCACACCCAGTTCCACAAGACCTTGTACGAGGGGATTTACCTGTAGGGCATCTTATAAGGCAGAAACGGCTGAGCGTGGAAAATCTCCCGTTTTTGACAGCCCTTCAGCCCAAAAACGGGAGATTATCCACGCTCGGTTTTCGATCGTCCAAAAATCCTCGCTCGCCATCAGGCAATTAGGTGTCCGCATCGTCATAGGTAATGGCGCATCCACAGGTCGGGCATTGCTGAGGATAGACCGGGAGGCGCAGGCCCGTTCGAACCCGCGGGTCGGTGGCGTGCTTATCGCGGGCATCGATGAAGGTGATGTCTAGGCACGGAAGGTCTGTACCGCAGCAAGGACAGGGCAGACAGATTTGGCTGCAGCTGGCCTCGATGAGCGGAAATAAGCTCCGATCCATCAAAACGCGCGGTAAGTTACCGTATGCGCCGCGCGCGATATCGCTTCGCCATCCCATGGTCTCCCCTTTCCTGTTTTACCTGTTGAGAAGAGGATGGCAGGATCGTGCGGCTCTCGTTGCGGCGCGACGCGATCCGATCAATCGACATGATTGGGTTGCGACGGGCCACGCCCAGCTAATACGGAGCAACGGCTTCCGCCCGGCGCCGCGATTCCGAGAAATCAAACTCGGCACGATGAGCCTCGAGGAATCGAGCGTTGGGACGCAGGCGATGTTCGTCCGGCTCACGCAACACCGACCCTGCAAACGCCGCATAGTCCGTATGCCGCAGAAGATACGACCCGCAAAGTTGATAGTCGCCACGCACCAGCTCAAACGAAATCAAATGAGCATCGAACAGCGAGTGCAAGTCACGGCGCAGCAGAATACCGTTGCTGACAACTTGCGACTTGGGACCCGAGTAGTTCTCGATATGCGCGGCCTCGAGAGCTTCATCCACATTGCAGCCCGAGACGGCACATCGACCGGTATAAGCCTCAAAAAGCTGATTGCGAAAACGCTGCTGGCCGATTCGCTCGCGACGCAACGCATACCGGACCTTTTCATCGTCGCTCGCTGGAGTGCCGGAAAACTCCGCCGCGACCGGAGCGTCCTTCATGTAGCTCATATCAGGGAAGAAACGCGCATCGGGTCCGCCCTTGTGGACGGGACCGTGCAGCACAAACCAGCTGTTCTCGGGCTCGTAACGCTCAACGAACGCTAGGCCCAGCACTTTGTAGCCGGCGCTCGTTGCAAAGAACACGCCAACGGGAACGCCGCACTCCATGCAGTTGATCATCTTTTGGTTGTAGTCCTGGTCGCGCCAGTTTTCGACCGAAGCACTTTGCGACGAGTACTTGAGCACCCACGTGCCGTCCTCAAGATAGAGCGGCGGAACATCGGGGTAGGCGCCGCGCTTGGAATTGTGCACCGAAAGGGCGAAGGTCTTTTCGCGCGGCTGATTAACGCGCCCGCGACCAGGCCAAAAGATGCCCGAATCGCGCGACACCGGAAAGAGCTCAGAATCAATCGTCAGGCGAAAGGGATATTGAGGGCTATCGGCATTGGTGCGATGCGGGAGTTTGTCCCATAGGCCGCCACGCTGCTCCTCGCGCAAGAACCATTCCCAAGCCTGAACATATTCGGACGGCACAACGCTGCAAGCGCGGTCGAAACTCGGCCGAGCAATCAGCGGAACACTAGAAGCAATGCCGTCCATAAGGAACCTCCAGGAAGAACAGTTCTTCACATTATCGCCGACCCCGAGCGATATGCGACAAAGTGCTTCCAGCGGACAGCCACAAAAAAAGGGGCCGCTTCAATCGAAGCGGCCCCTTTAGGCAGTTTAATTGTTGTCTTGCCTCTACTTAGAGTCAGGCACGATGCCGACCAGGCTAACCGTTACATCGAAGGTCGGACTTCCTTCACCAACATCGAGGCCGGACATGTTCTGACAATCGCTGTCAGTGCCTTCCATCCAAATGACAACCTTGAAGTTTGTCCCGCTGTAACCAACATGAGCGAGCATCTGAGCGTCGCCCGTCGGCTTTACGTAGGAGTCACCGCTTCCAGTTGCTCCCCAGTTTTTACTGTTCTGGTCAATCATATTGCCACCGCACACATGGGCATAGGACGGCGCCATGGTCACCGAGAGGCTGTCGGGATTCACGCAACTCCAGCCTTCGGTAGCAGAAACATCGTTTCCCTTGCCTGTCGGAAGGACCGGAGCATAAACAACCTTGAGCTCGTCATTAATCAGCAGACCAACACGAAGGCTGCCTTTGATTTTGTCAAACCAATCTTTCGAAGCGCCTTCCGACGCAGTCACAACAACGGGACCGTTCGAGCTGCTGTTGTCGAGATAGACGTCAGCCTCGCCAGTCTGGTTAATCGTGTAGAGCGTATATTCCGCCATCGTATAGGCGTAATAAGTCTCGGTATCTCCCTTGAGCGTATAGGAACCCTCAAGCTGCTTAGAAATCGTTGCCTTCTGGTAACCACTCACATCTGTACCATTCCATGATTTTGGTACAAACCAGCTATGGGCATCGTCCGTGGAAGACGGACTGATCTCATGGCCAGTGCTTGCGGCGGTCGTCTGATGATCGCTACCGTCATGAATGGCATTTGGGCCGGACGCAATTTGGAGGACCATGCCGTTTGCCTGGGCGCTAACGGTACTGGTGGTGCCGTCAACCTTTGTGTTTGAAACGAACCAGGCATACGTTGCAGAGCCAAGCGCAACCGCTGCCATAACGACTGACAAGGCTGCGATCGCAAGCTGCTTTTTCATCTGCTTAACGCTCAACGGAAATCCTCCTCTCTAAAGAAAAAGGCGGGGGACACCTCTCCCCCGCCTTGTTTAGCTGCTTATCCCGCTAGTTCTTATCGGTCTGAGTAGAGGTAGCAGTGAAGACAACGTTAATGCGCTTGGAAGCCGTCTTCAGATTCTCAAGATTGTTCGTAAAGACCTGAGCATCGTCACCATCGTAGAAGACATACATTTCAACGGTTGTCTCATCCTCGCCAATCTTATCGGCAAGCTTATGCGTGGTGTCAGAAGAGGAGACAATGCCGTCCTTATTGCAAAGCACCCAGTTCGTCCCGCTCATGACCAGCACGCGAAGCGCAGAATCAAATTTATCATTATCGCCTGTGGCACCCGTAATTTTGGCCGAATCAACTACAAGATTGGTGAGCTCAGCGCCCTTTGAGCCAACATAAAAGGTGTTCTTTACGGCATACTTTCCAGTAACCGCGGCGGCAGGCGTGCCGGCAGCGTCGGCGCCCTGAGCAGGAACAAGCTTGACGGTATTGTCGACCTTCAAGCCATCAGTCGCACTGGTACCGAATGCCGTATAGAAGTTAGCCAGCGTATCGTACGGAGTCGTGTCGGCGCCATTTGCCCAATGAGCCGGATAAAGCGGCGTGTTCGCAACAGAAGAATCATCCGTGCGAAGATCCTTAGACGGTTCATTCTCATCACGAATATACATGAACGCAGAGTTCGACTGAGCAGAAATCTTACTGGTCGTTGCGTCGACCTTGTTGTTGCTCACAAACCATGCGAACGTGGCAGAGCCCAGTGCTACGGCTGCTACCAGCACCATGGCGATGGCGGCGCCCATCTGCTTCTTTAATGCCTTGGTATCCATACGGACCCCTTTCTTTCCCCATTCATCCCAGATGACCCTCGAGAAGCCCGGAAGGGGAGCCCGCGCTTTCGTGTTGGATGTTGCTTGCCCATCCTTTAGACATGGAATTGAGAATACCATAATTCTTACGATTTCCTTATGAGTTTTCGGCAGCCTACATTCCGGCAGATTCATAGGTCTACCTCTGGTTATATGCGGTGCTACATGAACATCGTTTACCTTATTTGATCTCTCTCCCGCGCAGTCATAAGCCCCTCTTAAGCCTTGCGACCGCAGCGCCATGCCAACGCACACATTCGCCCTCCGCCGAGCTTCGCCCTAGCCCTTCCCCACCCGCTATACTGATGTAGCACGTGTAATTTCTGCCTGCTTATGCGGGCTATTTGCCGGGAGGACTCTATGGCTGCCGCCAATCAACCCAAGGGAAGCGTTTCTACCGGATCGATCAAGCCGGTGACGCGCAAAGCCGTTCGTTGTCAGCGCGAAGTTGCCTGGCTGGTCACGCAAGCGGCCGGTAAGCTCGTCGCCACCACCGACGACGTCAACGCGCCCACACCCAGCTTTGTGCTGGCGGCGGCGTTGTCATATGCCCGCGAGCAGGAGCAGACCGCCCGGGACCGTGGCGCCGCGATCGACTACAAGGCCGTCATGGGCTCCGACCTCGCGAGCTTTTGTGCGGCCGCGGGGCTGCCCGCAGCGCCCAACGCGCTTTCGGACGCGGGCTACATGTTCACGCTCTCGGGCGCGGATCTGATCCGCGACATCTATGCCTACTGCGGCGACCTGGGCGAGCGCATGAGAGATCCGGTGCAGGTCAAACCGGGCTACGCGATCAAGCTCGCGTTGCGGTTGTTCTTGCTGGACGACGCCGCTGGCAACGGCGCTACCTCCGCCGACAACGCCTCCGCATAACAAAAGCGCCGGGTCGGGAAATCACTCCCGGCCCGGCGCTTCTTCGTTCTACTTGTCCCCGTCCCCCGCGGGCGAGTTCTTTTGGTTGCGACGGTTACTCCAGGTCACGTTGTGTTCCTTGTAGTAATCGGGCGCCTCGTTGCCGCTCGCGCTAATGGGGTCGTTGCCGGTCAGGGTGTCGGCAATATCCTGCACGAATTTAATGAACAGGCTCGAGTCGTCGGTCTCGGACGAATCAAAGTCAAAGCCAAACTCCACCGCACCGCCGATGATCTTGTCCACGCACTCCGGGTCGTCGCCGTCCAGCCAAATGACCACGGTGTACTTGTCCACATCGCCCACGCGAAAGTTCTTGTGGCTAATGGTCGTCACCACGTCCTTGGACGCAAACGGCTCGGTGTTGGGCTCGGGGCTGCCGTCGGCCGTTGCCGCCGCATAGGTGGTGGGCTCGCCGTTGCGGTACACCCGCACGCGCGCCGCCTTCTCCACGCCCTTGCTGGCGCTGACCACCTTGAGCTTGGCGCTGTAGCCCAGATCGGTCTTGCCGGCGTTGCGGATATAGAAGGTGTACGCCACATAGTTCTTGCCGTTGTGGCTGCCGTCGATGTTATCCAGGTTGTCGGGCAGGTCGTCGGCAGCGATATTGGTGCCGTTGTCCACGGCGTCGGCCGCCAGGCGCGCGGTGGCGTTGTTAAAGTCGCCATTGTCGGCAATGGCCACGCCGCGGCGGAACAGCTCCAGGCGGTTGAGGTTGATGGTGAAGTTACCCATGTTTTCCTGCATAAACGACAGGGCAAACAGCACGCCAAAGGCAAGCGCCAGCACCACGAGGGCTTTTTGTAGCTTGTCCATGCGCAGCAGCGCCGTGCCGATGCGCTCCATGCGGCGCTTGGGCATGTACATGGACACGACCGCGTCGGGGTCGATGTCGTCGAGGTCCTGGTCGGCCAGCGCCTGCTCCAGCTCCTCGATGCGCACCACGCCGCGCAAGTCGCGCTTGGGCTTGCGCTTGGGTTTGGGTTTGGGCTTGGACTTGGGCTTGCCGAAGCGCTTGCGGGAGGCGGGGGGCTGGTCGGGCGCGGAGTCCTCGCCGGGCGCGTCCTCGGCGTTGGCGCCGGGAGCGTCCTGTAGCGCGTCCTCGGCTTGGTCCTCGGTCAAACCCTCGGCCAAATCCTCGGCAGCTTGATCTTTGTTGTCGTTACGCTTGAACAGAGCCATGGCGATCAGATCTTATATTTCGTGCGAATGTAGCCGACGTATTCTTTGACGAGCTCGCGCTCCATGTCGTCGGCGTAGCGGAACTGCAGGCCGCAGACGTTGCGGTACAGGCTGCCCTTGGGCGCGCGGCGCACCCAGCACACGATGCCCAGCTGCTCGGGCAGCTCGTGGCGCTCGCCCTGCAGGCGGATCGTGGGCATTTGCACGGCCAGGGCCTCGCCCACGTCGGGATAATCGTTGAGGTAGACGGCCAGGCCGCCGGCCGAGACGTCGATGGTCATGGCGTCCTCGGGCTCGGAGGCGGCCGCGTTGTCGCGCTGGTAGGTAAGGCGCATGGCGACCTTAAAACGCTCGTCGCGGCGCTTGACAAAGGTGCGCTGCTCGGCGACTTTGCGCATTTTCCAGTAGGTGCGGATGCCTTTTTTCTCGACTGCCTCGGGATAGCCGGCGAGCACGAACGTCTCCTCGCCCACTTTGTATTGCAGCAGCAGCTTTTGGTTTTCGTCCATGATGAGCGGCTTGCCGGCGAGCATGGGCGCGCTCATAAGGAAGTACGCGTCGTCCAGGTTCTCTTTGTACGTGGCGAGCATGTTGAAGTCGGTTTTTTGGCCCATGGGCACGTCGAATGCCACCTGAAGCTTGGTCCCCGGCGTTATCTGTTGCTCTGCCATGTTGTCTCCCCCAGTCGCGGGCGCCGATATCATCGTCGTGCGCGATGCACATTGGGCTATTGTACCTGCTTTGCCGCAGGTTTCGATGTGCAGCGCGTGAAATGGCGGGATGCAGGGCGCGGGTGAACGCGCAGCTGCTCCGCGCGCGGCATTAATCTGACAGCGATGCATGCCCCCGACAGTCCGTCTGTCTATCTCTCAGCCATCTCTCATTTATCTCTCAGCTTAGAGATGAGTGAGAGATGAGAGACAAAAATGCCGTTATCGGTTCAAGCAAATCACGTTCGCGCAGGTAAACTCATGTATACGGGAACTTTGACTCGATCCCTAGCCACCTTGCAGCATTGTTATCTCTCATATTTATCTCTCGTCTTTCAGCTATCTCTCGTGTTAGTGACGAATGAGAGATGAGAGATGCGTGAGTGATGGACGAGTGTGATTTTTTGGACGGTCGGAAAAACCCTCAAATAAAAAACGGGGCCGGCCTTACGCCGAGCCCCGTTTTCAAACGGTCAGTTAGTTATCCAACGCGCGAGCATAGCAGTCAACATTACGCCGCCGCGAACACTCCCAAGCCCGTTCCGATGATGCAGATTGCGAAGATGCCCAAGATGATCCAAATGGTCTTGACGCCCTTTTTATAGAGGGCAACGCAAGCGAACGTTGCCAGCAAGGGCAGCAGACCGGGGAAGATCGAATCGAACAGATCCTGCAGGACAATCTCCGAACCACCCACGTCAAAGGTCAAAGCCGTGGACAGCGAGACCTGTGCCGCAATCATGGCGCCGATAACGGTCATTCCGAGAACACCGGCAGCATGCGTCATGCGAGACATAAGGTTGCTCTCTTCGGACTGCTGCAAAAACTTGGTTCCCAAGTCGTAACCCAGATGGGCGGCGACGATACGCGTTGCAAAGTTAATCACGGAGTAGATAAGCGCGTACACGATGGGGCCGAGCGGGTTGCCCGTCGAAGCGATGCCAATACCAATGCCGGCGGCAACCACGCGGAACGTACCCCAGTAGAACGAATCGCCGATGCCGGAAAGCGGTCCCATAAGGCCGACCTTCATGGCGTTAATCGAGGACGTGTCGAAGTTCTTATCGGCAGCCGCCTGCTCTTCCATCGAAACCGTTAGGCCGGCTACAAACGGAAGCACATGAGGCGTGATGTTAAAGAACTCGGTATGGCGATCGAGCGCCGCATAGTAATCGTCGTCGTTGGGATAGATCTTTCGCAGGGGCTTCTGAATGGTGTACATGAAGCCCATTGCCATCATCTTGTCGTACGACTGCGAGCACTGGCTCGTAAACTGGCGAAGGAACATGCTCCGATACATATCGGGAGTCATAATCGCGTCCTTCTTGGCCTCTTTGAGGTCGGTGTTCTGGATAGCCATTAGAAGTCCTCCTCTTCATCTGCAGCAACCGTCTGCGGACCGGACGAGCCCTCGCGGAAGGCCAGGAGCAGCGCGACGCAAATGGCAGCTGCGGCGACGCCGACCACGTCCATCTTGAGGTAGATGACCATAATGAAGCCCAGGAACAGCCAGGGAAGGAGCTTGTTATCGCCCATGGTCCTGATAAGAAGAGCGAAGCCGATGCAGACCATGACGCCGGACGCAACGTTGAGGCCGTCCATCACAAACTGCGGAATCGCGCTGAGCGCATTGTTGATAAGGTCGGCACCAAAGAACAGCGAGCCAAACACCAGCAGTGCAGACGGAATGCCAATCGACAGCGGCACGATGGTCAGATGGTACAGATTCGCCTTGGCAAGATCGCGATTTGCCAGAGCGGTCTCAATCTTCTTGCAGGCAAAGGCACCCGGAACGGCGTAGCAGAAGTTGCGCCACACCTGAAGGAAGACGGAGACGGGAAGGGCGAGCGCGACGGCAGTTGCCGTGCCCGTACCCGTAATGACGGCAAACGCGCAGCCAAGCACGCCGGAGGCATAGACCTCGGGAGGAACCGCCGCGCCGACCATGATGGCGCCCATGAACATGGACTCCAAAGCAGCGCCGACGATAACGCCCTGCTGGACATCGCCAAGAATCAAGCCGACAAACAGGCTCGTAAACAGCGGACGACCAAGCATCGTAATGCCAAATAATTGCTCGTCCATGGACGCAATAAATGCGACCAGTGCAACTAGAAGATACTGGACAACCATTTCGATCAACCCCAGAAACAGGTCTGCAGGCGAGGCATTCTGCGCAGCTCGCCTGCAGACAACCGCAGCAATTTGAGAGGATTAGTAGTTCATCTGGTGATAGTAACGACGCGTGGTGAGCGGGTGGTTACGGACGTGCTCGAGATGGCAGCTCAGACGCTCGGTGATGGTGTAGGTGACCATCGGGGAAACGATCTTGCGGAACTCGGGGTCGCTGAACGGCAGCTCGACCTCGGCGGTGTCAAACTTGTTCACGCGGACGTTGACGCCCTTCTCGTCGGCGAGCATGTGAGTGAAGTTGTCCACGCGGTCCATGAGCTTACGGGTGTCATCCTCGCCGTAGAGCATGATGAGGCTCGTGCCTTCCTCGCACAGCTCGATGGTGCCGTGGAAGAACTCGGCGGCGTGGATGGACTTGGTCTTGATCCACTGCATCTCCTCGAGGATGCACATGGCGTAGTCGTAGGCCTCACCCCAGAGCATGCCGGAGCCAATCACCATGTGGTAATCGGTGTCCTTGAAGTCCTCGGCCATGGCGGCGCAGCGCTCGTCCTGAGCGTCCTTGGCCTTGATGAGGTACGGAGCGATGTTGCCGAACTCTTCCATGAAGGTGTCGTACTTGGGGAAGGCGCCGGCGTTCTTGAGGAAGCGGGCGACCAGCGTGATCTGGTAGGTGTAGATGGCCTCGCACAGAACGTCGTCCTCGGCGAAGCTGAAGAACTTGTAATCGGCGTACTCGGTGGCCGGGGTGTTGTCGTTGGAGACATACATCAGCGTGCGGGCGCCCTGCTCCTGGCAGAACTTGGCAGCCTCAATGATCTCGGGGGTGGTGCCGGTACGGGTGGAGAAGACGCAGACAGAATCCTTGTTGAAGGTCTTGGGCGGGCAGGCGAGGAACTCTGCGGCGATCTCGCAGTGGACATCGACGTCGGCCGTGGTGGTCTCGACCCAATACTTCATCGGGAGCGTGTGGGCCCAGGTGCCGCCGCAGCCGATGAAGAAGATGTTGGAATAACCCTGCTCGCAGACCTCGTCCACGGCAGCCTCAATCTGAGGACGGAGAGCGAGGGCATCGCTCACAACCTTCTCGTAACGAGGCTCATCGAAATTGAACATCCCTTACTCCTAACTCACTTGGATGAACCCTTCATTCATCCCATGACGTTATAATACTTTATATAACTAACTATGCAAGAACTATTTCAGATTTTTTTTGATTTTTCTTTAATAAAAAGCCCGCCGATCAAATGATCGACGGGCATAGGCATAGAGCATTGGTTCAATAAATGCCGAGCATCAACGTGTTTCCGGCTAGAAAACGTCCTTGGCAAACACCTTAGCGTCATTGGGGACCTGACGGATTTCGATGGCCACGCCATCGCCCAGGAGCTCTTGGATATGCTCGGCATCTTTCTCGGTCGCAAAGATCGCAGGGGTCGGATGAAGCGTGGTCTCAGGGGTCTTTCGGGTTCCGCCCAGATTGATCTCTTTGATGTCTTTGCAACCCTTAGCGAGACGATAGACATCTTCAATCGTCTCAGTGATGATAAACAGCGAATACTTGTCGGTAACGCCGCTGTTGAGCGCCTCGATAGCAGCGTCAACATCCTTGATGACGAGTTTAACGCCGTTGGGGCGGGCGAGCCTCAAGGCCGCCTTCCTCATGTCGTCTTTTGCCACAGCATCGCTGGCAAGCAAGATGCAATCTACATCCAAAGCGTGAGTCCAGGACATGGCAACTTGGCCGTGAATCAGTCGGTAATCAACTCTCGTAAGCTTAATCATCGTTATCATCTCCGCACGTGATAAAGGGAATGACAGGTGTGGCCCCTAGCTAGGGCTCGAACCAGAACTAACTAGAACTCTTCTTCCTCGGCGCCGGCAAGCATGTCCGCCGCCTCGCAAAGCTGAATAAACGAACGCGATCCCTCGACCGCGGCTTTGGCCTTGTCCGCATCCAGGGAGTCCATCTGTGTAACCATTTCCACCAGCAGCGGCAAGTTCATTCCAGCGATTAACGTAAACGATCCGTCGGTCTGCCTCTGAATGAATTCGTTGTTTACAGAGCCGCCAAAGATGTCAGTCACGACAAACCAAGAGTCGGCAGGGTCCCTCGTCTCCATCCATGCATCAATCAACGCCGCGACGTCCCTTGAATCGTCATCGACATAGGCGCACAGGCACTCGATTCGGTCGTTGGTGCCCATCAGAATCTCCAGAGAGCTTTTCATGCCTTGATTCTCATTTTCATTGCAACAGCCTCAGGACTCA
>NZ_QRQC01000007.1 GCF_003475325.1 Collinsella sp. AF33-16 | reverse complement strand
GTCCGGACCGCCCCGCGGTCCAACTTTCTGTCCGCACCCCCTAATAGTTATTGATGAGCGCCGAGATATAGCACTCGGGATCCTTTTTGAACATCTGCGCCCAGACCTCAAAATAGGCCTTGATGTCCTCCTGCGAGGCGTACTCGTTAAAGCAGTTCTTGACGGCATCGGACTTGTCAGGGTTGTAGCGGCGGCCCAGGTTCTCGTACTTGAGCACGCGATCGATCACGACGCGCTCCTCGTCGGTCACCAAACCGTCGCAGGGCGCCTCCACGATGGTGCCGTCCTCCTTTACCGTGGGGTTGACACCCGAGTTGAGGCCATCGTGCTTTTGAACGAAACGAGCCGTCTGCTGGAACGGAATCGAGAGAATTTCGCGCTTGGAGCCGGGCGTGATGTCGTGCGCCGGCATAAAGACCTTGGTGAAGTACATATTAGAGGCAAGGCAGAGCGCGAGCACCGCGAGGACGCCAACCCAGCGGAATCGCGGCGTGACGCATGAGACCGCGGTGCCCGTCTGCTTAGCCGCACGACGAGCGACATGTACATCCCATGCGCAAAACGCCGCCGCGATCATACACGCCGCCAGCGGAAACACCAGGCCTCCATTGCGCAAAAACGTGGAACCCATGGCAGCAAGCGCAAACAACAGCCAGTCATGGCGCGCAAAGAGCACGGGGGCCTTCTCGCCCGCACGCTCGGCATTGGCATCGCGACGGGGCAGGCCGCAGGCCACGAGCTTCACGGTCTGCACCAACAGCACCAAAAACGCGTCGGCAAAGAGCACGTCTTTGGTGAGCAGGGCCGCGTAGTTAGAGAACATGGGCATAAACACAAAGAACAGCAAGATCACGCCGCGGACCGGCAGGCTCACGCCCAGTTTGCGCAGCGACGAGACGGAATAGGCCATGCAGGCGGCCGTAATGACGAACTGAGCGCAGGTGTAGATGGCAAGCCCCGCATTGGCGCTGTTAAAGACCGAAAGCCCCAGTTGAACGCACGAGCCGATAATGGCCGTGTGCACGACCGGGTGATGCCCGTTGAGCAGGACATTGGGGTTGAGTAGGCGCAGGTAGTCGCTCGTGCCGTTGGGATAGTTGAACCACTGGCGAATCTGCGCACCCGTATCTCCCATAAAAAGGCCGGGCAGCGAAGCGATGAGCGTGGGCGCCCAGGCGATCATAAGCACCAGGAAGGGCCCGGCAAAGGGATGGGCCGAGAGCACGGCGTGAGCCACACGCCATACGCGGCCAAAGTGCGCTTCGAAAAACGGAATGCGCCGAGAGCTCAGCCAATCTAGACACTCAAAAGCCAGGTAGAAGGCAACGATCGCCAAGAGCATCCAGCCCGCGCCGCCAATCCAGGCACAGATGATGCGGGCCTTGTCGCCAAGAACAATCTCGGCCGAGTCGGTGAGGTCGTAGCTGCGGCCGAACACCATGCAGATGGCGAAAAACAGCGACGGCAGAATGATCGACGGGCGCCAGGTGTCGCCACGGCCAAAGAATACGTAGCGAAACGGCAGCGTGAGCAGGCAGGCAAGCGCAAGCAGCATGACCGCGTCGGTATGGCCGGCAAACGAGAGGAGCACCTCGTAGCACACGTACAGCATGCCCGAGGCTTTGGGGTCAATCGCCAAGACTGCGTTGCTCGACACCGGGGCGGGATCGATGGAAAACGCCGTGGTCGCCAACAGCGCGAGCAGAAATGCGATGAGCGTCTGCTTGGCGGGGTAGCGCTTAAACCAGACGATGCGGGCCGCGTCGCGCGCAGCCGTTGTGGAGAGATCGGAATCCTTCACAGTCCAAAGAGCCTTTCTAGAAACCTGCCAAAAAGGGACAGGTTTATTTTGGCAGGTTTTATCTGGGGAAACGTTACGGTTCTGTCATCGTTGCCCAGCAAACCACCACAAAAGTGCCTGTCCCCTTTGTGGTGGTTAGGAGTCGAGGTAGATGCGCTGGGGACGGTTGCGGCGGAGGGCAAAGATGACGAGCGCCAGGCCCGCAATCACGAGCGGAAGGCTCAGCAGCTGACCCATCGTGATGACGCCGCCCAGCAGATAGCCCAGCTGGGCATCGGGCACGCGCACGAACTCGACGAGGAAGCGGACGATGCCGTAACCCATCACAAACACGCCCATAAACGTGCCCTGGGGCAGCAACGGCTTTTTGCGGCTGAGCACCTGCAGGATGCAGAAGAGCACAATGCCCTCAAGAAATGCCTCGTAGAGTTGGGAGGGGTGACGCGGCATATCGCCCGCAGTCCCGCCAAAGACTACACCCCAGGGCAGATCGGTCGGCTTGCCCCACAGCTCACCGTTGACAAAGTTGGCACAACGGCCCAGACACAAGGCCAGCGGCGCGCCGATGACAGCAAGGTCTGCCAGAGTCCATGCGTCGAGCTTATACATGCGGCAAACGATGATGCCGCCGATAATGCCGCCGACCAGGCCACCGTGGAAGCTCATGCCGCCTTCGTTGGTGGCAAAGATCTCGAGCGGATGTGCCCAGTAGTAGCCGTCGCCGTAAAAGATGACGTAGAACAGGCGGGCGCCGATGATAAGGCCAAAGACCACACCGACCACGACGCTCGTCAGGTCGTCAATCGTGATGCTAAAGCCCCAGCGACGCTGCGTGCGATACATGACGACCGCCGTGAGCAGAGCTCCGACCACATAGGCCAGACCATACCAGTAAATCGTGATGGGCCCCGCCGAAATCGCGACGGGATCAAGCATATGGTAGAAGTCGTTGAGCATGTCGACCCTCCTACTCCCTACATACAAATGCGGCCGCGGGCCTTGCGCTCGCAGCCGCATATTTGGGCGTAACGTCTATGCGGAGTATGCCGTCCGCAGCTTTCGCATCTTAGAACGGCGCGTACTCGTCGTACAGGTCGTCGGTCTCGCCGGAGGCATTAACCTGCTCGACACGGGTAACGCCGGGCACATGCTCCTTGAGGATACGCTCGATACCCATGGACAGGGTCAGCGCGCTCATAGGGCAGCCGGCGCAGGCACCCTGCAGCTCCAGTTTGACGACGCCCTCGTCGTCAACACCCACATACTCCATATCGCCGCCGTCGGCCTGCAGGTTGGGGCGAATCTCTTCAAGAACCTTCTTAAGCAGCTCTTCGTTAACAGCCACAGGGGCTCCTTTCTCACAATAACGCGGGCACGCCCGCGGACAGGGGCTATGTTACTACAGCCATGTACCCGCTCACGAGCCATCCATGCGCGCGGACACGACTTTCACGAGCAGTCAATTTGGGACGGGGATCTTTTAGCTGCCTGTTGTTACCAGCTGGCATTGTCACGCGCTACTGCTGAGCCTGCCCCTCGGTACCGATGTGAACATCGACGATAACCTGGCGGTAGCTAATACCGCAGGAGTCGAGAATGCGGCGGCTGATGCGGCCGTCGTCGGTGTCGGCGTACTTGTTGTCCAGGTAGACAACCTCGCCCACACCCACCTGCGCCAAAATCTTGGCGCAGTCGTGGCACGGGAACAGCGTGACGTAGACCGTGGAACCCTCGAGGTCCTTGAGCGAGCCACGGTAGTTGAGCACGGCGTTGGCCTCGGCATGGACCACGTAGTTGTGCTTGTCCTGCAGCGGGTCGTCGCTCGTACCCCACGGGAAAAAGTCGTCGTTGAGCGCCGAGGGCGTACCGTTGTAGCCCACCGAAAGGATACGGTGGTTGGTGCTGGCGATGCACGCACCCACCTGCGTGTTGGGGTCCTTGCTGCGGCGCTGTGCGGCGATGGCCACGCTCATAAAGAACTCGTCCCAGCTAATGACGTCCAGGCGCTTGCCTGACGAAGTTTGATGAAGATCGTCCGACATGGCAGACACCTCCGTAATCGCAATAGTTTGACCCATTGTAGCAGGTGAAAGGTGGGGGGCGTTTGTCCCACCGGCGCCCTCACTTTTACACGCGGCGGGGCTTTTGGTTGATGCGGTAGAGCTCGGCGAGTCCTCGCAACGTCAGCGCGTCGTCTACCGTCAGGCTGTGGCCGACCAGCGACGCGAGCGCCTCGGCATCGTCGCCGGTAATGACGATGGGCACGTCGCCCTCCCCCGCGGCCTTGGTCGCGCGCATCTCGGCGAGCACCATGTCGAGCATGCCGTCGATGCGGGCCACCTCGCCCAGAACCACGCCCGAACGCATGGCCTCGCGCGTGTTGCGGCCGATCACATGCGTGGGTGCCGAGGGCTCGACCTGCGGCAGACGCGCCGCAGCAGCCGAAAGCGAGCGGGCGCCAAGCGCCAGACCCGGCGCGATGACGCCGCCCACAAAGGTGCCGCGCGCATCGATGACCTCGATATTGGTCGTGGTACCCAAGTCGATCACGATGCACGGAGAGCCGTAGACGGCACGGGCCGCCACGGCGTCGGCAATGCGGTCGGGGCCGATCTCGGCCGGGTCGTCGTAGTGCACGGGCATGCCGGTCTTGAGGCCCGGCCCCACGGTGAGCACGCGCCCCGTACAAGTGCGGGAAAGCGCCGTCTTCCACGGGCGCTCGAGCGCCGGCACCACGCAGCTCAGCACAGCCGCAGCGGGAACGAGCGCGCCCGGCATGCCCGCATCGGCGGCAAGCGCGCCCATGACCTGCACGAGACGCATGCGCGCCTCGTCTGCTGTGATGCTCGACGGCGTGGTGATCTCGCACGTCGCAAGCGGGCATTCCTGCGCCGCGGCCGAATCCTCGGCAAACAGGCCAAAGCGAATGAACGTGTTGCCCACGTCGACCGTCAATATATATGCGCACCCATTAAGCATCGTCGGCGCTCCTTTCGTCTGCCCAGCAGTATATCGCCTACCTAAACCAGTCATCCCAAAATGACTAGCTTGCGGCTATACTGGTGCGCGGTCGCGCGCGAGCTCACGCGGCGGCCCTTGGTAACCCGACTTCCCGCGCCGTATCCGTAACGGCGCTCCCGGGGGAAGCGGATATACGCAAAGGAGTTTTATATGAGCAATCCCTCGAACCGCGCTTCGATGCGCGGGCAACTCACGCTGCGCGGCGTCGTCATCGGCGTCCTTGGCTGCGTGATCATCACGGCAAGCTCGGCCTACACCGCCCTCAAGATGGGCGCACTCCCCTGGCCGATCGTCTTTGCTGCCGTCATCTCGCTGTTCTTCCTCAAACTCATGGGCAACGCCAACCTCAACGAGGCAAACGTCACCCACACCATCATGTCCGCAGGCGCCATGGTCGCCGGCGGTCTGGCGTTTACCATCCCGGGCGCCTGGATGCTGGGCTATGCCGACCAGATTAGCTGGCTCGACATGTTTATCGTGGCACTCGCCGGCACTATCCTGGGTCTGCTGGCCACCGCGCTCATCCACCGTCACTTTATCGTGGACGCCGCGCTTGAGTTCCCCACCGGCAACGCCGCAGCTCAGACCTTGCGCGCGACCGAGGCTGGCGGCAAGACCGGCAAGCAGCTCTTTGGTTCCATGGCCATCGCCGGCATCTATAGCGTGCTGCGCGACGCTCTGGGCATTGTGCCCAGCATGCTGTGCACGCTCAACATCCCCGGCGTGACCTTTGGCATCTACAACTCGCCCATGCTGCTCTCCGTCGGCTTCCTCGTGGGCTTCGCCCCGGTCGCCTTCTGGTTTGCCGGCGCCCTGCTGGGCAACTTTGGCATCATCGTGGGCGGCACCGCTGCCGGTCTGTTCGACGTTGTGACTGCGCAGGGCATCGTCAAGTCCCTGGGCATGGGCCTCATGATGGGCTTTGGCGTCGCCGTCGTCCTCAAGGACATCCTGCCGCAGGTCGCCGGTATCGTCCGCGGTCTTGCCGCCGACAGCTCCACCGACACCGACGAGCAGTCGCTCATCTCGGGCTCCCTTAAGCTCGACGCCGGCATCATCGGCCTGGGCGCTGCCGCCATCGCCGTGATCGTCGCCATCGCGCTCGACCTTGGCCCCGTCCCGGCCGTCATCGTCACGCTGTTCACCTTTGTCACCACCATCATGAGCGCGCAGAGCTGCGGCCAGACGGGCATCGACCCCATGGAGATCTTCGGCCTCATCGTCATGCTCATCGTGGCTGCCTTCGCACAGATCGCCCAGGTCAAGCTGTTCTTTATCGCCGGCATCGTGGCCGTGGCATGCGGCCTTGCGGGCGACGTCATGAACGACTTTAAGGCCGGCGCCGTGCTGGGCACCAATCCGCGTGCGCAGTGGATCGGCCAGGCCATCGGCGGCATCGTGGGCGCCCTGGTCGCCGCTGCCGTCATGGTCGCGCTTGTCACCGCCTATGGTCCGGATGCTTTCGGCCCCGACAAGAGCTTTGTGGCCGCGCAGGCAAGCGTCGTCGCCACCATGGTCTCGGGCATCCCGAGCGTGCCGTGGTTCGCAGGCGGCTTTATCGCCGGCATCGTCATGTACTGGCTCGGCATTCCGGCCATGATGATCGGCCTGGGCGTGTACCTGCCGTTCTACATGTCGCTCACGGCCTTCTTGGGCTCCTGCGCCAAGCTCGCCTACGACAAGTGGGCCGCACGCCGCGACGCCGCTGCCGGTCTTTCGGACGAGGAGAAGGCCTCCAAGGATGCCGCCTTCCAGGAGCAGGGCCTGGTCGTCGCCAGCGGCCTGCTCGGCGGCGAGTCCATCGTCGGCGTTATCCTGGCGTTTGTCTCTGTTGGTCTGAGCCTGCTGGGGTAGGCCGAACAACAACGCACCAGCGCAGAGCGCGGGGTCGGAATCAAACCGGCCCCGCGCTTTTTTGTCTATTTGACTCTTATGATCCTCACGGCGTTTTAGCCATGTCGATTGTCCTGACTTCCAGGTCAACAAACCTTGTCTGACACCTCGCCTAACGCGGTGTAGAGTAAAGACGACAGACGCAAGAAGCGGCTCAGAAGCTAAACGAGGTAAGCATGGAACTCGACAAACAACAGATCAAGCGGCTGCGCGAGCGTCATCATCGTCGTCACGGTATACGCCCTGCACACAGCGAGGCCATGGAGAATGCCACCCGTTTCCTTAAGCAGGCGTTCAACATACGCGAGGGACGCGCGCCCTATCACGTGATTCGCAAGCGCTTTGTAAACGGGGCGCGCCTGACTGGCTCGCACTTATGCATCCTGATCATTGCCATGTTGATCGCGAGCATCGGCCTCGATATCGACTCGGACATTGCCATCGTGGGCGCCATGCTCATCTGTCCGCTCATGGGCTCGGTCCTTGCCATGGCATACGGCATCGCCACGCTCGACCGCGAGATTGCCGTCGAGGCAATTGCCGGCCTCGCGCTGCAGATGGTCTTTTGTCTAATCACGTCCACGCTGTACTTTAAGCTCTCGCCCCTTGGCACCACCACGGCCGCCATCATCGACAACTCGACACCGACTGTGTGGGACCTTGCCGTCGCGCTCGCGGGCGGCTTTGCGGGCGGACTGGGCAACTCGCGCGACCAGGAACCCGCCACGCTCATCGCCGGCGTGGCCGTGGCGACCGCGCTCATGCCGCCCCTGTGCGCGGCGGGCTATGGCATCGCCATCGCGAGCGGGTCGCTGTTTCTCTCGGCCCTCTACGAGTTTGGCATCAACGTCGTCTTTATCGCGCTGGCGGCCGAAGCCGTACTACTTCTTTTGCGCGTGCCGCTCAAGCGCGACCTCAACGGCGACGGCATTGTGACCGCCGAGGAAAATGCCGAGGTCGATGAGCTGTCACACAAGGTGCGCCGCCGCATCATCGTGGGTACGGTGATCTTTGCCATCCCCTGCATCGTCATGACCGCGGGGTCCATTGGCTCGGCACAGGCCGGCGTGCAGGACGGCTACGGCGTCACCGAAACCACGCGCGAGCTTGCCGCGGTGCTGCCGGGCTTTAAGGATTACACCGTTGCCGTCGAGACCTCGGCCACCGAAGGCGAGGAGGAGGGCCTTGTCGAGCGCGAGGTTGTCGCCCACGTGACGACAAGCGAGGCGCTTGGGGCACACGACCGCCGTGTAGCCCGCAAGCTCATCGACCTCAATGTGCCCGAGCTCGATCGCGTGGAGTTTGATGTGCAGTAATACGCGACGTGGGATGGATGCGCGCAGCCGCGAGTCACGACATGGCGCAGACGTGACGCGGGCCACGAGCAAATAGCGGGGCGCGGTCCATGGCCGCGCTCCGCTCGCTGATTTATTGCCGTGAATCATCTGTCCGCATCGACATCGCCAGACTCCACTGTAAACGCCGGACCGGTACTCACCAGATAAAAACGGGTCACCCTGGTATCTCTAAATAGGTAGAGCAAGCCCTGATCGCGTCGGCGCGAAATATACGCCACGTGGACCGCACCGAATTCTTCGCCGTTTTCCTTCTTTAATATCAGGATGTTGGGGTCATCCGTACGCTTAAACTGCCCGTCTGTGCAGATTCCGTCTTGGTCGACCAGCTGCCATCGACAGTTGTCCTCCTCAAGAAAAGCCAGGGTTTCCCGACTTGTTTCGTCATCCCGATAGTAACCATCAATGGCAAAGCCTTCGGAAACGCATTCCTGCATATAGGATGTTTCTCGATTTATAGCAAACTGCCCTGCAGCGCCCAGGAGCACAGCCAGGCAGACCACTGCGAGGGCTATCGAGATAGTACGGCGGTTCATGTCAACCAGCCCGATACTTGTTTAACGGAGTGCAAAACATACTTGGTACCTCCGGTATCATGACGAACGTCACCTACGGCCTGCCGGCAATCATATGTTTACAACATCAAACCATATGGCAACCACTCGCGAGAGGAGTATCGGCGAACGGTGCATTTTTGCGTTCTATTGGCCAAACGTCAACGCGCGCTACGGCTCTTGCTCGACCTATTCAGATCTTGTCGCATACTACCGTAGATCCCCAACGCTTCCGCCCCCAAGAGATCATTTTTAGTACGTAAAGAAGCCCTCGCCCGAGCTTTCGCCCAGCTTACCTTCGTCGAGCATCTTCTTGAGGACGGACGCCATAGCCTTAAAGTTGTAGGGCATCATCATCTTCTTGAGCAGCGGGCTCACCAAGCCCGGCACCTTCTGATACTGCATGACGATGTTGTAGGCCGTCTGGATACCCACCGTGTCGAATACGCGGAACGGGCCCTTGGGAGCGCCGGTGCCACGCGTCCATGCGAGGTCAATGCTCTTGGGGTCGCTCACGCCCGAGACGTACAGGTCAAGACCCGAAAGCAACCACGGTACCAGCATGGAGTTGAGCAGGTAGCCGTTCTTTTCCTTGTTGACGGGCAGGGCAAGCATGCGGATGTCGTTGGCGAAGTCGACGAGCTCGTCGAAGTAGCGCTTGTCGGTTTGGTCCTGTGCCATGACCTCGGTCATGTTGTTCTTCCAGATAGAGTTGGCAAAGTGCAGCGACAGGTACTTCTCGGGACGGCCGGTGTACTTGGCAAAGGTGCTCGGCAGCAGCGTGGATGAGTTGGTCACGATGACGGTCTTTTGCGGCAGAACCGGGGCGAGCTTCTTGTAGAAGTCGATCTTTGCCTGGGTGTCCTCGGCCATAGACTCGATGACCAGGTCGGCGTCGGCCACGGCCTTGGCAAGATCGAGCTCCAGCTTGAGTGTGGAGTAGGCACGCTCGACGGCGGCGAGCGCCGCTTCCTTGTCGAAGGGCTGGGTGCCATCGGCGATACCGGCGCACCACTCGCCCGTACCGTCCGCCATGCCCTCGATTGCCGCGATGTACTCCTTGCGCACGTGATCGATCTTGGGCTGGGTGCGGCCGATGCTGCCCTCGCTGCGCAGCCAAATCGTTGCACCAAAGCCGCAGTAGGCAGCCTGAAAGGCAATCTGGCTTCCCAACACGCCGCCGCCGGCAACACAAACGGTCTTGTAGCTCATGGAACGGTCCTCTCTTACGTAATTCCATAGATGTGTATTTATTCAACCGTAAGGATGGCACGCGCAGGGGTTGGGTTCTATAAACGGGCGGTATTTCGCGGCAAACGGCTACATATGTTCATTATCTCAGGGTTCTGGAGGCAATTTTTGGTGCCACCGAGACGTTGTTTTCGGAAGTATGCGGCAAATTCCGGAGCCCTCGAGCACACCCCGGTTTTTCACCAATAAAACCGCAGGTACAAAGCTTGGGCATATCCAGTGTGCTCGGCCTATTCAAATTTTGCCGCATACTTCCGAAATCCAAGTTCGCAGGGGGTGATAGTTGGACCGTTTACGCAACAGATGTCCAGTAAAAACGGGTGGTAACCGGTACGGCTGCCACCCGTTTGTCCCATATCTAGCCCATAGCAGGCCAGTTACTTCTTAATGCCGCGTCCCAGGCGCTCGGCGACCGATGCCACGGCCTCCTCGCTGGCCGGCCCGCAGCTCACACAGCCGTCATGAGCACGCATCTGGCCGGTGACCTCGTCCATCGCGAGCGGCGCCACCTTCTCGAGCTTAAAGCCCTTACCGGCGCGCATGTTCTCCTTGGCCACGCTGATCATGAGCTTAATACGGTTGAGCTGGTTGACCTCGGATGCACCGGGGTCGTAGTCCACCGCGACAATATTGCTCTCGGGATGTTGGCGGCGCAGCTCCTTGATCACGGCCTTGCCCACCACGTGGTTAGGCAGGCACGCGAAGGGCTGCGTGCAGATAATGTTGGGTGCACCATGGTCAATCAGGTCGAGCATCTCGGCCGTGAGCAGCCAACCCTCGCCCATGTTGTTGCACACCGAAAGCACCGTGCGGGCCTTGTCGGCCATGGTGCCGATGCGCTCGGGCGCCTCAAAGCGGCGAGACTTCTCGAGCATCTCCTCCACCGGCGTGCGCATCCAGTCCACAAGCTTGATGAGCGCCTGCATGCCCGCGCGCGTAGTGGCAGAGCTTCCCAGCTCGTCCTTCTGCAGCTCGGCGTTGCTCATGGAGTACAGGAAGAAGTCGAGCAGGCCCGGTACCACGGCCTCGCAGCCCTCGCGCTCGATCACGTCGACCACGTGGTTGTTGGCCGTGGGGTGGAACTTGACCAGGATCTCACCGACCACGCCCACGCGCGGCTTAGTACCCTCGCCCACGAGCGGCATGGTGTCGAACGCGCGGATGGCCTCGCGGCACAGCTTGGTGTAGTTGTGGCGGTTGAACTTGGGCGCCAGCTTGCGGGCGCGCGCCATGTACTCCTCGTAGAGTGCGTTCGCCGCACCGGGCGTGGCCTCGTACGGACGGCAGCGGTAGAGCATCTGCATCATCACGTCGCCAAAGAGCACTGCGTAGACTGCCTGCTTAAGCAGCGCCGGCGTAATCTTAAAGCCGGGGTTATCCTCGCCGAGTGCCACGGCCGAAAGCGAGATCACCGGGATCTCGGGGTGGCCGCTCTCGCGCAGGGCCTTGCGGATAAGCGCGATGTAGTTGGTGGCACGGCAGCCACCGCCGGTCTGGCTGATGACCACGGCTGTCTTGGACAGGTCGTACCGACCGCTCTCGATGGCCTCCATGATCTGACCCGTCACCAGGATCGACGGATAGCAGATGTCGTTGTTCACATAGCGCAGACCGGCCTCGACGGCATCGTGGTCAGTCGAGGGCAGCAGCTCCAGGTTGTAGCCGGCACCGCGGAACACCTCTTTGACCAGGTCAAAGTGGATCGGCGCCATCTGCGGGCACAGGATGGTGTAACCCTCCTCGCGCATCTGCTCGGTAAAGGGCACCTTGGGCCATGCGGTCGAGGCGCTCTCACGCTGCGCCTCGAACGTGTACTTGCGGCTCGCGAATGCGGGAGCATCCATGGAGGGTGCCACCGGCGCGGCGTCGCCCTGCTCGTAGGCCTCGCCCGCTGCCGTAGCCTCGGCCAAGCGCTCGGCCTCCTGGTCCTTGAGCGCCGCCATGAGCGAGCGGATGCGGATGCGCGCAGCGCCCAGGTTGGACACCTCGTCGATCTTGAGCACGGTGTAGATCTTGCCGCTGGCCTCAAGGATTTCCTGCACCTGGTCGGTGGTCAGAGCGTCCAGGCCACAGCCGAAGGAATTGAGCTGGATCAGATCCAGGTCGTTGCGCATCGTCACAAAACGGGCGACGGCATACAGGCGGCTGTGGTACATCCACTGGTCGACGACGCGAATCGGACGCTCAGGCTTTACCAGGTGCGCGAGCGAATCCTCGGTAAAGACCGCAAAGCCAAAGCTCGAGATAAGCTCGGGCAGGGCATGGTTGATCTCGGGGTCGTTATGGTAGGGGCGGCCGGCGAGCACAATGCCGTGGCCACCGTGGTCCTCGACCCACTTAAGAGCCTCCTCGCCCATGGTCTGGATGTCCTCATGGAAACGCGCATCGGCCTCAAAGGCAGCGTTGACAGCGGCATCGACCTCGGAGCGCGTGATCTTGGGCCCACGCACGCGACCGCGACCGGCTTGCGCATCGGCCACACGGTCGACGGCGAGCACCTGGTACAGACGGCGCTTGAGCTCGGTCTTGTCGTGATACGGCACAAACGGATACAGGAACTCGATGTTCTGCTCGCGGATCTCGTCGATGTTGAGTGCCAACGCCGTGGGGTAGCTCATGACGATGGGGCAGTTATAGCAGTTGCCAGCCGTCGGATCCTCCTTGCGCTCCCAGCGCACGCACGGCATCCAGATGAAGTCGACGTCACGGTCGATAAGGTTCATCACATGGCCGTGGCTCATCTTTGCCGGATAGCACACGCTCTCGGACGGCATGGACTCGATGCCCGCCTGGTAGGTCTTCTTGCTCGACTGGTCGGACAGCTGCACGCTAAAGCCCAGGCGCGTAAAGAACGCATGCCAGAAGGGGTAGTTCTCGTACATGTTGAGTGCGCGCGGGATACCCACGGTGCCGCGCGGGGCCTCGTCGGGGCTCAGCACCTCGCGGTTAAACAGCAGCTCGTTTTTCTTTTTGAAGAGGTTGGGGGCCTCGGTCTTTTGCTTTTTGTGGCCGGCACCCTTCTCGCAGCGATTGCCGGTGATAAAGCGCCTGCCGCCGCCAAAATCGTTGACGGTAAGCTGGCAGTTGTTGGAGCAACGGCCGCAGCGGACGTGCTTTTGCGTCACGGTGAGGTGCGCGATGTCCTCGGCCGAAAGGATGGTCGAGATGCCGTCGGCGCCGGCGCGATCGCGGGCGAGCAGGGCCGCACCGTAGGCGCCCATACAGCCGGCGATGTCGGGGCGCACGGCGTGAACACCGGTGAGCTGCTCAAACGCACGCAGCGTGGCGTCGGACATAAAGGTGCCGCCTTGGACGATCACCTGACTGCCGATCTCCTTGGGGTCGCGCAGCTTAATGACCTTGAACAGGGCATTCTTGATGACGGAATAAGACAGGCCGGCCGCGATGTCGCCCACCGTGGCGCCTTCCTTTTGCGCCTGCTTGACGCGCGAGTTCATAAAGACCGTGCAGCGGCTGCCCAGGTCGACGGGGGCCTTGGCATGAATGGCGGCATCGGCAAACGCGCGCACGTCCATGTTCATAGACACGGCGAAACTCTCGATAAAGCTGCCGCAGCCCGACGAGCAGGCCTCGTTGAGCATGATGTGCTCGATGACGCCGTCCTTGACGCGCAGACACTTCATGTCCTGGCCGCCGATGTCCAGGATAAACTCGACGCCGGGCAGGAATGCCTTGGCGCCGCGCAGGTGCGCGACGGTCTCGATCTCGCCGGAGTCGGCCTTGAGGGCCTCGATGAGCAGCGCCTCGCCGTAGCCCGTGGTGGTCACGTGGCCGATGGTGCAGCCCGCGGGAATGTGGTTGTAGAAATCGGCCATGATGACCTTGGCCGTGCCCAGGATGTCACCGTTGTTGTTGCCGTACCAGGTGTGCAGCAGCTGACCGTCCTCGCCCACGAGCGCGGCCTTCATGGTGGTGGAGCCGGCGTCGATGCCGATGAACACGCGGCCGGTGTAGCCGTCGAGCTTGCCCTTGGGGACGACTTCCTGGTCGTGGCGGTTCTTGAACTCAGCAAAGTCCTCGTCGGTGGCAAAGAGCGGATCCAGACGCTCGACCTCGGCACCCTGCGTGTCGCCCAAGCTGTCGATGGCCTCGATGAGCTGCGGGAACGTGCTGAGCTTATTGGACTCGTGCGCCATGGCGGCGCCGCTCGCCACAAACAGGTGAGCGTTTTGGGGCACGATACGGTGCTCCTCGTCCAGGTTGAGCGTGAGGTAGAAGCGGTGGCGCAGCTCGGAGAGGTACTGCAGCGGGCCGCCCAGGAAGGCGACGTTGCCACGGATGGGACGGCCGCACGCCAGGCCCGAGATGGTCTGGGTCACGACGGCCTGGAAGATGGAGGCGGCCACATCCTCGGGACGGGCGCCCTCGTTGAGCAGCGGCTGGACGTCGGTCTTGGCAAAGACGCCGCAGCGGCTGGCGATGGGATAGATGGTGGTGGCGTTGGCCGCGAGCTCGTTGAGGCCGCTCGCGTCGGTGTGCAGCAGGGTTGCCATCTGGTCGATGAACGCGCCCGTACCGCCGGCGCAGGTACCGTTCATGCGCTGCTCGATGCCGTTATCGAAGTAGATGATCTTGGCGTCCTCGCCGCCCAGCTCGATGGCGACGTCGGTGGCCGGGATGAGGGTCTCGACGGCGCGTTTGCTGGCGATGACCTCCTGGACAAACTCCAGCTCGAGCCACTGGGACAGCAGCAGACCGCCCGAGCCGGTAATGGCGCAGGTCATTTGGGCCGTCGGCAGCACGGTCGCAGCACCCTCGAACAGGTCACGGGCGCAAGCGCGGACATCGGTGTGATGGCGCTGGTACTTGGCGTACACGATCTGGTTGTCGTCGTTGAGCACGGCGAGCTTGACGGTGGTGGAGCCCACGTCGATGCCCAGGTGCAGGTTACCGTGGGCGGCCTCGGGGTTGAAAATCGCGCCTTCGGGGGCGTGGGCGGCGGCTACGGGCTCAGTGGCGGTAGCGGGCTCCCTAGTGACGGACGCCTCCCCTGCCACGTTCTTGGCATCGGCAACTGCCTCGGCAACTTTCTCGACAGCCGCGGTCGCGGCCTTCTGCGCGGCGTCCATCACGGTGGGCGCGGCCTCGCGTGCGGCAGCGACCACACGATCCTTAATGCCCTCGACGAGCTTGCTCATTGTCTCTCCTCTTAGTTGTTGGACTCGACGGTTGCGGCGGTGTCGGCCGCGTCCTCGAGCTGCAAGTTCAATAGCTTCATGCCGTATTCCGGCACGTTGATATCGATGGGTTGGCCATACAGGTCACCAGGGCGCACAAAAGCGAGCACCGTCATAATGCGTGCCATGGCCTCGGGCGATTCGGTGAGCCCACTCTCAAACCAGCGCTGAATCAGGCCGACCTCGGCACTCACGACGTAGGTGACGTAGTAGTCAAAGAACGTGCCCAGCGCCAGGCCCAAAATGCCCGTCTGCGCACGCGGCACCACAGCCTCACGCGCGGTGTCGATGATCCTTTTAATGAAGGCCTGGTCGCCGCCCGGACCCAGCAGCGCACCAATTAAGTCGCGGTTGGCCGCAAGATAACGCAGCAGCTCAACCGAACCGGGCGCCGGCTCGAGCTCATCGATGTTGTGATAGAGATCAGGCAGCTGAGCTGCGGTGATGAGCTCAATGCGCTCACGGATCTCAGCCAGCAAGCCGTCCTCGATTTGATTGATAAAGTCGGGGATATCGCGGTAGTGCGAATAGAACGTGCGGCGCGTAAGGCCAGCGCGCTCGGTGAGCGACGCGACATTAATGCGCGAAAGGTCGCCGCTTTCGGCAAGCTCGCTGGCAAGTGCCTGGCGAAGGGCACGCTGCGAGCGAAGGGACCGGCGGTCGCATTTCTCGAGCTGGGACAAGCGTCCTCCTTGTTACTCAGCCTGTGCGCTATTGCACAGTGCGAGTATTATTGCACACCGTGTGCATCAACACGTAAAGGCAATATTTAGAATGTGACGAGGGGCAGTCCCTTTGTCACATTATTATTCGATGATGGTGCGGGAGTTCTGCTTGCGCATGGTGGCGAGCATGTGTTTGGGGACGGCGTGGACCATGCAGTTGCCGATGGTCGCGCTCGCGGCGGCCTTAGCTGCATCGCTTGCGTTTTTGGTCGCGTAGCTGTGGCGGAAGCGTTTGAGCATGGCGATGTCGTTGCCGCCGTCGCCGTAGACCGCGACCTCATCCTCGGCAATCCCGTAGTAGCCCGCCAGCCAAGCCACGCTCTCGCCCTTGTTGCACGCCACGTCCGTGATCTCGAACATCACGGGGTCGAACGGCGCGTTGACCACGCGGTCCGAGCGCTCGGCCAGATACGCCTTAAGGTCGCGCTCCAGCTCGGGCGAGGTCACGCGACAGTTGATCTTGCACACATCGTGGCGCAGGATGTCACCGATCGACTGGCCGAAATACTGTTCCTCGTGATACCCGCCACGTGCACGCATACCGCGCATCACAATACGCTTGATGGGGCTGTCCTTTTTAAAGCCCGCCTGATGCATCTCGAACGAACCGCTCGAGTACATGCCATCGGGCGTGGAACAATCAAAGCAAATGTCCGGGAACGCCTTGAGCAGTTCCTCAGTGACCTGCGGGTCGACGGTCCAGGTTTTGAGCACCTCGCCATGACTGTCGCGCACGATGGATCCGTTGGAGCAGCAGGCGTCAAGCGCCAGGCCTGTAAAGCCATGCTCGCCGATTGGCAACGTCGAGCGTCCGGTCGCGGGAACCACATGCAAGCCGGCCTCGGTCAGCTCGCGAATGGCACGGCGGATAGTCCCGTCCGCCTCGTGCAGGGCGTTAAGCAGCGTTCCGTCTAAGTCACTCGCGAACATCTTGATCATGGGCGTGCCTCTCTTTCGTCTGCACGTTATTTTAGACGAAAGAGAGGCACGCCTATGCAAGGGTGTTCCAACGCGCCAGGGCATTCGCTTCCGCAAAACCACAGTGCCCCAGTGCGTTAAATCAATCGTTACGAGCGACTTTTCAGCCGATAAAACAGCGCCATCGTCAGCGTCAGCACCGCCAGCATGGCTGCGAATACAAACGCCGGTGCCCATCGATCATATGCAATCCCGTACACCAATTGCCCGATCGGCGTTGCGCAGGAAAGGACCATGTAAACGACCGAAAGCACTTTTCCGCAGAGTTCAGTCGGCGCTGCCCGCTGAACAAACGCGATGATTTCAACCGACGCAATGCTTGCCCACACCATGACCCATGCCGAACCAACCGCAAACACGGTGAACACGCATGCATCTGCGCTGAACAGTTGCGCGACAATAATCGGTGCGACTCCAAAACAGATCATCGCAACATATCGACATATGTCATTGAAAGAAAAACGATGCGGCGAAATGCCGACCAAGCCACTGCCGGCAAGACCACCCAAGCCCATAGCAACCTCAACTATCCCAACGCAGGACGATTGCATGCCGAGATGCTTTGTAACAATAATGGGAGCGCCAATCGTTAGCCCAACCAACGCAAGGTTCAAAACTGCCGCAAGCAAAATCACAGCGACCAATGGTGCATTTTGCAACAGATACCGAATCGACTCCCGAAAATCGTTTCGGCATGTCGTACGAGTCGCGCCGTCTCTCATCGTTTCAGATGAGGCATTTTGCTTGAGTGCGACCCCAAACAAGAGAGCTGAAATCGCAAACGCCACCGACGCGGTTGTGCAAAGAGCATCGATGCCAAAGCACCCATAGACTGCCGTCCCGACCACAGGACCCAAGATATTGCTCACCATGGTCATCTGCGAAACCAATGCAGTGGCCCGCTCAACCTTCTCTTCACCCGCCATGCGCACTGTCTCAATTTGGAGCATTGGCTTTAGCAGCGATTGAACGCCATATTGAACACAAAGTATCGCTACTACGACGACCGCAAGAGGCAATGAGTGCTTCATGGGGATAGACAGCAGTGATGCAGTCATCAGAGCAATGCCGAGTGCCACGAGGACCTCGCGATGTCTTCCCCTATCCGCCAAGATTCCGCCAACCGGAGTTGCGAGTACGCCGGGTATGAACGCCGTCGCCACGACGGCGCCATATAACGTTGACGATCCGCTGCAATCGAACAAGTAAAGCGGATACGCAAAGCACAGCGCTGACAGCATCGAATACGTGCACAGCTGCGCAACAAGAAGCTCCGTGAGCCTAATTGGCCGCACCATTTTTGGTTCCAACAAGACGCTGACGTCTCTCAGCCCAGCCATAAGTTCGCTCCCTATACATACCGATAGTATGTATTTATCGACTTGAAAAGGGCAGCCGGAGCTGCCCGTTCAAATCTATTACATACCGTTGGTATCTATATTACCACCTTACCACCCGGCGCGGTCCCATACGTCCCAAATCTGCGCCGTTGTCTGAAGCACTTCCTCGCCCAAATCGAGTCCCACCGCGGCAGCCATCTGCGCCAAACATTGAGCGCGAGCGAGCATTCGATCCTTGGTCTCGAGCGGACGGAACAGCGGCAGCAGCCAAAGATTCGCCAACAACGATACGGCCTCAGCCGCTTCGCGCGGGCATTCGCACGCAATGGAGCCATCGTCGATGCCCTCCTCGATCACTGGCAAGAGATAGCCATCGGCCGACTCGTCGAACGAGCCCTGGTACTGCATCGCCAGTAGACGCGAGCTTTTTACCGGATCTGCCGCAGGATGCATGCGTGCCCATAGCTCAATTTGTGGAACGACAGACTCGGGCGCGTACAGTCGCTTGAGCTTTTGGGCTCCGGTCATATTGCCGATACCAAGCGTTGAGCGACGTTGCTCAACAATCGGAGTCATCGCCCGATCAAATGCGGCGTTGAAAATCTCCTCTTTGCTCTTAAAGTGATGATAGACGGCACCCTTGGTCATGCCATCGAGGCGGTCGACGATATCTTGAATGCTCGTCCCCTCATAACCCTGTGTGCAGAATAGCTTCAGCGCCGCGTCGAGAATCTTCGCGACCGTCTCCTCGGGATATTTATTACGACCCATAATCCGCCCATCCGCAACGCAAGTCTTGTGCCTCATTGCAGCATTTTAACGTTGCGGATGGCAGACGGTCGATTCTACACCGCGGCCGGGCCGTGTTCGCCGGTGCGAATGCGGATGACTTCTTCGACCGGCTCGACCCAAATCTTGCCGTCGCCGACGGCACCGGTGCGAGCGGCGTTGCAGATAATGTCAACGATACCGTCGACATGCTCGTCGGCGCAGATGAGGGTGAACTGCACCTTGGGGATCGTGTTGACGAGCAGCTCGTTGCCGCGCACGTATTCCTTCCAGCCATGCTGCGCGCCGCAGCCCTGCACCTGGTTGATGGTCATGCCGCGAACATCAGCCGCAAACAGCGCATCTTTGAGAACCTCAAGCTTCTCGGCACGAACAATCGCTGTAATCTTCTTCATAGTGAATTCCTCTCTTCAATAAAAGAAATTGATTTACCTTCACATGGCACGGGTTTTCCAGGTGCCCGAGATTGCCCCGAAAGAGGAGCGCCGCGTACTTCGGTACGCAAGCGACGGTTTGAGGGGCAAGGTCGGGTGCCTGGGAAACCCGTGCCGCTAATCGAGTCCCGAGAAGGAAGGGTATGCGCTCTCGCCGTGCTGACTCGCATCCAGGCCCAGCGCCTCGTCTGCCTCGTCCACGCGCAGGCTGCCGTGGAACAGCGCCTTGACCACCGCGGCGATCACCAAGTCGAGCACCAGTACAATAGCGACCGTCACCACAATGCCCAAAATTTGCGAGATGAGCAGCGACACGTCGCCCGTGTAGAATAGGCCGCCCTTGCCGGTCCACGAGAGCTCCGGCACGCAGAACAGGCCCGTGAGCACGCCGCCCAAGATACCGCCGATACCGTGGCAACCGAACGCGTCGAGCGCATCGTCGTAGCCAAACTTGGTCTTGAGATGACTGATAGCCAAGTAGCAGACGGGCGAGACGATCAGGCCCATGACCAGCGCCGCCCACGGCTCGACAAAGCCCGCGCCCGGCGTGACCACCACAAGGCCTGCAACCAGACCGGTGCTGGCACCCACCAGCGTGGGGCGACCGGTGTGCACGCGCTCAACGACAAGCCACGAAACCATGCCCGCCGCGCTGGCCGTCACGGTGTTAAGGATGGCGAGTGCCGCCACGGCGTCGGCCTTAAACTCGCTGCCGCCGTTAAAGCCAAACCAGCCAAACCAAAGCAGGCCGGCGCCCAGCGCCACAAGCGGTACGTTATGCGGACGATAGCTCACCATGCCAAAACCGCGACGACGGCCGAGCATTAAGCAGAGGACCAGGCCGGTAAGACCGGACGAAATGTGCACCACATCGCCGCCGGCAAAGTCGAGCGCACCGATGATGTCACCGATAAAGGAGCCCTCGCCGCCCCAGACCATGTGGGCGAGCGGCGCATAGACCCCGAGCAGCCATATGCCCAGGAAGGCCGTCATGGCACCAAACTTAACGCGGCCGGCCAAGCTGCCTGTGACGATAGCGGCCGTGATCATGGCAAATGCCATCTGGAAGGCGATGTTGATGATCTGAGGGTAGACGGCACCGTCCGCGGCATTGCCCTCGGCCGCCTGCAGCACTTGGTTGAGCACCGGCAGGCACAGCAGCTGGTCAAGGCCTCCAATAAACGGGCTCGAGCCGTCGCCGCCGTAGGCCAGCGACCAGCCGACGACAATCCACAGCACACCAACCAGGCCAATGGCGCCAAAGCACATAAGCATGGTGTTGATAACATTTTTGCGCCTGGACAGGCCGCCATAGAAAAACGCCAGACCCGGTGTCATTAAAAACACGAGCATGGTGCAGATGAGCATAAACGTTGTCGATCCCGTATCGTACATTCTCTCCCCCTTGGTCGCATGAACGTTGTCGGCGCTCATGATGCGGCCGAGGGGCAACTGGTGTAGACCAGATACGGCGTTGTTAAACGCTGCGCTGTCGAATGGAAACGGTGCCGTAATCTTGGAAATGGCGCGGCAACGGACGCGAAACCAACGGGAAATACGCGAGCAAGGAAGCCGTGAGCGCGTCCGTCCCGGCTAGCGCCGGAACAGCTCGCGGGCTCGGTCGCGGAGGTCGGTAGCTCGGATGACGCCCTCGTAGCGATTGATGCGCAGGCGCGGGAAGGCGTTGAAGAAGCGTAGGTCGCGGCGGCTGAGCGACACGCTCGGCACCGGACGGCTCATGCGCTTGCCGGCAAGGCGACGACTGAGCGACGGACGCGGCATGCTCGGCGCGGCATCGGCCACGCGGCGGGCAGCGAGCGCCAGGCCGCGAGCACCATCCGAGATAAACGTCGGCATCGAAGCCTTCTCGCGCAGGGCATCGAGCGCGGCGTCACCCAGCTCGGCCAGCCACGCGTTAACGGCACGGCTACGGATGTGCGTCTGTGTCACCGAGTCAATCGTCGATTCAGGAATGCGCTCGAGCATTGAGTCCGAGGCATCGGCAAGCGACTCGTTGATGCGGTCGGCAAGGTCGGCCCGGACGCACTCCAGCTGGTCGGACAGGCGACGCCAGCTGGCCAAAGAACACACTGCGTCGCCCATCATCGCGACAGCGACGATAAAGGCGGACAGCCGCACAATCAGCACCGGCAGATGGGCAAGCAGCCCCAGCAATGCCGGCTCCACTAAACGGCAAATGCACAGCGCACCCAAGCCAAACGCGCAGGCCCAGTACAAACAGATGCGTCCGTGCAGGTTAAACGGCAGATGCGAGTAATCCCAAAAGCGCGCGCCTGTTGTTTTTTCCAACAGCACACCAACACTGTATTCGATCACGCTGCATACAAGCGCCGCGGCGACAAACTGGCTCGAGGCATCCGGAATCCCGCGCAGCAAAAGCCAGCACGCGATGCCGCCCGCACCGTAGATGGGACAACACGGCCCTAGCAAAAAGCCGCTGTTGGCAAAGCGTCCGTGGTTGAGCATGGCGCAGACTGTCGACTCCCATACCCAGCCGCAAAAACCGTAGAAGGCAAACGAGAGTACCAGCGCCGAGAGCGGACAGGCGGCAAGCGTCGCGCCGTCAAATGCCATGTCGATCGCGGTTCCCACCGTCTACCCACTCCTCTTTTCGTTCGATTCGCTGTTCACGCCATCGTCAGCCTCGTCCTTGCGCCGCAGACGGCCGGCGACCGTCTCACGCAGCGCGCACCATTTATCGGCCAGGCACACAATCCATGCCTCACGACATGTCGGCGGCACCGGTACCAGCGGAAACATATGGCGCGCGATGATATTCCGCTCGCGCGACGTCAGCTCAAAATCTTCTTCCGCACGCGCCAGGGCAAAAAACGGGTGACGAAAGCCATGCAGTCGATGGCTTGGGTCGGGATCGTGCCAGTCATAGAGAAAGTAATCGTGCAGCAGGGCCCCGCGCAGCAGCGAGGCGCGGTCGACCGAAATGCCAGCACGGCCCAAGCACTCGGCAAAGGACAGGCTCGCCCGCGCTACCGAAGTCACGTGTGCATAGACCGTCACGTCGCCATGCTGGATAAACTCGTGCGTCAGGTCCAAGCGGCCCGCCTGGGCCAGCTGACGGGCGGCATCGTCGACCTCGTGCGCGATTTTCTCGGCACGAACGGCATCAGACATGCTGCCTCCTTCCAGCGGCTCACGGCGGCAAGCCACGGCCTGCACGCATTGAATAAAATCATCATCGAATCTACCAGTATGGCATCGGACAAAACGTTTTGCCCCGCCAGTTGGCGAATTACCGCGCCGCCGTCACATATCAAACGCCAAAATGTGCGAGACTGTTTTGTGCAATTGTGCCGGCCGAGGGAGCGCCGGCGCTCGATTCGCATGGAGTAACCCACAACGATGCTGCTTACGCAAACGACAACGCCCGAGGACGTCAAGGCTCTCGACCGCGCCGAGCTTCCGCTGCTCTGCGGCGAGATCCGCCACGCCATCCTCGAAAGCTCCGCCGCCGTCGGCGGACACGTTGCCCCCAACTTGGGCGTCGTTGAGCTTACGGTTGCGCTTCATCGCGTGTTTAACTCCCCCATCGACAAGATTGTCTTTGACGTTTCGCACCAGACCTACGCCCACAAGGCGCTGACTGGGCGCGCGTACACCTATATCGATCCGGAGCGTTATGGCGAGGCTTCTGGCTTTGCCAATCCCGACGAGTCCGAGCACGACCTGTTCGCCATGGGTCATACCTCCACATCGGTGAGCCTGGGCTGCGGCTTGGCACACGCCCGCGATTTGGCGGGCGACAGCTACAACGTCATTACCATCATTGGCGACGGTTCGCTTTCGGGCGGTCTGGCGTTTGAAGGCTTTAACAATGCCGCCGAGCTCGACAGCAACTTGATCATCGTCGTCAATGACAACGACCAGTCCATCGCCGAAAACCACGGTGGCCTGTATCGCAATCTGGCCGAGCTGCGCGCCAGCAACGGCACCTGCGAGCGCAACGTTTTCCGCGCCATGGGACTCGACTACCGCTATCTGGACGCCGGCAACGATGTGTTGGCCCTGGTCGACGCGTTGCAGGAGCTGCGCGATATCAATCATCCCATCGTGCTGCACGTCTCCACCGCAAAGGGCAAGGGCTTTGAGCCAGCCCAGAGCGACCCCGAGCGCTGGCATCATGTGGGTCCGTTTGACATGGCGACTGGGCGCAAGCTCTGCCCGGGCCATCCGAGCGAGCCTGCGCCGCGCACCTATGCCGATATTACGGGCGAGGCCCTGAGCGCTGCCATCGAGCGCGATCCGCAGGTTGTGGGCATCACGGCTGCCACGCCCTACATCATGGGCTTTACACCCGAGCTTCGCGCCGCGGCAGGCAAGCAGTTTGTCGACGTGGGCATTGCCGAGGAACACGCCGTGACCTTTGCCACCGCGCTCGCCCGCTCGGGTGCCAAGCCAGTCTTTGGTGTGTACGGCACGTTTTTGCAGCGCGCCTACGACGAACTGTGGCACGACCTGTGCCTCAACGACGCCCCCGCAACCATCCTGGTATTTGGCGCGTCGATCTTTGGCACCACATCCGAGACGCACCTCTCGTTCTTTGATATTTCCATGCTGAGCGGTCTTCCCAACATGCACTACTTGGCGCCGGCCTGTATGGAGGAATATCTGTCCATGCTGAGCTGGTCGCTCGATCACCGCGAGCATCCCGTGGCGATTCGCGTGCCGGGCATTGGCTTGGTAAGCCGCCCCGACTTGGCGCCTGCCGAGGACGCCGATTACGGCGCCGTTCATTACAACGTGGTGCGCCAGGGTCGCGACGTGGCCGTGCTCGCGCTTGGCGATTTCTTTGAGTTGGGCGAGCGCGTGGCAAACCGCTTGGCTGCCGAGTACGGCATCGAGGCCACGCTCGTCAACCCGCGCTATGCAACTGAGCTCGACCGTGAGTTCCTCGACAGCCTTGCCGCCGAGCATCGCGTTGTCGTCACTCTCGAGGACGGCATCTTGGACGGTGGCTGGGGCGAGCGTGTCGCGTGCTACTTGGCCTGCACGCCCGTGCGCACGCGCACCTTCGGCATCGCCAAGGGCTTCCCCGACCGCTACGACCCCAAAGAGTTGCTCGCTCAGAACGGCATGACGGTCGAGAACATGGCCGCCGAAGCCGTAAGGCTACTCAACGAGTAAGAAAACCTCCGCAAGGAAAGCACCCCTGCGGAGGTTTTTATTTTCGCGGCGCGATTATCTCGATCTGTAACATCTAGGGCCCGAATTCCCGTCTACCTGTTACAGATCTAGACAAACCGTCTTAGTCCCTGACCTTTGTCTCAATCTGTAACAGATAGAGACCTTTTGGCCGTCTAACTGTTACAGATTGAGACATTCGAATCCCCCTGAAGAGAAAATCTCAATCTGTAACAGTTACTCGGCAAAAATGGCTGCAGATGTTACAGATTGAGACAAAACAGTAAGGCATGCCGTTGCATCGGTCAAAACCACCACGAAGGTGCCTGTGAACCTGTCCCTTTTTGGTAGGTTGAATAACCCATAAGGTAAGTATGTTTCTGAGTTATTTCGTGTTGACCCATTTGAGCGCGATAGGGTATAACTCTACTCAACCGCTAGGGATTTTATTGAGAAAGGTGTTCTACCATGAGCAAGAACCTCTCCCAGCAGGTCGTTCTCGACCGCCGCGGCTTCGTCGCCGCCACCTTCGCAACCGTCGCCGGCCTTGGTCTTGCCGGCTGCTCCGACACCAGCGCCGAGGCCGACAAGGGTTCCGCCGCCGGCTCTTCCAAGAGCTCCGAAGATGCCGAGGCTTCCACCACGCTCGACGCTAAGGCATTCGACAAGCTCGTCGACAACGGCCCCAAGGCCGATGACGATGCCATCGCCGCCAGCACCTGGGCCACGGCCGTCAAGGACGCCGGTGTCTTTAAGATCGGTGGCGTTCAGACCTCCACGCTCTTCTCCCTCCTCAACGAGAAAGACGGTCAGACCCGCGGCTTCGACGCCGGTATCGCACAGCTTCTGTCCAACTACATTCTGGGCGAGAACAAGGTCGAGATCACCCAGGTGACCTCGGACACGCGCGAGTCCGTCCTGCAGAACGGCCAGGTCGACGCCGTCTTTGCCACCTACACCATCACTGACGATCGCAAGAAGCTCGTCTCCTTTGCCGGTCCCTACTACTACACCCAGCAGGCCATCCTGGTGCTCGCCGACAACGACGACATCAAGAGCGTCGACGACCTGGCCGACAAGAACGTCGCCGTCCAGTCCGGCTCCAACGGCCCTGCCATCCTGGAGGAGCTCGCTCCCAAGGCCAGCCAGCAGGAGTTCAAGACCGACGAGGAGGCCCGCCAGGCACTTCAGCAGGGCCGCGTTGACGCCTACGTCATCGACAACAACATGCAGCAGAGCGCCCTGGTCCGCGAGCCCGGTAAGTACAAGATTGCCGGCAAGCCCTTCGGCAGCAAGGAGCCCTATGGCATCGGCCTGCCGCTCGATTCCGACGGCGTCGCCTTCGTCAACGACTTCCTTAAGAAGATTGAGGACGACGGCACCTGGACCGAGCTGTGGCAGATCTGCATCGGCGACCGCACGGGCGACACCAATGTTCCCGAGCTGCCCGAAATCGGCGCCTAGGCAACGCGCCTAGTAACGGCCGCAACGAAACCATACGGAAACGCACGGCGCGCTTTATTGCGCTAAACTGTTTCTTCACTGAGTTGTCGGGGCTTCCGTACACACGGGAGCCCCTTTCCTTATCGGCGGGAGGTCCGCATGAGTCTCTCCGAGCTCTGGTCGCTCTATGGCCAGAACTACATTGACGCGCTGCTCGCAACCTGGGGCATGACGCTTGAGTCGTTTGCCATCGCCATGGTGCTGGCCGTCGCCGTCACCGTGATGCGCGTGTCGCCGCTCAAGCCGCTGCGCGTCTTTGGCGACCTGTATGTCCAGGTCTTCCGTAACATCCCCGGCATTGCGTTGCTCATCATCGTCGTCTACGCATTGCCGCCGCTCAAGGTCGTCCTGCCCTATCGCACCTGCGTTATCGTCGCCACAGTGCTCTTGGGTTCTGCCTTTGGCTCCGAGAACTTTATGAGCGGCATCAACACCGTCGGCGTCGGCCAGGTGGAAGCCGCCCGCTCGCTGGGCATGAGCTTCAACCGCATCCTCGCCAAGATCGTGATTCCGCAGGCACTGCGCTCGAGCGTGCTGCCCATGACCAACCTCTTTATCGCCGTCATGCTCACCACCGCGCTCGGCAGTCAGGTGCCGCTTAAGCCCCAGGAGCTCACCGGCGTGGTGAGCTATATCAACACGCGCTCGCTCGGCGGCGTCGCCGCGTTCTTTATCTCGGCGCTCGGCTACCTGGGCACAGCCTTTGTGGTGAGCCACATTGGCAACTACATCGATAAGAAGGTGAGGATCCTCCGATGAGCAAGCACTCCTCCCCCGCGCTCACCATGCGCGATGCGCTCTACGAGGCTCCCGGCCCCAAGATGCGCGCCAAGATTCGCATCGGCACCGCCATCTCGCTTGTTGCCGTCGCCGCGCTCGCTGCCCTCGTGCTGCAGCGCTTTTATGTGACCGGTCAGCTTTCGGTCCACTATTGGTATTTCTTTACGCACCTCACCACCTGGAAGTTCCTGCTTGCCGGCTTTGAGGGCACCGTTAAAGTCGCACTCACCGCCGGCGCCATCGCGCTGGTGCTCGGCCTTGCCCTTATGCTCGGTCGCACCAGCGACATTAAGCCGCTGCAGCTGGTCTGCCGCGTGCTCACCGATTTCTTCCGCGGCGTGCCGAGCCTTCTGTTCATCTACTTCTTCTTTTTGGTGCTGCCCCAGTACAAGATTGCGCTGCCGTCGTTTTGGATGCTCACGCTTCCCGTCGCGCTCGCCGCAGCCGGTGTACTGGCCGAAATCTTCCGTGCCGGCGTCAACGCCGTACCGCGCGGCCAGGTCGAGGCGGCCCAGGCACTCGGTCTCTCCAAAGCTAAAATCACCTTTAAAATCGTCCTGCCGCAGGCTATTCGGTTTATCATTCCGTCGTTGATTTCGCAGCTTGTGGTCGTCGTCAAAGACACCACCGTCGCCTACGTGGTGAGCTACCCCGACCTCATGCAAAATGCCCGCGTGCTCATTACCAACTACGATGCCCTCGTGTCGGTCTACCTGGTGATCGCGGTCATCTATATCCTCATCAACGTCGCGATCAACAAGGCCGCTGTCTACGTTTCGCACAAGACCGGCGCGACCATCATCCGCTAACGCTTTACCATTTCGAGTTATAAGGAGCCGAGCACCATGGCACAGAGCACCTCTTCCACCGGCAATCAGCCGCTGATCGAGCTCAGGCACGTCGATAAGCACTATGGCGATCTACACGTCCTCAACGACATCAATCTCTCGGTCGACCGCGGCGAGGTCGTCGTTGTGATCGGTCCCTCGGGCTCGGGCAAGTCGACCATGTGCCGCACCATCAACCGCTTGGAGACCATCGACTCGGGCGAGATCCTCATCGAAGGCGAGCCCCTGCCGCAGGAAGGCAAGGATCTTGCCCGCATGCGCGCCGAGTTGGGCATGGTGTTCCAACAGTTCAACCTGTTCGCACATATGACGGTGCTGCAGAACGTCATGCTGGGACCGGTCGATGTGCTGGGCGTCTCCAAGGAGGAGGCTCGTGAGCGCGCCATGGATCTGTTGAGCCGCGTGGGCGTTGCCGAACAGGCCGATAAGGTGCCCGCACAGCTTTCGGGCGGCCAGCAGCAGCGCGTGGCCATCGCCCGTTCGCTCGCCATGCAGCCCAAGGCCATGCTCTTCGATGAGCCCACGAGCGCCCTTGACCCCGAGATGATCAACGAGGTGCTCGAGGTCATGGTTCGCCTGGCCCAACAGGGCATGACGATGATCGTGATTACACACGAGATGAACTTTGCCCGCCGTGTAGCCGACCGCGTCGTGTTTATGGCCGACGGCCAGATCGTGGAGACCGGCACGCCCGATGAGTTCTTTGACCATCCCAAGACCCAACGCGCCCAGGACTTCCTCAACTCCATCAAGGGCCACTAACCCAATTGCCACGCGGGCAAATTCATCAGTAACGTTTGTCCCGCGCCACCCCTGTGCCATGTCCATCCGGATTCGAAAGCCGCACCCATGATCGGAACCCGCACCTCATCGTCCTACACTCCGCACGTCGACGTCGATCCCGCCGACCGCCCGCTTATCCTGGTAGCACCACGCTGGGAAGAAGCGAAGCCCTATTTGAGCGAGACGCTCTCCCCCAACGAGGAAATTGCGAGCGTCTTTGTCGACGCCATTCTTGCCGCCGGCGGTCTGCCGCTGCAGATGTCCATTACTGAAGACGTCGACGTTATCCGTCATTACGTGGAAATCGCTGACGGTATCGCCATTCCCGGCGGCCCCGATGTCAATCCCAAACGTTGGGGCGATGATCGACCCTACGACCCCACCCTCTGCTGCGAGATCCGCGATAGTTTTGAGTTTAAGCTGGTTAGCGAGGTGCTTCGCGCCAAGAAGCCGCTCTTTACCACCTGCCGCGGCACGCAGCTGCTCAATGTCGCCACCGGCGGCACCCTGTGCATGGACGTGCCGAGCCTGGGCGCGCGCGAGGGCCGCACGCAGTGGCGCCATACCCACGTGCTCAACGACCCTGTGCATCCCGTCGAGGTCGTGCCGGGCTCGCTGCTGGAGCGCGCGGTTGGCGGGCACAGGCTCATCCAGACCAACTCGGCACATCACTGCTGCGTCGACCGCCTGGGCAAGAGCACGCGCCTGGTCGCCAAGGCAACCGATGGCGTACCCGAGTGCATCGAGGTCGAGGGCCAGCCGTTCTGCCTGGGCGTGCAATGGCACCCCGAGTACACCTGGCAAACGCTCGAGACCGACTTTAACCTGTGGAAGTCGTTTGTCGAGGCAGCAGCTAAGGTAAAGCAGGCCCGCTAGCTCGCGAACCACTCAGGTTAAAGCCTCCTAAGCCGGGGGGGGCGGACACCAGCTACGGTGCCCGCCCCCCCTGTATTTGATATGCTCGGTATGATTATCCCTCACAAACAATCAGAGAAATCTCGACCGTAATCGGTCGACGGTAAAGCAAGTGGCAAAAACGCTTGCTACGTTTATGAGGCAGTCAATTAAAATCGAGATGCATTGACCATTCCCCAACGGGGTCACGCCGCAAATCCACATGAGCATCGAGGCTGGAAGCGGAAGCATGAAATTGGCCCCGACCTGTATGTAGATCGCTACGACGTTGACAAGCAACAGCATGCCAATAGGACCGAAGCCGGACCCAAAATAGGAAACAACGATCACGCAAGAGACCACGTATGCAAGGCAGACCGCACTCGCCAGAAGAAGTCGATCGCAAAACATATTCAGGTTGAAACACTGCTGAGCATCCAAAACGATTGCGCAGTTAAGACAGTACAAAACGACACTCGACAGGATAAACGCGCCCAAAAGGGCAAAAGAAGACAGCACCACTCGCGCAACGATAGCGCACGCACGCTTCCCTCCCCGAGCCTCCGACAACCCCCACGGGTCCTCAATAAAGCCCGAACTGACAAAGCGCGGCACAATGCAAGCCGCGATGAACGGAAAGAACAATGCATGAGCCAACGGGGCTACGTTGAACAGCAGACCGCGAAAAACCTCTGCATTACCAAATAGAAGGACATCCTCTGCCGATAGCCGAAGCGTCGGGTCTGGGAAAAAGCCCAAGAAACTGTTCTCACGGAGGCTACAGAACCACATCGGGAAAGAATTAAGCTGCAATACCACCATGCACGCATAAGTTACCAGGATTAAGGCGTACGTCCATTTGCTCACATGCTTCAATTCTGAATGAAGGAATCTTCTAGTCTGACGAGCCATTGAGCACACCCCCAGCACGAAAGCTCACGAGAGCGTAAATCAATACCGATAGACAGCTGGCTGCCGCACCATATCCCAGAAGCGTCAGCTGCCCCATATCGCTATACCCAAGGGCACATCCGACTCCAAGGTACGGCCCCGGGAGAAAGAAGATCCATCGCAAGGACGGCATGGGCGTCTGAAGGTAAGTTCCGTAGAGCGTCAAGCTCATGACAAATCCAACTATCACCACGGCCCCGCTCAATACAGCGCTGCCCGTAATCCGATAGATGGTCACCGTCTCCAGCGCAACCGATATCACCAATACGGCGTTGACTATCATTGCAGGCAAAAATGCAGCCAGCATGCCATGCACGTAGTTTTGCCCTCCACGCGTTACGGCTATTGCAAAAAGAAGAAGGCAAAGCGCACTATATGCTGCGCCAATTATGAAAGCAGACGAAAATGCATGTGCTAGAGCGCCATTAAAGCGGGCGAGACCTCTTGCCATAGAAATTCGGTATCCCTCTTCATAGCCGCGCTCCTGTAAAATCACCAGGCAAACGATGAGCGGTACGAACAGAGACGTACCGGCAAAAGCGCTGCGCACAAGGGACTCATCGGGTGCAGAAGGATCGATTACATTCCAGCAGAAGCCAATATCCTCCCCAAAAATGCTATTGCCAAAGGCGAGCAACGTTGTTCCGTTTTTTAGAAAGATGCCGAAGAGAAGGCCGAACGCCAGCATAAGCGCAAGACCAAACTTCGCCGGAAACATCCGCTGCAAACGCATCATATCTGCCTTTATGGGATGGATCGCCCGCTTCATAGCGAGACCGCCTTCATCAAGCGCCTGTAATACTCTTTTAGGGATGGCGCCTCATCCCTTATGACGTCCATCGATTCCTTTTTCAGCAGTTTACCGTCATGAAGAAACAGGCAGCTTGTTGCAACCAATGCCAGCTCATCCAAATCATGGCTAGAGATGAGCATGGTCGTACCCTGTTCTCGATTCAATCGACCGATAAGGGCCCATATACTCTCGATGCCCAGCGGGTCCAACCCGTTTGCTGGCTCATCAAAAATAAGCAGATCAGTGTCACCCAACAAAGCCGTAGCTATATCCAGCCGCCGTTTCATTCCCAGAGAAAAACTGCTCACGCTCTTTTTCTCTTCGACGTCCAGCCCGACTAGGCTCAAAACGCGAGGAATCTCACAATTCGCATCAAGCCCCCATTCCGAACATCGGATTTGGAGATTCTCAACCGCACTGAGGGATTGGTATGCTCCGCTGGAATCTGGCACATAGCCGACACGCATCCGCATCAGGCCAAGCTCTCTTTTTGATTTGCCTCCAAAGAGCTCCACGCTCCCCGACGATGGCTCGCAGAGGCCCAAGACGATTTTAATAAGCGTGCTTTTGCCCGCACCGTTTGCACCGACAAGGGCACAAAGTTCAGACTGATTCACCTCGAAGGAAACGTCATGCAAAACGCGTCGTTTCCCATAGCGCTTTGACACCTTTGATAACTTTATCGTTGATACGCTCATCGAACTCCCGTCCTGCTTGATAGCAAAACCGCCCATATCGTTCCTTCTTTCTTTTATCGTTTTCCATTGTTGTTATTGTTTTTCGATAACTCATATTTGTCAAGATAATCTAAAAGAAAGAACCCGTGTTAGACACGGGTCCCTTCACGCTGATATTTCGTTTTAGTTGTTTGCCTTAAGCTACTCGTCGCTCAAATCGACAGCGAAGACTGATGTCGGAAGTGACGCCTCGTTGCCTCCGCCATCCCGCATCTGCCTCACGACATTTTTTGCGCGTTCGACAATAAGCTCCTCAAGCTCTTTCTCGCTCACGCGCCGAATAATATCTCCCGGTTGACAATCAAGTTCATCGCAGATATCGAGAAGCGTCTTAAGGCGAATAGCTTTTATCTTTCCGTTTCTAAGCTTTGAAATATTAGCCGGAGTATGCCCCGTGGCACGAATCAGATCAGCGCTGGTCTTTCCGGTCTTAAGCAGCTGTGTCTCAAGCTCAATGATGAGATAGCTCATGCTTCCTCCTACACAAGCTCGTCAGACTGCTCTTGGAGCAGCGAGGCATAACTCCAGATCGCCGAGATAAACAAGCAGACAACTGCGCCGATAAACGACCCCGCATCAAAGGTAGCGCCTTGGCAAATCTCAATAACGAAGGAATGAGGCACGATGTAAAGCTCCAGTCCGCCAATGGTGAGATTGACCGATTCATAGGCACCAACAAACGAAACCACGGCGTTAACAGCAAAGGCAAGTGCAAGAACACGGATAAGCCGCACATGCGCCTTGGTAAAGGGCGAGACGCCCCGAGAGATGTTATGGCTGATTCCGCACAGAACGACAAGCGAAACACCCACGACGAGTGCCAGGCACAGCCCGCTTGGGATAACGATGCTCCCGCCATCGAGAAGCGTCACGACACCGAAAGAATCGACAGAAACAACGTTTGCAACCGCATACCAGATCACGTAAACAGCCAACGCGGCAAAAGCGACGAGCATTCCCGCAAAAACGACCGCCATGCAAAAGCCAAGCTTCCTTACAGTCTCGCCCGCCTTGGCCATACGCTGAACGCTGTTGGACATACACTCACCCTCATCGACTCTATCGTTATTCGAACAGTTTATCGAACAACGATATGGATTGCATGCGGAAAGCCCCGCCAGTGCGCATGGGCCATTCACTAATCAGAAGGGGTGAGAGTGGATTTTTGGACATGTATCGAACGAGAGTGGACAATCTCCCACTTTGAGGCCGCCACCGGGCCTAAAACGGGAGATTATCAACTCTCATAGTCATCAAAGCTCGCGAGCTCTTACTCGGCCGCCTCGCGCAAGGCCGACATCGTTGCCGCATATTGCTGCTGCAGCGCATGCATTCCCTCGCGAGCGCCGTCAACGGCATCGGCGCCGCGCAGCGCTTCGGTCACCACAACCGCCGGCTCGTACAGATTATCGAATCCCAGGTTCTGGCTCACGCCCTTGAGCGTGTGCGCTGCCATAAACGCACCTTCGGCGTCTCCTGCCGCCATGGCGGCCTCCAGCTTGCCCATGCTCTCGTCATCCAAAAACTTGAGGGCAAAGCGGGCAAGCATTTCCTCGCCCATCAGCCGAGCGCAAGCGTCATCATAATTGGCACCGATCTTCTCATACGCCTCACGCATGGAAATCATGGATTAAAACTCCTTTGGTCAAACTAAATCGTGGGAAACGCAACGACGTCGGCGGGGCGTGCCAACGTCTCGGCAATTTGGTCTTGCACCTCGAGCAGGCAATCGAGCAGCAGCGGGTTAAAGGTGCCGCACTTACCGTCCAGGATCATCTGGATCGCCTCCTTGTGCGGGATAGCGTCCTTGTACACACGCACACTCGTCAGAGCATCGTACACGTCAGCCACCGAAACCACCTGCGCGGCGATGGGGATATCGTCGCCCTTGAGGCCATCGGGATAACCCTTGCCGTCCCAGCGCTCGTGATGCCAACGCGCAATCTGGTACGCATATTCCATAAGCGCATTGCCGGCGTGATGGCTACCCAGCTTAAGCAGCATATCGGCGCCGATCGTGGTATGCGTCTTCATGATCTCGAACTCCTCGGGCGTAAGGCGCCCGGGCTTGTTGAGGATCGCATCGTCAATCGACATCTTGCCGATATCGTGCAGCGCCGAAGCCAGGGCGATCGTAGAGCGTTCCTCATTGTCGAGGGAGACCGTGCCGCTACGCTGGACCAGACAGCCAAGCAGCAGCTCGGTCAGCTTCTCGATGTTCGTAACGTGTCTGCCGCTCTCGCCGTTGCGAAGCTCCATGACGCCGGCCATGATGTCGATGAGCATGCGACTGTTCTTGACGCGCTCGTTGTACTGCTGGGACAGCAGGTTCGTCAGGCGGCGCTGTTTGGCGTATAGGCGGATGGTGTTGCTTACACGGCGGCGCACGACACGGGAGTCAAACGGGCGGTTGATATAGTCCGAGGCGCCCAGCTCGTACGCGCGCAGAACCATATCATCGGAATCTTCGCTCGAGATCATGATGACAGGCAGATTGTCGATACCCGATCGGCGCGACAGATCGGCCAGTACCTCAAAGCCACTTATGCCCGGCATGATAATGTCCAGCAGCACGAGCGACAACTCATCGCCATAGCGGTCGACCATGTCGAGCGCCGCACGACCGTTATCGGCCTCGAGGATACAATACTCGTCCTTGAGCATCTCGTTGAGAATGACTCGGTTCATCTCGGAGTCATCGACAATAAGCACCAAAGGCTTTTCGCTTTGGAAGGCCTCGATGGAATCGGCATCGGTCACGACCGTACCGGCTTTTGCCTTAGCGCGGCTCAGTAACTGGGCAGCGCGGCCAACGCCCTCATCGACCGTCTCGCCATGAATGCGAACGCCACCAACACATGCCGTCAAGCTCACGTACTCATGGCCCGGAATAATCGTGGAACGAACGGCATCGGACACCTGATGCAGGCGACGGGTGAAGTCATCGGAGGGAATATTGGGCATGACAACCACAAACTTGTCGCAGCCATAGCGCACAAGCTCGTCAGTCGAACGGATTCCGCTGCGCATGGCTGTCGCCACAGCACCGAGCGCAAGGTCGCCGGCATGACGGCCACACGTATCGTTGAAGACCCTAAAATCATCAAGGTCGATCACCGCAACGCCGGCATTCACGCGGGTGCTACGGAGCTTTTCCTCGTAATATCGGCGATTGCGCACATTCGTCAGCACGTCGGTGTAGACAAGGTCCTCTTCTGCGGCCTCTTGCTCATCGATCGGACGCACCATCAGCAAGACGTGAGGCTCGCCCTCGACCTTCAAAGGGCGTAGACGGGCGCGGTACTCAGTGCCATCATTGAGCAGTTGCTCCGACACCTCATCGGAGTCTGCCAAAGCCTCAAGACTTGACTGACGCAGACAAGGACACCGATCACCGGCGAGCAGGCAGTTAGGCTCACTCTTAATCTGATCGGCCGACAGCAAACGCACCACGGGGTAGGTCTTCGCGACACGGGCGACCTCGGCGGCAGCCTCCTCGTCGGTTAGATTGACCTCGTGATTATTGAGCATATGGGGCCCTTTCGATAGTTTCGCATGGTAGCGGTGGGTTCCAAATGTTACAAGGGTAACACCTTGCCGATGCAGGCAAGCACGTGAATGCTGTTACATTTTTATGAGTTGGCAGGCGGCGCGATTGAAGCCGCAGACGTGAGGTTTTGAGCACATTTGTTAACACGGCCGAAACGTTTGCGAGTGAAGACTGTTTTGATTTTTACGGCTGCTAGAGCTCCAGGATGCTACGGACAGTCTGGGCAGCCGCTGCCGGGCGATCGCGCAGGCCGTTGTGCGCGCCCGGGATTGTCACGAGGGGGCAATCGAGATATTCGGCAGCCGCTCGCGTGCCAGCCTCGCGGGGCGTGCCAATCGAGAGCTCGCCCAGGAGCACGGCGGCCACCGTTTTTGACGCGCGAACGCTATCCCAATCGGGAACGCAGGTCATAGTAATCCCGTATTCATTGGCCATGAAGCAACGACCATTGCGCAGGGCATGTTTGGCTTCCGCTTCGGTCGTTCCAGGAGCCTCGGGGTCCAAGTCGCCGAGGGCTCCCAAGAAAAGCCGGAGCGCCCTTGAAACCTTTCCAGCCGCAATCATATCGAGCAAAACCGGGGCTGCGCCCATGCCGACGCCTTCGGCCGACACAGCCGGCTCATGCAGAATCGCACGGGCGACGAGATGGGGTTCGGTACGAAGAAGCTCCAGCGCCACCAACGTACCGGCGCTGTGCGCAAGCACATTTGTCGGAGCGCCAACGTGTTCGATCACGGCTTGCAGATCGGCGGCCTGAGCGGCAAGATCATAGCTGCCGTCTGCCGCATCGCTGCTGCCACCACAGCCGCGGCGGTCGTAGGCAATTACGCGGTAGTTGCGACTGAGCTCACAAGCGATGCCGTCGAAAAATGTGCCGTCGACACAAGCGCCGTGCACGCACACCAAGGCAGGAGCATCAGGCGACACATCCGGGTCGGCATATTCGCGACAGGCAATCGTGGTGCCCGCATTCTCGACCGTAAAATCCATGTTGTGCCCCCATCATCAATGCTCATCCAGTTGCACGTCAGCACGGTTGGATGGACCCGCATTGCTTTACACCTTGTTAACAGATTAACTTTACCCGACCCGAGGCTTTTCATGGCACGGCATCATGAGCGACGTGAAAAAACGAAACTTGTAAAGCAAGAGCCCACACCTTGCTTTGGAGCCGATGCTATGCTTAGGCACAATTGTCTTGAGGAGCATATGCCTATGTCTACGTTTTTGAATGCCAGCCCCATCTTTGGGCCCGTTCGCAGCCGTCGCCTTGGTCTCTCGCTCGGCGTCAACATGATGCCGGCCAGCGGCAAAATCTGCACGTTCGACTGCATCTACTGCGAGAACGGCCTCAACGCCGAGCGCCCCTGCCATGAGCCGTATAACACGGCTGCCGTGGTACTCGAAGCGCTCGAGGCAAAGCTGCGCGAGATGGCAGCCGAGGGCGAGCTCCCCGATGTAATCACCTTCGCAGGCAACGGCGAGCCCACCGCCGCACCGGAGTTTCCACGGGCCATCGCCGGCGCCGTCGCACTGCGCGACGAGCTTGCCCCAAACTCCAAGATCGCCGTGCTCTCCAACGGCACACGCGCCGACCGCCCCGAGGTGCACGACGCGCTCATGATGGTCGACGACAACATTCTTAAGCTCGATACCGTCGACCCGGCGTTTATCCAGCTGCTCGACCAGCCTGTTGGCCCCTACAACGTCGAACACCAGATCGAGACGTTCGCAAGCTTTGACGGTCACGTTATTATCCAGACGATCTTTTTGACCGGCGAGTATCAGGGCAAGCTCATCGACAATACCGGCGAGGAGTATGTTGCCCCCTGGCTCGCGGCGCTTGAGCGCATTCGTCCGCAGGAGGCGACCATCTACACGGTCGCGCGCGAGACACCAGTCGCCGGCCTTGCCAAAGCAGCGCCCGAGGTGCTCGACGCCATTGCCGCGCGCGTGCGCGCCCTCGGTATTCCCTGCCAGGTGAGCTACTAGCAAAACCACGCAGCAGCTAGTGCCCGCCATCCCGCCCCATCAGTTGCGGTGATATAGTTCCTATTTGTGCTGTTAAACCGCTTAAATCGGAACTATATCACCGCAACTTTTATGGCCGCGTGGGTGGGCTATACTAGCTGCGAATGAAAGGAAGTTAGCCATGTATGACAAAGGACCCGTGCCCGGCCGCAACGACGCTTGCTGGTGCGGCAGCGGCAAGAAATACAAGAAATGCCATAGCGCCTTTGATGAGCGCCTCGAGCGCTTGTGGGAAGAAGGCTGGGAGGTTCTGCCTCGCACGCTCTACAAGACTCCCGCCGATATCGAGGGTATCAAGCGCTCGGCAGCCATCAACGTGGGCGTGCTCGATTATGTGGGCGAGCATATCGCCGCAGGCATGACCACCAACCAGATCGACCAGATGATCTACGACTACACCGTCGAGCACGGTGGCACGCCGGCCGACCTCAACTACGAGGGCTACCCCAAGAGCGTGTGCACCTCGATCAATGATGTGGTCTGCCACGGCATTCCCTGCGATACGGACGTGCTGCACGAGGGCGACATCATCAACGTAGACTGCTCCACGATCTTGGACGGTTACTTTAGTGATTCGAGCCGCATGTTCTGCATCGGCGAGGTCTCGGCCGAGCGCCAGCGCCTGGTCGACGTCACCCGTGCCAGCGTGGAGGCGGGTCTGGCAGCCGTCAAGCCATGGCTACCGCTCTCCGTTATGGCCGAGGCAGTACAAAAGACCGTCGAGGACGCCGGCTTTAGCGTGGTGCGCGAGTACGGCGGACACGGCATCGGTAAGGAGTTCCACGAGGACCCGTTTGTGGGCTTTACCACCGAGGCGCCCGATGTGGACACCATCATGGTGCCGGGCATGGTCTTTACCATCGAGCCCATGGTCAACGCCGGAGCGCCCGACATCAAGATCAGCAAGGGCGACGGCTGGTGCGTGCGCACCAAGGACGGCAGCGATTCGGCCCAGTGCGAGGTACAGCTCGTGGTGACCGAGGACGGCTACGAGCTGCTGAGCTGGTAGCCGTGGATGCGCCGGGCTTCACGATGGATATGTTAACCATCGCGAAGCCCGGCGTTTTTATAGCGTTTTGCCTGATAAAACCCGCCAAAATAAACCTGTCCCTTTTTGGCGGGTCAAGCGGAAAGGACTACTTGTGAACATCTTGGTTTTGCTGCCCGTCAACGACCACCATCGCGCAATTCTTGAGTCGAGCGCTCCGGGCGAGGACTTTATCTACACGAGCGCCGACGCTATCACGCGCGAACAAGTCGCCAACGCCGACGTGATCTTGGGCAACATCGACTCTGACATGCTCACGGCATGCGAGCATCTCCAGCTGCTGCAATTGCAGACCGCCGGCTATGACGACTACCTTGCCGCCGGCACCGTGCCAGCCGACGCCAAACTGTCTTGCTCGGTGGGCGCCTACGGCCAGGCCGTGAGCGAGCACATGTTTGCCATGGTCCTTTCCATGATGAAGCGCCTGCCCGGCTATCACGACTTGCAGCGCGAACATCGCTGGGAGGATTTGGGGCCAGTTACCTCGCTCAAAAACGCCAACGTGCTGGTGCTGGGCGCGGGCGATATCGGCGGTCACTTTGCCACGCTCTGCCGCGGCATGGGCGCGCACGTCCGCGGCATCAAGCGCCATCCACTCGTCTACCCCATTGTGTTTGAGGACATGGACGGCATGGACGCCCTACCTGAGCGCCTGGCAGAGGCCGACATCGTCGCATCCTTTATGCCGAGCACGCCCGAGACCCGCGGTCTGGCGAACGCCGAGTTCTTTGCCGCGATGAAACCAGGTGCCTTCTTTGCCAACGGCGGCCGCGGCGACCTTGTGGTCACCGATGACTTGGTTGCCGTTCTGGAGTCGGGACATCTCGCCGGCGCCGCGGTCGACGTCACCGACCCCGAACCGCTGCCCGCGACAAGCCCCCTGTGGGATGCGCCCAACATGCTCATCACGCCGCACGTCTCCGGCTGGTTCCACCTGGCAGCCACGCTCAACAACGTCGTCGACATCGCCGCGGAGAATCTGCGTCACCTGCAGGCCGGCGAGACCCTGCGCTGCTGGATCGAACACTAAGAATTACGCCGTTTTACAAACGGCGTAATGAGCCGACGCTGCGAGCCCGTCTGGACGACAATCTGCCTTTCAACTTCGGCGGCATGACCAGAAGGTCAATGCCGCCTTGTTTCAAGGCACCTTGCTCGCCCAGACGGGCTCTCGCTGACTTTTGTTCAACCTGTAGGGACTGGCTGGCGCGGCCCTGCCTGGGGGCATTCGCTGACTTTTATTCGACCTGCAGGGTCTTCAAATTGCTAGAGCGTTGCTAAGTAATTCTTTGCGTCTTCTACGCTCATTGCTGCGACGGGTGCGTGTGAACAGAGTTTGACATCGTTGGTGACCAGTAGATCCGCCTGAGCACGTATCGCTGCCGCAATGATTAAATCGTCTTCGTAATCGCTATGGAGCTCACGCTGTCTGCTCGCCATCCATATGTCACTCAGGTCGCAGGGTACCGACGTGGCAAGTTGCGACAACACGTCGAGGCAATCCCATGCAAGTGATGTCGACGCCACGGCAGCATCTTGAGAAAGCGAGCCGTGCTCTCGCCGATACCATGCCTTATGTTCGCTTGAAATCAAATAAAACAGGTCTTTGGACGATGTCGCCGCATACAGCAAATCAACCTGCGCCGTGCATGCATCGCGTAAAAACTCAATCGCCACCGAACGACCACGTCGTGAGGGAATGAAGTAATCGAGCCACACGTTGGTGTCAACCAAGATGCGCTTTGGAGTCTCACTCATAGAGCCAGCTCATCTCCTCGCCATAGCGATCCGCATAGGCATTCCGTTTGAGCTCTTCGTCGTCCGATGGCTGAGCCTTGACCATATCGATTCCCGACTCACAGCAAGCGGCAGCGAACAGCTTCGACCCCTGATCCATAAGCTCGAGCTTACGTTTGGCGGCCTTTTCGCGCTCGCGCTGTTCCGCCCGGGCACGACTGGGCAGCAGGATATCCTCGAGCGCACCGGGGCGATCGGCCAGCGATGCTGCAAGCTGCCAGAGCGCTCGCACCGCTTGGCTCGGCGTCATACCGGCCTTGGAGAGAGCGGCGTCCCCACTCCTTTTAAGATCGGCATCGAGACGTACGTTGATCTGAGCGGCTGTTGTGGTCATGACCCCTCCTTAATACTTCAAAATATCATAAAGCTCTATGGTAGATACGTAAAGCATGTATAGCATTTATAAGCATTAGCCGTACTCTGTACACAAAAAGCCGCCGAGGCGCACTGCACCTCGGCGGCCACGTATCGCAGATCTAGTTCGGTTTCACCCTTTGCATTCGCCCAGATAAAACCTGCCAAAATAAACCTGTCCCTTTTTGGCAGGTTTTAGAGTTCCACGCTTTCGGCGCCGTTGATGGTCAGGTCACGCTCGTAGAAGGCGGTGAGGGCGCGGATGGCGTACATTACGTCGCGCACGCCGCCGGTCTCGTAGCTCGAGTGCATGGCAAGCTGCGGCAGGCCCACGTCCACGGCATGCATGCTCGCCTGCATATTGGACAGATTGCCCAGGGTAGAACCGCCGGCCATATCGCTCTTGTTGGCAAAGGCCTGCGTGGGCACGTCGGCGTCATCGCAAATGGCCTGGAACACCGCGCGGCTAAAGGCGTCGGTGCAGTAGTGCTGGTTGGCGGCCTCCTTGATGACGATGCCGCCGTTAAGCACAACCTGGTTGCGGGCGTCGCACTTCTCGGCGTGGTTGGGGTGCACGGCATGCGCGTTGTCGCAGCTCACGAGCATCGAAGCGGCAAGTGTGCGGTGGTACGACTCGTCATCGAAGCCCAGCGACCCGTTGATGCGGCGCAGCGCGTCGGCCAAGAACGTCGACATGGCGCCCTGCTTGGTCTCGGAGCCAACCTCCTCGTTATCAAAGCAGCAAAAGACCGAAACGTCGTGCGCATTCTCGGCACCCAAAAATGCCTGCAGCGAGGTGTAGGCGCAGGCCAGGTCGTCGAGCTTGGGCGTCGAGATAAACTCGTCGGCCCAGCCCCAAATACGCGCATCCTGTCGGTTGACCAGGAACAGGTCGCGGCCCAGAATCTGCTCAGGCTCAACATCCAGTTCGTCAGCGATCAGGGCATCAAAGTCACCCTGCTTAAGATCGCCAGCGCTGATGAGCGGGCACAGATCAACGGCGCGATTGGGAGCAAAGCCCTCGTTAACGCCGCGGTTCATATGGATGGCAAGGCTCGGAATGATAGCGACCTCGCGCTCGGTGGCGAGCAGGCGGCTCTCAATACGGTCGCCCTCGCGCACCAACACGCGGCCCGCGAGCGCCAACGGGCGGTCGAACCAGGTGTAGTCGATCATGCCGCCGTAGGCCTCGGTGTTCAGGCGCAGCGTCTTGCCCGCGCCGTCGAGCTCGGGCACGGCCTTGACCTTAAACGTCGGCGAATCGCTGTGCGACGCCGTGAGCTGAAAATGGTAGTCGCCGGCAACGCCGTCCTCGCCCCATGTCGCGGCCAGGTCCTCGCCCACCTTAAAGGCAACGACGCTCGAGGTGTTGCGCTGCGTGTAATAACGCCCGCCCGGCTCGATGTCCCACGCCGCATTCTCGGGCAGGTAGGTAAAGCCCGCCTCGTCGAGCTCGGCCATAATGGTCGCTGCCGTATGGAACATGCTGGGGCATGCCTCGATAAAGTCGATAAGGTCGTTGGCAGCCTCGATATCGTCGGCCGTCACGTGCGCGCGCTCGGGCGTTTCCTGATCCGTCATGCTCTCCCCTTTCGCTGGGTTGATGGTCCCCTCCAGCATACCCCGCCACGCCAGCGTCGCACTCTTCATTCCATGCTTAGTTCCGCGCCGCTCACCAAGTTGAGTCATCATGCCCGCGCTCCTTTTGCGACAATTGCACCAACAGGACGAGAGGAGCCGTCATGAAGCCACGTAACATTGCCATCGCCTGCGGTACCGCGGGAGTCGCCGTCGGCCTTGCCGCTGCCACCGGTATCGTTTATCACAAGCAAATCAAGTCCGCCGCGTCGCTCAAACGCTTGACCGGCTACGCGGATGGCTATGACCTGTACGTAATCGACATCGTCTACGACTACGATCTTGATCGCATCATCGCCGCTGGCGTGCGCGACGACCAGGCCTACATCGATGCCGTGGTGGCGCAGGCGCTCCCCGGCGTGCCGGCACATGTCCAGGCGCCCCAGTTTGCCTGCAGCGCTTTTGTCGCCGTGGATGCCGAAGGCCGCGTGCGCACCGGTCGCAATTACGACTTTAAGGACGACACCTCAGCGCTGCTGGTGCGCAATCACCCGCGCGACGGCTATGCCTCCATCGGGTTTGCCGCCCTCAATAACCTGGGCGATAACACTCCGCTTGACTCCGTCGCCGGACGCGCCGCCGCACTCATGGGCTCGTTTGCCCAGCTCGATGGTGTTAACGAATGTGGCGTGTCCATTGCCGTACTCACCCTGGATTCCAAACCCTGTGACCAGGACACGCAGCGCCCCGTCATCAACACTTCGCTCGCCATCCGCCTGGTGCTCGACCGCGCGGCTACCACGCAGGAGGCCGTCGACCTGCTTTCTGCCTACGACATGCACGCCATGGCAGGACGCGATTACCACTTCTTTATCAACGACGCCGCCGGTGACGCGCGGGTGGTGGAGTGGGATCCGCGCGACCCCGACCGCGCATGCAAGGCGACGCCCGTGCGCCAGGTTACGAACTTCTACGCCTGCTATGGTGCCGAAGTGCTACCCAACCAAAAGAACGGCGAACTGGGCCATGGCAAGGAACGCGCCATCGCCATCGCCGATGTCCTCGACGCCCATGTCGGTGCCCAAGACGAGGCAGTCGCTTGGAAGGCCCTGCGCGCTGCGGCGCAAGAGCCCAATCCGGAAGACATCACCAGCAACACGCAGTGGTCGGTCGTCTTTGACAATACCGAGCCCGCTGCCGCCATCACGCTGCGCCGCCACTGGGGCGACGTCGACGCCTTCGCGCTGTAAGGAGCTGGCACCGTCGTCCTTACGCTCGCCTGACGTTGCTTACATTTCTATACATTTGAGCTAACACGTTTTACCTCCGCATCAACAGTGTGCGGGGGTAAACTTATGCGCATGTTATAACTTGCCCGGAAGGATTCATCATGCTCAGGATCGGTCTTCTTACCAGTGGCGGCGACTGCCAGGCGCTCAATGCCACCATGCGCGGCATCGTCAAAACGCTCATGACCAATAGCGAAGAGCCTATCGAGATCTATGGTTTTGAGGACGGCTACCAGGGCCTCATCTACAGCCGTTTTCGCGTGATGACGCCGGCAGACTTTAGCGGCATCCTCACCCGCGGCGGCACCATCCTGGGCACGAGCCGCACGCCGTTCAAGCGCCTGGACATTCCCGAGGCCGACGGCGTCGAGAAGGTGCCCGCAATGGTCCACACCTATCATAAACTGCAGCTCGACTGCCTGTTTATGCTGGGCGGCAACGGATCCACCAAGACCGCCAACCGCCTGCGCGAAGAAGGCCTCAACGTTATCGCCCTGCCCAAGACCATCGATAACGACACCTGGGGCACCGAGTTGACGTTTGGCTTTACGAGCGCCATCGACGTCGCCACCAAGTGCATCGACGACATCCACACCACTGCCTCGAGTCACGGCCGCGTGTTTGTCATCGAGATCATGGGCCACAAGGTCGGTTGGATTCCGCTGTATGCCGGCGTCGCGGGCGGCGCGGACGTCATCTTGATTCCCGAGATCCCCTACGACATGGACAACGTCATCAAGACCATCGAGCATCGCATGGAGACCGGCAGCCGCTTTACCATCGTGGCCGTCGCCGAGGGCGCTATCTCCAAGGAGGACGCAGCGCTGCCCAAGAAGGAGTACAAGAAAAAGCTCGCCGAGCGCACGAGTCCGTCGATCGTCTACGACATCGCCAAGGAGATCGAGGCCAAGACTGGTCGCGAGACCCGCGTCGCCATCCCCGGCCACACGCAGCGCGGCGGCCAACCCGACGCCCAGGACCGCATCTTTGCGACCCAGTGCGGCGTCGAGGCGGCACTGGGGTGCCTACGCGGCGAGTTTGGCTACATGATTGCCCTGCGTGACGGCAAGATGTGCCACATGCCGCTCGAGGAGGTCGCCGGCAAGCTCAAGTTTGTCGACCCCCAGAGCGACCTGGTGCGCGAGGCCAAGGCGTTGGGCATCAGCTTCGGCGACGAATAGCCTCGGCTGGAATCCACCCCATCGGGCCCTCCGACCCCGCCCGACGTATTTCGATTTGGCTCCTCCCTTGACTCCGTCAAAGGTCGCCAATCGAAATCGTCGGGCGGGGTCGGAGGGCCCTGCGTTTACATACTCGCCGAGGCTATTCGTCTTCTTGCTGCGGGTGCCTGGTCTGAAATTCAGTTGCGGTGAAATAGTTCCTGCTTAGTCCGCAAATGGCTGAATCCAAAAACTATTCCACCGCAACTTACTGAGTGGGGGCTCTTGGCTGCTACTTGCACTGGCATTTGTCCTGAAATGGCTGGTCGTTAGGGGTTGCTACCGGTAGTTGCGGTAGGGTTGGGGCAGATTCTAACTAGAAATGGTGGTCGCTACCGGTTGTTCTCGGCATACTCGGCTCATTCGATTACGGTCACCACATGAAAGGAACTGTCATGGATCTTGCGATGGCACAGCGGCTCGTCGATCGCCGCAAGGCTGCCGGGCTTTCTCAGGAGGCGCTTGCCGCCCAGCTGGGTGTGAGTCGTCAGGCTGTCAGTAAATGGGAGCGCAGCGAATCCTCTCCCGATACCGATAACCTTATTGCGCTCGCCGCGCTGTATGGCGTGTCGCTGGATGAGCTGCTGTATGGGGAGGCGGTGGATAGCACTGACGACTCGCAGGCTGATGATGAGGCGCAGAACAGCAACGCCGGCACCAAAGCTTCAGATAAGGCTGAGGAGGCTGAGGCTTCTACTGAACACGCTGATTGCAGCGATAAGCCACTTGTCGATATTTCCCTCGCGCGCGGCATCCACGTTATTGACCCCAACAAAGGCGAAGAGGTTCATGTTGGCTGGAATGGCATCCATGTGGCTAACGAGCGCAAGGGTGAAGAGGTCCATGTGGGGCCAGGCGGATTGCATATCGATACGCTTGAGGACGATGGACATAGTGTGCATACCAATGACGACGGCACCGTCACCATCGACGGCGAGACGTTTTCCAGCTGGAAGGAAGCACACGACAAGCTCGACCATCACGGCAAGCATTTCCACACCAAGGTCGGACGTGCATGGAACAAATTCCCCTTCCCTGCGCTTGTCGCCCTCGCCTATCTGGTGCTCGGCATTGTCTACGGCACATGGGCTACGGGACTCTTCCTCGTCTTTCTGATTCCCGTCTATTACGCGCTTGGCGACTTTATCGACCAACGCCACTTATCTAAGCTGATCGAGGTCATCTACCCGGCAGCCGCCATCGCTTGGTTCCTCTACATGTGGCTCTGTTTGGGACAGCCCCATCCTGCATGGATCATCCTCATCACGATTCCCGTCATCAAAGCGCTCATGCGCTGGTGCCGCAAACAATGGAAGCACCGCCAACAGGCCTAACACGCTCCGACCCACCAGCACCCAACCACCCCCGCCCTTCTCCTAAGTTGCGGTGAGATAGGGACTGTTTTGAAGCTCCAAAGCGCCAAACAGTCCGTATATCACCGCAACTTACAAACAACTGGGTCAGTTCCGGCACGGAGATTAGCATTGAGCTGACCGCGCGCCACGAAAAGGGGCCATCTACTACGTTTAACTCGATGGGGCCAACCATGACCGCCTTTTTCGAAAATCGACAGGCCTTCTACCTGCGGTTTTATTTTTCGTTTTCCCGGCATGGTTGAGGGTGTCCAATTAAACGTAGTAGATAGGCCCGTTTTGTGGCATACGACCCATTCAAGCCCAATCTCGAAGGCTAAAGAAAGCCTCTCATCCACGCCTGCGGGCAAAAGATAGCAAAGCAACAAACGCCGGGTCGCTCGTAGGTGCCCGGCGTTTGCGCAGATAAAACCTGCCAAAATAAACCTGTCCCTTTTTGGCAGGTCACTCGGCGCTCTTGAGGGCGCCGACCATGTCGATCTTGTTGAGGGTACGATTGGTGGCTAGGTTGACGATAAACGTAAAGCCAAAGGAAAGCACCACGGCGAGCACGTAGCTTAGCGGCTCGACTTCGACGTCAAAGTACAGCGACGGCATCTGCAAAATGTACGTAAAACTCTCGGCCAGCAAGCCGCCCAGTGGCACGCCCAGCGCGGCGCCAATTGCCGTGAGGATCAACGTCTCCTTGTTGACGTAATGGTGCACCTCGCCACGGCGGAAGCCCAGCACCTTGATGGTCGCCAGCTCGCGTTCGCGCTCGGAGATATTCGTGTTGGACAGCGTAAACACCACCACAAACGACAGGCATGCCGCCATAAAAGTCACGAGCACCACGACCGAATTGATGATCGCAAAGTTCGCCTCGTAGTTCTGCCAATGTTCGGCCGTGCTCGAGATGGTGAGCCAACCGTCGCTCTTAAGCTTCTTGCTAAACGCAATCTGGTCGGCCGACGAGCCCTTAAGCAGCACAAAGACGCCGTTGAGGCGTGCGCTTCGACCGAACGCGCGCTCATAGGTGCCCTGCGTCATGTAAAGCGTGTTGCCAAGATAGTTAAGCGAAATGTCACTGACTTTGACCTTGGCAACATTGAGCGACGAATCCTGGACGTATGCCGTATCGCCCGGCTGAATCCCCAGCACCAGCTGTGAACTCTTACTCAGATACACGTCTCCGTCACGCAAAGACAGCGGCTCTTTGGACTCGTCCTCTAGGCGCACGTAGTCATCCAGGTCGTTCGTGCGGTCATCGGGCACCACGATCAGCTGCACGGTCTCGCTCTTTCCGCCGAATGTAAAGGTAACGTTGTCGGTCATAATCGGCAGCGTCGAAGTCACGGTCACGTTGGAATCCTTGGCTGCACTGCGCTCATCCAACGCCGCGCACGTCTGCGAAAAATCATCGGGATTGGCGACCGCCAGCAAATCGTAGCGTGTGATGTGCCCGTACTGCTTGGGCGACAGCGCGACCGACGTATCACGGATGCCCATACCGCAAATCACAAGCGCCGTGCAGCCCGCAATGCCAAAGATGGTCATAAAGGCGCGCTTTTTGTAGCGGAACAGGTTACGCGCCGCCACCTTGTTTAAGAAGCCCATGCGGCGCCAGATAAATCCGATACGCTCGAGCAGGATGCGCGAGCCGGCGGGCGGAGCCTTGGGACGCATGAGCGAGGCAGGGGTCTCGGCCATCTCGTGGCGGCAGGCGATAATCGTGGCTCCCACCACGCCCACGGCAAACAGCGCCACCGAAACGATCGAGGACACGATGTCGTACGAAAGTAGCATCTGGGGCAGCGAGTACATGTCGTCGAACACCGTAAACAAGAACAGCGGCAGACCCACAAATCCGATGATATTGCCGAGCACGCCACCGATCAGACACGCCCACAGCGAGTAGTCCACATATTTGGACAGGATACGCCCGCGTGAATAGCCGAGCGCCTTGTACAGGCCAATAAGCGTGCGCTCCTCCTCGACCATGCGGGTGGCGGTGGTGAGGCTGATAAGCACGGCGACGATAAAGAAGATGAACGGGAACACCGTGGCGATGGCCTCGATCGAAGAACTATCGCTCTCGACGCTCGAGTAGCTTGCGATATTGCCGCGGTCCTGGATGTACCAGGTGCATTCGCCCAGGTCAGAGAGCTCGGCGCGGGCATCGGCAAACTGCTGGTCGGCGGCGGCGCGGCGCTGGTCCAGGTCGGCTTGCGCCTGCGCACGCTCGTCGCTGCCCTCGGCCATGCGATTGATGTTGTCCTGCTCGATCCCAAAGACCATATTCGCCTGACGCTCAGCCGCGTCCAAGCTCGCCGGTGTGTCGACCGTCAGCTCCTGAGTGCGCGCCTTCTCACGCTCCTCGCGGATCTTCTCGATATTGCCCTTGACCTCATTGATCTTTGCCGAGTAGGCATCCGAATAGGAGTTGAGGCTCTTGGCTCCCTCGACGACCACGTGGACAGCGGAGTAGGAAGAAGATGTCGCGGCATCCTCGCTCACGTAGAACTTGTAGTCCGCAGTCGAAGCAGCACGGAAGGCGTTGACCGTCGAGTCGGAGCTCACGTCGGTGGGATCGAGAACCTCTGCCGTGATGGTGTAGTCCCCATCGGCAAACTGGTCCTTGGCGCTTTGGTTCGACGAGCTCGCATCGTTGGCGGCAAAGCTCACCGTATCGCCGATTTTCTTGCCCGAAGCCTTCAAAAAACGTGAGGTCACCGCGACCTCGCCGGCACACTCGGGCAAATCGCCGCTCAACAGCACCGGTTGATCGATATTCTCCCTGGAAAGGCTCTGGACAACCACGCGCTCGCGCGTTGTGCCCACGGCGGTGTAGGCAGTCTCGGTGTAGATGCCCTCGGCCGTCTCGACGCCATCGACCTCTTGGATCGCAGCAAGATCGTCATCGGTCAGACCATAGGTCGACTGCACGTTGATGTCATAAACATTCTGCTGGTCAAAATAGGCATCGACCGAATCGCACAGATCCTCGCAACCCGCCTTGAGGCCGCACATCACGCTCACGCCGAGCGCCGTGATTACGACGATGGATAAGAAGCGCTTAAGACTGCCTCGGATTGTGCGGTAGATGCTACGGCGAAAAACCATCGGCACCATGTCGTTTGAGCTTTGGGCGGTGCGGTAGGTCGTAAAATCCTGCTCGCGCTCCGTGTTCTGCGCGTCGCGGCGCTGGCTGTTTTGGCGGTCCTGGTCCATGGGCGCTACCACTCGATCGTCTCGATCGGCACGGGATTTTGTTGGACCGTCTCGCTCTCCACGCGCCCGCTCTTAAAGCGAATCAGGCGATCTGCCATGGGCGCCAGCGCGGAGTTGTGGGTGATGATAATGACCGTAATGCCCTGCTTGCGACAGGTGTCCTGTAGCAGCTGCAAGATCTGCTTGCCGGTTTTGTAGTCGAGCGCGCCCGTGGGCTCGTCGCACAGAAGCAGCTTGGGATTCTTGGCCAGTGCGCGGGCGATGGACACGCGCTGCTGCTCGCCGCCCGAAAGCTGCGCCGGAAAGTTGGCGAGGCGCTCACCCAGGCCGACCTGGCGAAGCGTCTGTTCGGCATCGAGCGAATCGGGGCAGATTTGCGCCGCGAGCTCGACGTTTTCGAGCGCCGTCAAGTTGGGGACCAAATTGTAGAACTGGAAGACAAAGCCGACGTCGGCGCGGCGGTATTCCACGAGCTGCGCCTCGTTCGCGGAGCTCACGTCGCGCCCGTCCACCGTCACAGTGCCGGAGGTCGCCGTGTCCATGCCGCCCAGAATGTTGAGGGCCGTGGTCTTGCCGGCGCCCGAAGCACCCAGAATGATGGCGAGCTCGCCGCGCTCGACCGTAAAACTCGCGCCGTCGAGCGCGTGGATGCGGGCGTCGCCTTCGCCGTATGCTTTGATGACGTCTTTGAATTCGATATAGGCCATCGATTAATTCCCATCTGGTCGGATAACTCTTTAGTATTACCCATTTCCCACCTACCAAAAAGGGACAGGTTTATTTTGGCAGGTTTTATATGGGGGAAACGGCAGCTATAGATGAGGCGCCGGGGAGGCCGAGAAATCATCGACGGGGTCAGGCCGACCGCCAAGCACAACGCACGCATCTCAATCTGTCAGCCAAATAATTCGAACAGCTGTTCGTTTCTATGATATGATTCAACTATCTAAGCAGGCCAATACGCAGAAAGGCGGCCAACATGGCGTTCGACTTTAAGAAGGAATGCAAGGAGCTCTACAAACCTGCAAGCAAGCCGAGCATCGTAACTGTCCCGCCTATGAACTACGTTGCCGTTCGCGGAAAGGGCGACCCAAATACCGAAGGTGGCGAGTATCAAAACGCCCTGCCGCTACTTTACGGCATCGCCTATACCGTCAAGATGTCGAAGAAAGGCCCAAGGAGCATCGAGGGCTATTTCGACTTTGTGGTACCGCCGCTCGAGGGTTTCTGGTGGCAAGACTCCCCGAGCGGCGACATCGATTATGTACGCAAGGACGATTTCAACTTTATCTCGTGCATCCGCCTGCCCGATTTCGTCAGCCGAGATGATTTTGACTGGGCAGTCGCTGAAGCCACGGCCAAAAAGAAACTAGACTTTACCGCTGTTGAGCTGCTTAAAGTTGATGAGGGTCTCTGCGTTCAGTGCATGCATACCGGACCCTATGACAGCGAGCCGACAACCGTAGACGCCATGCATGAATACGCGACCGAACAGGGCTATGCCCCCGACTTCTCAGACACCCGTTTACATCACGAAATCTATCTCTCCGATCCACGCAAATGTGCACCGGAGAAACTTAAGACTGTGGTTCGTCATCCTATCAAGCGCGCTGAATAGCGTGGGGCGTCATTTCACGCGCTAGGTTTTAAGCCAGCCAACCAGCCGCCTCCTAGGCCGTCCGGTAATTATCTTGACGCGGCCCGTCGCATCTTATAAGTTTGTTTTGCTAAAGCTGGAAAGCCTCTCAACGATGCGCAACTCCAGCTCTTTTTCTATCAAGAGAGCAAGTGTCGGAAAGCAAAATGTCAGAAAGCAGCGCTTCGAGCAGAATCAAACGCCTGGTCAACACCTATAGCGGTCTCGTGCTCATGGGCGCCGTCGGAATCCCTATCGGCGTTATCGTTGGCGCCATCTGTGCCTTTTTTGGTCGTGTGCTCCTGGCAATCGGCGCCTTCCGCGACGAGCACATCACGCTGCTCCTTCCCTTCCTCGCTCTTATGGGCCTTGCCATCGTGTTTGCCTACCGCACTTGGGGCAAGGGCACCGACCGCGGCATGAGTCTGGTCTTCGACGTGGGCCACGGACGCGAGAAAGCCATCTCCCCGCGTTTGGTGCCGCTCATTATGCTGAGCACGTGGGGGACGCACCTCTTTGGCGGCAGTGCGGGACGCGAGGGCGTGGCCGTGCAGATCGGCGCAACCGTCTCACATTGGATCGGCCGACGCCTGCCTTTCCGAGACCCCGGCAACACGTTTTTGCTTATTGGCATGGCCGCCGGCTTTGCCGGACTCTTTCGAACGCCTCTCGCCGCCACGGTCTTTGCCATCGAAGTACTGGTCGCAGGACGCTTGGAATACCGTGCGTTGCTTCCCGCACTCGCAGCCTCGCTCGCCGCAAGCATGACTTCCGGCGCCTTGGGACTCGAGAAGTTTGAGGTCGCCGTTGTCGCCTCATATGCGCTTGACCTCCCCGGTCTTGAGCGGCTGGCGCTGTTGGGTATCGCGTTTGGTATGGTAGGTGGAGCTTTTGCCTGGTGCCTTGCCCATGCCAAGACCCTTGCAGCGCGGCTGCTCCCCAACCCTTACATGCGCGTTGCCGTTATGGGCCTTGCGCTGTCGGCGATCCTGTTCGCACTGTGGCAGGGGCGATACTGCGGACTTGGCACCAACCTGATATCAGCGGCGCTCAACGGTGAAGGCAAGATCGCCATCATGCCTTGGGACTGGGCGCTCAAATTCGCACTCACCATCGCCACGCTTGCCGCAGGTTATCAGGGTGGCGAGGTGACGCCGCTGTTCTCCATCGGGGCCAGTCTGGGTGTCATGCTCGCCGGGATTCTCGGCATGCCCGTCGAGCTCTGCGCCGCGCTGGGTTATGCCGCCGTCTTTGGCAGCGCCACCAACACGCTGCTCGCGCCCATCCTTATTGGCTGCGAGGTCTTTGGCTTTGGCAATCTGCCGATTTTCTTTATTGTCTGCGTCGTGGCTTACCTGTTCAACATGGACAAATCGATCTATGCACTGCAAAAGCGAGCGTAGAAAGATGCTCAAGCAGGTGGTCTCAACCGGAAACGGCGTCCCACTCTGAGGCTGTATTCCGGGACGTGGTTTCCGCTTGGGACGCCATTCGGAAAGCGTGTCCCGCTTTAAAACGGAATTCCGGGACGTGGTTTCCGCCCGGGCCTCCATTCGGAAAGCGCGTCCCATTCTTTCATGGCGTCCTGGCTATGCAAAGTGCCCGAACGTTAGTCCTCGTACGCGCCCTCAAGCCGAAGCAGCCACTCCTTGCGATCAAGCCCGCCGGCATATCCGTTGAGCGATCCGTCGGCCGCGACCACGCGATGGCACGGCACGATTATCGAAATGGGATTACGCGCAACCGCAGCCCCCACCGCACGAGGAGACACGACGGGCGCCTCATTTCCCGGCACACGATGTCGAGCCGCAATACGCTGGGCAATCTCGCCATATGTAGCGACTTCGCCACGTGGGATAGAAAGCAGCTCAAACCAAACCTCGCGCTGGAACGCCGTACCGATCATATGCAACGGCGGCGTAAACCGAGGTTCCTGCCCTGCAAAATAAGCATTCAGCCAAGCCCAGGAACGCTCAAGCACCGAAGAGGCCGCACCATTTACCGGACTCACCGGAGACATCCCACCGGTACCGGAAACCGCGTCAGCGCCTTCAACATGTTCGGAGTCTTCCCGGAGAAGCGTGGAGCCAAAATGCTCCTGTCCCTCAAACCAAAGCCCCGTCAGACCGCGGCCATCAGCGGCAAGCAAGATTTCGCCCAAAGGCGAGGCAAACGTCGTCGTGACCACCAGCGGCTCCTTTCAAAACTTCGCAACATAATACCGCGAATTGTGCAGACAACCTCAATCGACCCCAAAGTCACCCAAGGCAGCAGGCGCGACAGCGCCGCAGCTGCCGCACGACCCCAAAGTCCCCGCAGGCAGCAGGCGCGACAGCGCCGCAGCTGCCGGCCGCGCTCCGCAGTCCCCAAAGGCGGCAGGCGCAAAGCGCCGAGGCCGCCGCCGGGACCAGGGCCCGCAACAACCACGTTCCCCCACATCAGCCCAGCGGCCCCAACCAACAACGACCCCATCGCAGGCCACTCGCAGCAGCGTCACCGCAGGCGGGGGCCGGGCTTAGTTTTCAGAACACTCCGCAGACCAGTGTGGCGCCTTGTCCGCGGCTCCGAAGGAGCAGGACAAGGCGCCACACATGGTCGAGGACGTTCTGAAAACTAAGCCCGGCCCCCGCCGGACAGGTCCACCGCTACTCGCAGAGCAGCTTAGCGATCTGGACGGCGTTGGTTGCCGCGCCCTTACGGATTTGGTCGCCGCAGCACCAGAAGGTGATGCCACGCGCGGCCTCGGGGTTCGAGATGTCGCGACGCACACGACCGACCCAGATCAGGTCCTGGTCGGACGTATCCATCGGCATGGGGAAGCGATCGTGCGCATCCTCGGCGCTCATGTCGTCAACCAGCTTGACGCCGGGAGCGGCAGCCAGCGCAGCACGAGCCTCCTCAACCGTGATGTCACGCTCGAACTCGAGCGTAATGCTCTCGGAGTGCGAGCGCAGCACGGGCACGCGCACGCAGGTGCAGTTCACGCGCAGCTCGGGCAGATGCATAATCTTGCGACCCTCGTTTTGCAGCTTCATCTCCTCGGAGGTAAAGCCCTCCTCCTTGACGCCGCCAATCTGCGGAATCAGGTTGCTCGCGAGCTGGGCGGCAAATGCGCGCGGCTCGGGAATCTCCTCGCCACGGCCCAGGGCGGCCAGCTGAGCCTCGAGCTCGGCCATGCCGGGAGCGCCGGCACCCGAAGCAGCCTGATACGTCGAGACGATCATGCGCTTCACGCCGGCGAGCTGATGCAGCGGCCAGGTGGGAACCAGGCCGATGATGGTCGCGCAGTTGGGGTTGGCGATAAGGCCGTGATGCCACTTGATGTCGTCGGCATTGATCTCAGGCACAACCAGCGGCACTTCGGGATCCATGCGGAAGGCGTGACTGTTGTCGACCACGACGGCGCCGCGCTTGACGGCCTCGGGCAGCAGCTCCTTGGCGATATCGTCGCCGGCAGCGCCGAGCACGATGTCGCAGCCCTCAAAGGCCTCGGGGCAAGCTTCCTCGATCACGATCTGCTCGCCGCGGAACTCAACGGTCTTGCCCGCAGAGCGCGCGCTCGCCAGCAGCTTGAGCTTACCGACCGGAAACTCCTGCTCGTTGAGGCACTCGAGCATCTGGGTGCCCACAGCTCCCGTCGCGCCCAAAATAGCAACCGTGTACTGTTTCATGCTTCCCCCTTTAAAGGTTATGGCTTTTGCCCGCACGCCAAGCAGGCCGATTATTGTTGCCAGTGTATACAAGAACGGGGCGGGCACGAAATCCGCCCCGTCGAAACGAAACCGAAACGAAACGCCCCGCCGTAGATTTTTGAGACATGACCCAAAAATCCACCGAGCAGTCGCTACTTTTTGAGCGCGGCCTGGATGGGATCGGCCGGCGCGGGAGCCTCCAGGTCGGAGACCTTCACAATGCCGTTTTCATCGGAGAAGGCACGGTAAATGGTCTGGATCGCCAGATCGAAGTCCTTCTCCTCCACGCCGATGATGATGTTGATCTCGTCGCAGCTCTGCGAAATCATACGCACGCTCACGCCCGCCTGGCCAAGCATGCCAAACAGGTGGCCAGAGATGCCGGCGCGACCGCGCAGGTTGCGGCCAACGGTAGCGATAAGCGCCAGGCCCTCGACAACCTCGATCTCGAGCGGCTCGACCTCCTGCTGAATGTCGCCCACGAGCGAGTACAGCGAATCGTGCACGTCCTGCTCCTGCACCACGGCGCCAAAGCGGTCGACACCGGTGGGCATGTGCTCGACGGAGACGTCATAGCGCTCGAAGACCGAAAGCGCGCGGCGCATAAAGCCGACACGGGGCTTGGTGCGGTCGCGGGCCACGTTGATGGCGACAAAGCCGCGCTTGCCGGTCACGCCGGTAATGATGGGCTCCGCCTCGCCCTCGTCGGCCGTCTCGCTAATGATGGTGCCGGGGTCCTGCGGCGCGTTGGTGTTCTTGATGACTAGCGGAATACCGGCCTCGCGCACGGGGAACACGGCCTCCTCGTGCAGGACGCTTGCACCCATGTACGAAAGCTCGCGCAGCTCCTCGTAGGTAACGCGCGCAATGGGCTGAGCCTCGGGTACGATGCGCGGGTCGGCAGAGTAGAAGCCCGAGACGTCGGTCCAGTTCTCGTAAAGGTCGGCGCCCAGGCACTTAGCCAGAATCGAGCCGGAAATATCGCCGCCACCACGGTCGAGCAGCTTGATCTGGCCCTCACGCGTCGCGCCGTAGAAACCGGGCATGACAAAGCCACCCTGCTGACCGTACTCCTGCACCAGCTCGGAGGTGCGGTTCATGCTGAGCGTACCGTCGTGATGGAACGCAACGACCGTCGCGGCGTCCAGGAACGGCAGGCCCAGGTACTCGGCCATCAGGCGAGCGGTGAAGCACTCGCCACGGCTCACGAGCTCCTCGGTGGAGTAGCCACCCGAGCGGGCACGCTCGGCAAAGGCCGCGAACTCCTCGCGGATGGGATAGGTGAGCTCCAGCTCGTCAGCGATATCAAAATAGCGCTGCCCAATGTCCTCGAGCAGCTCCTCGCACGACACGTGGTACTTAACGTGCGCGTTAACCAGGTAGAGCAGGTCGGTCACCTTGGTGTCGCCCTTAAAGCGGCGACCGCAGGCAGAAACCACCACAAAACGGCGGGCCGGGTCGGCATCGACGATGGCCTTGATCTTCTTAAAGTGTTCGGCGTCGGCGACCGACGAGCCGCCAAACTTGGCAATTTTTATCATGGCGTGGAGGTTACCTTTCTAAAAGCCTCTGCAAACCTGTTTTGCGCGCTCTGATACCATGGGTTCACCGATTGGGACCAAGGCATCCGAGGAGCAGTGTTATATGGGAACTTATCATAGTACACGAGGACGCACTTTATCGTGCTCAAGTAAGGTGGCAATCCGTACCGGCATCGCTCCCGACGGGGGTTTGTTTGTCTCGGACGAGCTCGGCACCCAGCAGGTCGATATCAGCTCGCTTGCAGATAAATCGTACTTTGAAATCGCTCAAGATGTGTTGGGAATGTTACTGAATGATTACACAGCCGAAGAAATTTCGGCCTGTGTGAATGAGGCATACCGCGGCACGTTCGCGAGCGAAGAGGTTACGCCGCTCGTCAAACTCGATACAGCGCCGGGCACCGACGTCCCTCAAACCTATGTGATGGAGCTCTTTGGTGGCCCCACGAGCGCCTTTAAGGACGTCGCCCTGCAGATGCTCCCCCGCCTCATGGCCCGCACCTCCGCCAAGGACGGCGGCGCCGAGCGCATCATGATCGTCACCGCCACGTCGGGCGACACCGGCAAGGCCGCACTCGCCGGTTTTGCCGACGCTCCAGGTACGGGCATCACCGTCTTTTATCCCGAGGGCAAGGTCAGCCGCGTGCAGAACCTGCAGATGTCCACGCAGGAGGGCGACAACGTCGCCGTCTGCGGTATCCGCGGCAACTTTGACGACGCCCAGAGCGCCGTCAAGCGCATCTTTGCCGATAAGGAGCTTGCCGAGCGCCTGGAGGGCGCTGGCACGGTGCTTTCGAGCGCCAACTCCATCAATGTCGGCCGTCTGGTACCGCAGGTCGTCTACTACTTTGCCGCCTATGCGCAGCTGTTGCGCGCCGACGCTATCGAGGCTGGCGACGCCGTAGAGTTCTGTGTACCGACCGGTAACTTTGGCGATATCCTGGCCGGCTACTATGCCAAGCGCATGGGTCTGCCCGTCGCCAAGCTCATCGTCGCGAGCGACAAGAACAACGTGCTTGCCGACTTCCTGACCACCGGCGTCTACGACCGCAACCGTCCGTTCTTCACGACCATCTCGCCGTCGATGGACATCCTCATCAGCTCCAACCTGGAGCGCATGCTCTACTTCCTGTCCGACGGCGACTGCGAGCTTGTTGCCGACCTTATGGAGCAGCTGGCACAGACTGGTCGCTACGAAGTTCCCGCCAACCTGCTGGCAAAGATTCAGAGCGTCTTTGGCTGCGGCTGGGCCAGCGAGGACGAGGTCCGCGCTGCCATCAAGAGCTGCTGGGACGCAAACGGCTACGTGATCGACCCGCACACCGCCTGCGGCTATCACGTCTTTGAAAAAGTCACCCCCGCCGAGGGCGCCAAGGCCCGCGTGCTGCTTTCGACCGCCAGCCCCTACAAGTTCCCGCGCGCCTGCTGCGATGCCCTGGGCCTCGACGTGCCCGAGGACGACTTTGAGGCTATGCGTGTGCTCGAGCAGGCCACCAACACGGTCGCCCCGGCACAGCTCGCCGAGCTCGAGTCCAAGCCCGTCCGCTTCGAAGACGTCTGCGACGTCGATGAGATGGACAGTTACGTCGAGTCTGCAGCAAAACGAATGAGCACCAACTAAACCCCTTATTAAGCGCCGGCGAAAGCCGGCGCACCTTCTTTTATCAGAAATCCACCGGGATGATGACGAGCTGACATGCGGGTCTGCCTGTTTAGTTCGTCGCGAGTTCCGCACGAGCCGGAAAGCACTTAATGTGCTTTCCGAGCGAGCCAGGACTGCCCGAGCAGCGAACTAAACAGGCAGACCGCCCAGGAGATTCCCATGATCAAGATCACCGTCCCAGCAACAAGCGCCAACTTGGGCATCGGCTACGACACCCTCGGCATGGCCGTCAGCCTTTACTCGCACTTTACCTTCGAGCGCGCCGACAAGCTCACCATCACGGGCTGCCCCGAGGAGTTCCAAAACGAGAATAACCTGGTCTATGTGAGCTTTGTCGATGCTCTGGCCGCCTGGGGCGAGCCGGCCTTCCCCGTCGCTATCGACATCCAGACCGACGTGCCCGTCGCCCGCGGCCTGGGTTCCAGCTCCACCTGCGTCGTCGCGGGCATCATGGCAGCCGCCGCGCTGACGGGCCACACCGTCGACCGCGCCGAGCTCGTCCGCATCGCCACCGAGGTCGAGGGACATCCCGACAACGTCGCCCCCGCCATCCTTGGCGGCGCCGTCTGCTCCTTTACACCGACCGATTCGCTCCCCCAATGCCTGCGCTACGAGGTGAGCGATCGCTTGCGTTTTATTACCGTGATTCCGCCCTACGAGGTACATACGAGCGAGGCGCGCAAGGTCGTGCCGCAGGAGATTCCGCTCTCCACCGCCGTGTGGCAGATGGGCCGCATCGCCGGCATGACGCGCGGTCTCGAGACCGGCGATCTGGACCTGATTGCCGCCGCCAATGACGACCGCATCCAAGAGCCGTATCGCCGTCGCCTGATTCCCGACTACAACGCTGTGCGCGACACCTGCCTTAACGGCGGCGCCAAGACCATCTGGATCAGTGGCTCCGGCTCGACCCTCATGGCCGTGACTGACGACACCATCGTAGCCAAGTTCCTGCAGGTCAAGCTGCGTGAGCAGTTCCCCAAGTGTGAGACGCATATTCTGACGTGCGACACCGAGGGCGCTCAAATCGAGTACCTGTAGACATCGCTGGTTAATCCCTTCGGGCCGCCCAAGGGTATCCCCTTAAAAACGTCCTCGCACTTGAGGCCCGCTTATCCTGCTCCTTCGGAGCTACGGATAAGCGGGCCTCGTGCTGCGGAATGTTTTTAAGGGGATGCCCCTGGGTGGCCCTATGGTAACGTGACTAGCGATGTCTACAGGGACCCACGCTTTGAAGGGGCGCCGGGCTGAAATTATGGCCTTTTATTGGTAGGGGCTCTTGCTAGGCTGGAGCCCTTACTAGAGGCAGGCCTCGGCGATGCGCTTTTTGAGTTCGTCGATGCCGGTGCCGGTCTGGGAGCTCGTGATGATTACATTCTCGGCCGGGACGTTGAGCTGCTTTTTGATGGCTGCTGCCTGGCGGGCCTGCTGGGTGCGGCTGAGCTTGTCGGCTTTGGTGAGGCAGACGATAAAGTTGAACTCGTTGCCCTGTAGGTAGTCAATCATGTCGTGGTCGAGCTTGCTGGGGTCGTGACGAATGTCCACCAGCGAGACGACCAAGTTAAAGCTGCGCTCGGAGTCGAAGAAGTCGCCGATGAGCTCGGCCCAACGGTCGCGCTCGGCCTTGGAGCGACGGGCGAAACCGTAACCCGGCAGGTCCACGAAATGCACGTCGTCGGCCTCAAAGAAGTTGATGTTGCTCGTCTTGCCCGGCGTGCTGGAAACCTTGACCAGGTTCTTGCGGCCAAAGAGCTTGTTCATAATCGACGACTTGCCCACGTTGGAGCGGCCGACAAAGCTCACCTCGGGGCAGGTGGACTCGGGAATCTGCGAAACCTTGCCGTAGCTGGCGACGAACTTGGCAAGCTGGTAGTTAATGGAATCGGCCATGGACACTCCTTGGTCGTAGGTTCTTACAAATAGACGCGCTATTGCGCAGCGGCAATGCGGCGGACGATATCGAGCGTGATGTCACTTGCGACACGTGCGTACTCGAACAGATCGAACTCGCGCTCGCAAATTGCATCGTACGCCTCGTCACAATTATCACTGATAGCGCGCAACACCAGGCAATCGACACCATTTTTGGTTGCGACATGGGCAATTGCCGCGCCCTCCATGCCGACGCAATCGGCATGCGTCGCCTCGATAGCGTCGTTGCGCATGGCGGCGCCCGTCACAAAGCGGTTACCCGTGGCAATCGTGCCGACCAGGAACTGCTTGGTGCCCTCATTCGAAGCGACTGCATTTGTCGAAGCGTCAACAAACCCACGCTCAGCAAGCGCATCGGCGGCAATATCGACCAGTGCAGGCGTCGAGTCAAACTCCTCGAGCCCCGGTGCGGACTCGGCAATAAGCGCGGTATCGGTATCCAGATAGCGCAGGCGTTTGCCAATGACCACGTCGTCGATATGGAGCTTGGGGTTCAAACCACCCGCAATGCCCGAAAACACAACAGCCCGCGGAGCATACTTGCTAATGAGGTGCTGTGTTGCAGCGGCGGCGTTCACCGTGCCCATGCCCGCCGTTGTGGCGACAACTGTCAGGCCGTCGAGCTCACCGCTCACAACGGTCAAGCCTGCCTCCCGCGCCTCGCAAACGTCGCTCAGCTCTTCCTTAATCTGCATGATCTCTTTTTCGAGCGCACCGATAATCGCGATGGTAGCCATACCATTCCCCAAACCTATACGAAATTCTCAACCACGGTATGGTACCAGCATTTTGTTTGACCTCGCCAAACGAACACGCTAAGCCAGTGCAGCTCGCGTATCAAACAGCGCCTTTGCAATCGCGGCCGTAACCTCGCTCGAGCGGTCGCTCCACGGCATCGATGTCATGACGCTCATGGCATAGGTACAGCCATCGATGCCGATAAGGCCCGCATCGCATGTCGAATAGTAACCATCCTCGCTAATCCAGCCTGCCTTGTTGCGCACCAAAACCTGCTCGTCAGCAATGCCATCGCGCACTCATTTAAGTCTGTCCCCAATGAGTGCCCTTGGGGGCGAAAATAGATCGCTAGCCGATGGCGTTTTTGAGTTCGGCGCGGCGCTTTTTCATGCCCGTCATGACGGCGTTGCGCAGCTCGGGCATGCGCGCGGTATCCATCTGGGGCACGCCCTCGAGCTTATAGGGAATACCCAGCTGCTCGTACTTGACGACACCCATCGTGTGATACGGCAGCATTTCCAGGCCCACCACGTTGTGCCATGGAGCGATCAGGCGACCGAGCTTCTCGCATTCCTCCGCCGTGTCGGTGATACCCGGCACCACCACATGGCGAATAACAACCTTAATCTTGCGATGGGCAAGCTCATCGCCAAACGCCAGGATGCGCGCAGGATCGCAACCGGTCAGCTTTTTATGCTCAACCGGATCGGCATGCTTGATGTCGAGCAGCACCATATCGGTCTCGTTGAGAACAGCATCGAACTTCTCCGGATGCTTGGGATCAAATGCATAGCCACAGCTATCTAGGCAGGTATGCACACGGCCATCGGGATTGTTGTGCATTGCACGGAACAGGTCGGCCAAAAACTCGGGCTGCAGGAGCGGTTCGCCACCCGAAACGGTAATGCCGCCACTACGGTAGAACTCATGGTTGCTCTGGAACTCGTCCATGAGATGCTCGACAGTCACCATCGTGCCGCCGTTAACAGACCAGGTATCGGGATTGTGGCAATACGCGCAGCGCATGGGACAGCCCTGAACAAACACCACAAAGCGGATGCCGGGTCCGTCGACCGTTCCCATCGTCTCGATCGAATGCACGCGACCCAGGGCATACGCAGAGTCCTCGGGACGAGCGTCCACACCCTCAAGCGTCATTTCTGCCATTCGCGCTACCTTGCCTCTCCTTGGATGCAACCAATTAAAATGCCAGAGCCATTCTAGCCCATGCGTTTGCGTTTAAACGTCTCGGACTAGAACGGCACGTTTTAATCTATCCCCCATCACCATGGCTGGGGGGCTACATCGAGATGTCAGGCTGGAGAACGCTCGCCTGCGGCCTTTACGCCTTAAGCGTGAGCACCGCGCCGAAGGCGGTCGGGCCGCAATGGCTCGAGATGACGCCGCCAACCTGCGTCCAGGTAACGTCCTCAAAGCCCAGGTCGTGCGCATAGACTTCCATGTCGTCGCGCAGCTCCTGGGAAAGGCCCACCGAATACGCCAAGCCAATGTGCGAGTAATCAATATCGCCCTTGGCAACCATGTGGTCAATAAAGGCACGGGCGCATTTGAGCATAGAGCCGCGGAGCTTCTTGGTCGCCACGAATTTGCCACCCGTTACCTCAATGCAGGGCTTAATCTTGAGCAGATGGGCGCCAAGAAACGCGACGTTGGACAAGCGACCACCCGCCTTAAGGAAGGCAAGGTCCGTAGGAACAAAGCCCAGCAGCACGCGGTCCATCACCGAATTGGTAAAGGCGAAAATCTCGTCGACGGTGGCATCCGGATGGGCTTCGATATACTTGGCGGTCTCAACGGCGACAAGCGACTGGCCCACCGACACAAAGCGCGTATCCATGGAGAAGACGTAATCGCGGCCCTTTGCCGCAATCTTCGACGACTGATGCGAGCAGGTCGTAACCTCGGAATACGCAAGATGCAAAATGGTCGCGTCGGGCTGCTCGGCGTGAATGCGGTCGTACACATGCGCAAAATCCGCCGGCGAGCAACCGCTGGTCTTGGGCATCACGCCAAACTCGTTGCAGCGCGAGTAAATCTCAAGCGGGTCGATCGATCCGTCTTCGACGGTCTCGTCACCAATCGTGACATGCATGGGCACGCGCACGATGCCATAGCGCTCGCAGAGCTCCGGCGTCACATCCGAACCAGACTCAACCACGATTACGTACTTGCCCATTATCATCACAACCCATCTCGACGTTGGCTTTTGAATATGTGACGCACGTCCGCCGTCCTGCTGCAGAACGGCCTCCAAGCGCCAAAGAGACGCCGCCCCTTGCACACAACAAAGGACAGCGTCTCCCTGGAAAACTCCGTGCTTATCTGAGATTCTACACGGTTTATTAAGGAGTGTTACTTATTCCGCAAACGGTAGCTATACGCGATAAACGGTAGCAAGCAAGAATCCAGAACGCTCAACCCATTAGGAGAGTTCCGCCTAAAGGGTGACTACACAGGACCCCGCCGGGGCTGTTTGGGCTACCTCCCAAAATATTCCGCAGGACGCAAGAAGCCCTCGCCGCACGAAGTGCGCAGCGAGGGCTTCTTGCATGTCCGAGGACGTTTTGGGAGGTAGCCCAAACAGCCCCGGCGATCCTGCGGGAGTTAAACCCCTTTAGAACTTGTTGTGGAAGGTACGCGAAATGACCTCGTCCTGCTGCTCCTTGGTGAGCGTGTGGAAGTTCACGGCGTAGCCGGAAACGCGAATGGTCAGCTGCGGGTACTTCTCGGGGTGAGCCTGAGCGTCGAGCAGCGTCTCACGGTTGAAGACGTTGATGTTCAGGTGGTGGCCACCCTTCTCGGCGTAAGCGTCGAGCATGTGGACCAGGTTATCGGCCTGAGTCTCGGAAACTTCAGAAACCTTCATAATGTGTCTCCTTCGATCGATAGGCGCCGGCCGAAACCGGCGCACTAATCAGTAATCGTTATTGTTAGTATAGCACTAACAATAGTTACTCGCCCAGCTGATCAAGGTCGATATCGCCAAAGAACACCTGGTCCTCCTTGCCGAGCGCACCCGGGATGATGGAGAAGGTGTTGGAGATGCCGTCCTGAGCATCGCGGAACGGGAGCTTGGAAACCGAAGACAGCGAAGCGATGGCGCCGTGGCTATCGCGCTTGTGCATGGGGTTAGCACCCGGGGCGAAGGGCTGGCCAGCCTTGCGGCCATCAGGCGTAGAACCGGTCTTCTTGCCGTACACGACGTTGGAGGTGATGGTCAGAACCGAGGTCGTGGGCACGGAGTTGCGGTAGGTGTCGTTCATGCGGATGTACTCCATGAACTGGTGCACAACGTCGTGAGCGATCTGGTCGACGCGGTCGTCGTCGTTACCGTACTTGGGGAACTCGCCCTCGGTCTCGAAGTCGACAATGATGCCGTTCTCGTCGCGGACGGGGTGGACCTTGGCGTACTTGATGGCGGACAGGGAGTCAGCCACGACGGAAAGGCCAGCAATGCCCGTAGCGAACCAGCGGTGCACGTGCTTGTCGTGCAGAGCCATCTGGATGCGCTCGTAGCAATACTTGTCGTGCATGTAGTGGATGATGTTCAGCGAGTTGACGTACACGCCAGCGAGCCACTTCATCATGTCGTTGTACTTGGCCACAACGTCGTCGTAATCGAGCGTATCGCCCTCGACGGCGCGATACTTGGGGCCGACCTGCTTCTTGGAGACCTCGTCAACACCGCCGTTGAGTGCGTACAGCAGGCACTTGGCCAGGTTGGCGCGGGCGCCGAAGAACTGCATCTCCTTGCCGATGCGCATGGAGGACACGCAGCAGGCAATGCCGTAGTCGTCGCCGTGGTAGACGCGCATGAGGTCGTCGTTCTCGTACTGAATCGAGGAGCTGGCGACAGAAGTCTTGGCGCAGAACTTCTTGAAGTTCTCGGGCAGACGGGTCGACCACAGAACGGTCATGTTGGGCTCGGGGCTGGTGCCCATGTTCTCGAGCGTGTGCAGGTAGCGGTAGCTCATCTTGGTAACGAGCGTACGGCCGTCAACACCCATGCCGCCGATGGACTCGGTGACCCACTGCGGATCGCCGGTAAACAGGGCCTGGTACTCGGGGGTACGGGCAAACTTGACCATGCGGAGCTTCATGATGAAGTGATCCACGAACTCCTGGATCTGCTCCTCGGTGAAGGTACCGTTGGCAAGGTCGCGCTCAGCGTAGATGTCGATGAACGTGGAGGTACGGCCAATGGACATAGCGGCGCCGTTCTGCTCCTTGACGGAAGCGAGGTAGGCGAAGTACATCCACTGGATGGCCTCCTGCGTGTTGGTAGCAGGGTTGGAAATGTCGAAACCATAGGTCTCGGCCATCATCTTGAGCTCGCCGAGGGCGCGGATCTGCTCCTGCAGCTCCTCACGATCGCGGATGTTGTCGGCGGTCATGACCGTCGGGGTGGAAGCCTTCTGGGCCTCCTTGTCCTTGATCAGGTAGTCGACGCCGTACAGGGCAACACGACGGTAGTCGCCGATGATGCGGCCGCGGCCATAGCCATCGGGCAGACCGGTGATGATGTGAGCCGAGCGGCAAGCACGCATCTCGGGGGTGTAAACATCGAAGACGCCAGCGTTGTGGGTCTTGCGCTCGAAGGTGTAGCGCTCGACAACGTTCTCGTCGACCTTATAGCCGTGCTGGCTGGCAGCCTGGCAAGCGATGCGGATGCCACCGTTGACGTGCAGCGCGCGCTTGAGCGGCTTGTCAGTCTGGAGACCGACGATGGTCTCCTTCTCGCGGTGGGCGTTATCGATGTAGCCAGCGGGGTGGCTCACGATACCCGTAACGGTCTTGGTGTCCATATCGAGGACACCGCCCTGCTCGCGCTCCTTAAGCAGCAGGTCGAGAACCTCGCCCCACAGCTCCTTGGTACGCTCGGTTGGGCCGGCGAGGAACGACTCGTCGCCCTCGTAGGGGGTGTAGTTCTTCTGGATGAAGTCTCGGACGTCAACTTCTCCCGTCCAGATGCCTTCCTTGAAGCCTTCCCATGCCTCCTGCATTGTGTAACCACGCTCCTAGTTACGTGTAATGCGGCGCTCTCTCACACCGCTGCTTATTGAATTCTTGAATGTTCGGCTTGCACTACCGGCTTCTTCCGTTCTTCACCACACGTTGGTGCAGGGAAAACGTTTGTCCACCTTGGAACTACAACCCAAAACCCAAGATTTCACCCGTTTGAGAAGGATAACATAGCCACCCCCTTCATCAGGGCTGTTATATGTTTCTTTTTTTATACCATTAGTGCGTTTTTAACAAATCCGCAGGAAATGCGAGCGCGAACAACTACCGTTCACCGATTTGTTTGGTATATTTCCTTGCCTTTGTACGACGTTCACTCTAGCTGTTATGCCAGTTTTAGCAGGGTAAAGTGCCCCAGAGACCCCGCAGAAACTGCAGGGCGGCCACGGGATTTCCCCCGGGGCCGCCCTGTGGCATGGCTAGTTATTTAGCTTTGATTGCCGTTTGGCATTAGGCGGCTGCGGCGGCCTTGTCGGTCGTTGCTTTGCTGTGGCCCTGGCCCTCAAAATGCTTGTAGCACCAGCTGGTGACCAGCGGGGTCAAAATGGCCGTCACGATAGCACATGCTGCAACCTGCGCCGTAGCCGTCGCGAGCACCGCGCCGCCGTACATGGCCTCGTTGACGCTTGCCATGGCAGCAGGCGTGGCCACATTGGCTCCGGCGCAGCTCGAAATGGCCGCACCTGCGACACCCGTACCGCCCGTGAGCTTATCGACCGCGATGACGGGAATTGCAAAGACTACCGAGCAGATCACGCCGAGCAGGATGCCGGGAAGACCACCGTTGATAAGCTGGCCAAAGGTCATGGTCGAGCCCATGGCAAAGAAGACGAGCACGATGATGGCGGAAAGTGCCGGTGCCATCATCTTCTTAAAGCTCGGGAAGAGGTTACCCAGAATAATGCCGACGACGATCGGCAGGATGGCGCCCACGAGCGACCAACCGATCGGAGCCTGACCGGCAGCGCCGAGCACGATCATCGTGACCGGAGGGCCGACAACCAGCGTGGTGATTGCGACGGCACCACGCTCGGCCTCATTGCCCATGGTGCCCATCAGACCAGCGTACATAGCGTTGTTGGCGCCGGTGCAAGCGGCCAGCATCACCATGGCAGAGATGCCAAACAGGTTGTCGTTGAATACATAAAGGATGAGCAGCGACACGGCAACGACCACGATCTGCTTGACGGCGATGATGATGGCGCCGCGGGCAGCGGCGGCAGGAGCGCTCTTAAACGAAATCGTCGTACCGACGATGAGCAAAAAAGCGCCAACAAGCGGGCCTGCGCCCTGCTGGGTCATGCCGAGCGTAAAGCTGCCGAGCGTTTTGAACAGGTCGGGGAACAGCGTGTTGAGCAGGCAGCCCAACAAAAGCGGCACCAAAATATTGGCACCCGGGATGGAGGACATCTTAAAGAACGGCTCCTTTGCCGCCGGCGCCTCCACCGCAGTCGATTCACTCATATATATCTCCTTTGGATGCATGCGAATCGTAGCCGCACGCGCCTATGTCAGAAAGAAGGCGACGGTCCCGAGTCGCAGGAACCGTCGCCGAATAATCGTCGTGGGGTATTACCCGTCCAGGACGATGCCGCCGTCGCAGTCGCCGATCTCGCCGTTCACGAAGCTGGCGAGGTCGGAAGCGAAGAACAGCACCATCTGCGCAGGCTCGCTGGCCTGGGCGGCGCGGCCCAGAGGAATACCGTTGATGATGCGCTGAGAGTTCTCGTCAGAGAGAATCGAGGTCATATCGGTAAGGGTGAGCGACGGGCACACGGCGTTGCAGCGGACGCCAAACTTGCCGCCTTCCTTGGCGACTGCCTTGGTTAGACCGTTAACACCGGCCTTGGAGCTCGCGTAAGCCGCGGTGCCGAGCAGGCCGCCACCGATCTTGCCCGCAACGGAACTCACGTTGACGATAGTGCCGGCATGGGCCGCCTTAAAGTGCGGGTACACAGCATTCATCATAGTGAAGGTACCGTTGAGGTTGATGTCGATGGTACGACGCCACTCGGTGTCATCGATCTCGTCGAACTTCTTGGTGCTGATGACGCCAGCACAGTTGATCAGGATGTTGGTTTGCGGCAGGTCCGTAAAAATCTGCTCGACGGTCTCGCGTGCCTTGGGTGCATCGGCGACATCGAGCTGATAGAACTTGTTGCCCTCGCCAAGCTCGACCACAGCGGCCTCGCCCTTGGCAGCGTTCCTTGCGATGAGCGCGACGTGTCCGCCGCCCGCGACGATGCCCTTGGCGATCTCGAGGCCAATGCCCTGAGTGCCGCCGGTAACGATCGCGGTTTTGCCCGTGAAGTCAAATGCCATGACTCCAACCCCCTTGATTCAGGTGTCTCCTTGCGGGAAGTTGGAGCATCGCACGTGGCGATAAATGAGTCCCAGTCGTCATGGTGGTGACAACCCCTCGCCTAACCGCGGGCATAGTAGTTCTTTGAAACGCTTCAGCAATTGAATTTTTTAACTCTTTATGCGCTCTTTATATTGCCCACTGCATGAGGCCCGAATATGCGGGTATCATCTTTCACCGAAAATAGTTTCTAGTGTTAGGGGTTTTCGGTGGAAGATACCGATTTCCATGAGCTTGGACGTCAGCTCTTAACTGAGTTTGGCAGCATGCATCATCGCATTTCACGCTCTGCGGACAAAGCTCTCGGCGGCGAGATGGCTGTCATGCGCGCCCTCATGCTCGCTGGCGGTTCGCTCACGCCGAGCGAACTCGCAAATCGCGCCTGGGTCTCGAGTGCCCGCATCGCCAATACCTTACGCACTCTCGAAGCCAAGGGCTGGGTCGAGCGCGAGCACTCAAAGACCGACCGTCGTCGTGTACACGTCACGATGACCGACAAGGGATTCCAGAATCTCGAAATCAAACGTCGGGAATTCGAGGAGCGCACCGCGGCCTTCCTCGAGCAGCTCGGCGAAACAGATACCCAAGAGATGGTGCGCCTTCTAAGGCGTCTCAACGAAATTATCGACTGCAATCAAGAAAGGAGAAATGCCAAGTGAGGATTCTCAAGCTCTTTAAAAAGCATGTCCCATCACTGTTCGCAGCTATCGTACTTATCGTAATCAGCTGTAACGCCGATCTGGCACTGCCTACCTATATGAGCGACATCGTCGACGTGGGCGTGCAGCAAGGCGGCATCGCCTCACCCGTACCCGATACCATTCGTGCCGAGTCGCTCGATGACCTCAAGCTCTTTATGAGCGCCAAGGACGCCAAAGCGGTGGAGGCCGTGTTTAGCAAGGCGGACAGCAACGGCATTCGAACGTACGAGGGCACCGAGGAGAAGCGCGCCGACGGCGGCAAGATTGCCGATATCATGAGCCTGCCCGAGACCGTCGTCCTTTCGCTCAACCAGGGCATCGACGCCGGCTCCATGGGCGACATGATGGGCACGTCCGGCGAGAAGGACAACAGCGCCGCCCAGGCCATGCCCACCCCCGAGCAGATGGCAGCGATGACGCCCGAGCAACTCGCCGATATGCAGCAGAGGGCCGCAGCGGCGCAGAGCATGCAAAAGCAGATTGATGCCGACGGCGGCAAGATCACCATGAAGAGCCTGCGTCTGGGCGTTGAAGGCGGCCTGATCGATCAGGGCAAGCTCGTCGAGGGCGCCAACGACATGGCGGACAAGATGGGCTCCATGTCGGGCTCCATCGTGACCCAACGCGCCGTGAGCTATGTACAGGACGAGTACAAGGCGCAGGGTATCGACCCCGCCGACGTGCAGAACGCCTACTTGGGCCGCATGGCGACCACGATGTTTGGTCTGTGCCTGGTGTCGCTCGTCGCCACCATCCTGACCGGCGCCGTGGCCTCACGCACCGCCTGTTCCATCGCACGCGACCTGCGCCGCGAGACCTTCAACAAGGTTATGCACTTCTCGCCGGCCGAGGTGGGCAAGTTTAGCCAGGCCTCGCTCATCACCCGCTGCACCAACGACATTCAGCAGATTCAGATGGCCGCAACCCTGTTTATCCGCATGTGCCTGATGGCCCCCGTCATGGGCATCGTCGCCGTCATGCGCGTCCTGGCCAACCACACCGGCCTGGAGTGGACCATCGCCGTGGCCATCATCGCTGTCTCGGCCGTCGTCGGCGTGCTCATGGGCCTCACCATGCCCAAGTTCAAAAAGATGCAGAGCTTTGTGGACCGTGTGAACCTTACCGCCCGCGAGCTGCTCGACGGCCTTATGCCTATCCGCTCGTTCAACCGCGAGGAGCATGAGCTCGAGCGTTTTGACAAGGCTTCGCTCGACCTGATGACCACGCAGCTCTACACCAACCGAGCCATGAGCTTTATGATGCCGCTCATGATGCTCGTCATGAACTGCATCACCGTGCTTATCGTCTGGTTTGGCGCGCAAGGCGTGTCCGACGGCGTGATGCAGGTCGGCAACATGATGGCGTTTATCTCCTACACCATGCAGATCGTCATGGCGTTCATGATCCTCACCATGGTTTCGGTCATCCTGCCCCGTGCCGAGGTCGCAGCCGAGCGCGTGGAAGAGGTCATCACTTGCCCCACGAGCATCAACGACCCTGCCTCGCCCAAGGTGCCCGCGGCCAGCGCGCCGCGCGGTGAGCTCACCTTCCGCGACGTGAGCTTCCAGTATCCCGATGCCCGCGCCGACGTCATTAGCGGCGTGAACTTCACCACGCATGCCGGTCAGATGCTCGGCATCATTGGCTCCACGGGCTCGGGCAAGTCCACGCTTGTGCAGTTGATTCCGCGCCTGTACGACGTCACGGGCGGCAGCATTTCGCTCGACGGCATCGACGTGCGCGATATGACCCTTTCCGAGCTGCGCCGCCGCATTGGCTATATCCCGCAGCAGGGACGCCTGTTCTCGGGCACCGTCGAGAGCAACCTTAAGTTTGCCGGCGACATGGTGAGCGACGAGGACATGCACGAGGCCGCGTGCATCGCCCAGGCGGAGGACTTTATCGCCGAGCGCGAGGGCGGCTACGACTCCCCCATCAGTCAGGGCGGCTCCAATGTCTCGGGCGGCCAGCGCCAGCGCCTGGCCATCGCCCGCGCGTTGGCCAAAAAGCCCGAGGTTGTGGTGTTCGATGACTCGTTTAGCGCCCTCGACTACAAGACCGACGCGCGCCTACGCGAGGAGCTGGCCAAAAACGTCACTGACGCGGCACTCGTGGTCGTGGCCCAGCGCATCGCGACCATCATGCACGCCGACCAGATCATCGTGCTCGACGACGGCCACGTGGTAGGCACCGGTACGCACGAGGAGCTGCTGCACAGCTGCCCGGCGTACCTGGAAATCGCACAGTCGCAGCTTTCCGCCGAGGAGCTGGGGCTTACCCAAGAAGAAATTGCAGCCGTCATGGAAGGAGGCGAGCGCTAATGGCAGACGAGACCAAGACTCAGATTCCCAAGCCCACCCGCCAGCGCGGTCCCATGGGCCGCATGGGCGGCATGCGTCGCGGCGAAAAGGCCAAGGACTTTAAGGGCACCATGAGGCAGCTGCTCGGCTATATCGGCCAGCACAAGATTGCCGTGTTTACCGCCGTCGCCTTTGCCGTGTGCTCGGTCATCTTTAACATTGTGGGACCAAAGGTGCTCGGCCAGGTTACGACCAAACTGTTTGAGGGCCTGGTTGCCAAGGTCAACGGTACCGGCGATGTCGACTTTACCTGGATCGCCAAGACGCTCGGCTTTTTGCTCTGCCTGTACCTGGCGAGCTCTGCCTGCAGTCTGATTCAGGGCTGGCTCATGACCGGCGTCACGCAAAAGATCTGCTACCGCATGCGCAAGGAAATCGCCGCCAAGATCGCCGTCGTGCCGATGAGCTACTTCAACGGCCACAGCAAGGGCGACGTGCTCAGCCGCATCACCAACGACGTCGATACGCTCGGCCAGTCACTCAACCAGAGCGTGACGCAGCTTATTACGTCCGTCACGCAGATTATCGGCGTGCTCGTCATGATGCTGTCGATAAGCCTGCCGCTTACCGGCGTCACCGTGCTCACGCTGCCGGCCGCCGCGATTATCCTGACCGTAATGATTCACTTCTCGCAGCCGTACTTCCGCGAGCAGCAGCAGGTCCTGGGCACCGTCAACGGTATTATCGAGGAGGACTTTGCCGGCCAGAACGTCATCCAGGTGTTCGATCGCGCCGAGGCCTCAATCGAGGAGTTCGACAGGGAGAACGACCGCCTCTTTATTAGCGGCTGGCGCTCACAGTTCCTGTCGGGCCTGATGATGCCGCTTATGAGCTTGGTGGGTAACATGGGCTACGTGGGCGTCGTCGTGGTGGGCGCGCAGCTCGCGCTGACTGGTAACGCCACGCCCGGCGACATCCAGAGCTTCATTCAGTACGTGCGAAACTTTACGCAGCCCGTGCAGCAGCTGGGCAACGTGAGCAACACGATGCAGTCGATGGCCGCTGCCACCGAGCGCGTCTTTGAGTTCCTGGCCGCGCCCGAGGAGGAGCAGAAGGCCGACGCGCAGATTCCCGAAAAGCGCCCCGGCCACGTGGAGTTTGACCATGTCAAGTTTGGCTACACGCCCGACAGGACCATCATCCACGACTTTAGCTGCGAGGCACAGCCCGGCCAAACCATCGCCATCGTCGGCCCCACCGGCGCCGGCAAGACCACGCTCATCAAACTGCTGCAGCGCTTCTACGACGTGGACGGCGGTTCGCTGCGCGTCGAGGGCGTCGACGTGCGCGACTGGGACCGCGCGGCACTGCGCGGCGAGTTTGCCATGGTGCTGCAGGATACCTGGCTGTTTAACGGCACCATCCGCGAGAACATCCGCTACGGACGTCCCGATGCGACTGACGCCGAGGTCGAGGCCGCCGCGCGCGCCGCACGCTGCGACCACTTTATCCATACGCTCGCCGGCGGTTACGACTTTATGATCAATGAGGAGGGCACCAACCTCTCACAGGGCCAGCGCCAACTCGTGACCATCGCCCGCGCCATTTTGGCCGACCGTCCGGCGCTGATTTTGGACGAGGCGACCTCCAACGTCGATACCCGCACCGAGGAGCTTATTCAGCGCGCCATGGATGCGCTGATGCAGGGCCGCACGAGCTTTGTCATCGCGCACCGCCTGTCCACAATCCGCAACGCCGACGTAATCTTGGTGATTCGCGACGGCGACATCGTCGAGAAGGGCACACACGACGAACTGCTCGCCCAGGGCGGCTTCTACGCCGACCTGTACAACTCGCAGTTCGACGAGGCGGCGTAAAACCGGCGGCAAACAACCGCAATACCCAAAGAATGGGGGCGCAGGACAACCAGCGCCCCCATTTTTCGTTCTGCGGCCCTTGGGCCGCATCCCCTGGAGCCGAATTGACGGTCCTTTCCAGCCCCTGTGGGCAAAAAATGGCAAATATGAGTACTGTTACCTTTTTAGTAACAGCCAAAACAGCCCCATATGCTGCCCGCACGGCTTGCAAGCGCCCCTAAATTACTCAAATAGTTCTATAGCGGGCTTATATGTGTTAAGGTTAATGAACATATTTTCTGTTATGTCTATTATCTTATGCCGGCAATATGACACTACGATAGCAACAGTACTCATATTTGCCATTTTTTGCCCACAGGGCCTGGAAAAGGCCAACAGGGTAGTCATTGGGGACGTTCTTAAACGACCAGTCAAACAAGAACGTCCCCAACGACTACTTAAAAACGGGAGATTATCCACTCTCATTCTGCGAGCACTCATTTAAGTCTGTCCCCAATGAGTGCCCGGCAGCAACGGGACCGCCGATGTCTTGGCAGAGTCAGCGAAAACCCGCGTAACTAAACCCGCTCCGCGATCTCGTGAATGAGGTAGTCGGTCTTTTCCCAGCCCAGGCACGGATCGGTGATCGACTTGCCAAAGACACCGCCGTCGACCGGCTGGTTGCCGTCCTCAAGGTAGGACTCGATCATAAAGCCCTTGACCAGCCTTGAAATGGCTTCGTTGCGGCGGCAGCTGTCGAGCACCTCCTTGCAAATGCGATACTGCTCCAGCGGACGCTTGCCCGAGTTGTCGTGGTTGCAGTCGATGACCGCTGCCGGATTGGCATAGCCGGCGTGCTCGGTATAGCGCTCGGCCAGGCGCTCGAGGTGCTCGTAGTGGTAGTTGGGGTAGGTGCGCCCATCGAGACCGATGTAGCCACGCATAACGGCGTGCGCGAGCGGATTGCCGTCGCACTCGACCTCCCAGTTGCGGAAGATGAAACTCTGATGCGCCTGAGCGGCGTAGATGGAGTTGAGCATGACGGTGGTGGAGCCGGCAGTGGGGTTCTTCATGCCCACCGGCACCGAAATGCCGCTCGACACCAGACGGTGCTCCTGGTTCTCGACCGAGCGCGCGCCCACAGCGACGTAGCTCAGCAGATCGACAAGGTACTGATAGTTAGAGGGGTAGAGCATCTCGTCGGCGGTAAAGAAGCCGGTCTCCTCGATGACGCGCAGGTGCATGTGGCGAATGGCCTTGACGCCCTCGAGCAGGTCATCGGGCGCCTCGGGGTCGGGATTGTGCAGTAGACCCTTGTAGCCGGTACCCTTGGTGCGCGGCTTGTTGGTGTAGACACGCGGGATGATGATGAGCTTGTCCTTGACCTCCTCGGCGGTTTTGGCCAGGCGGTTCATGTACTCGAGGACCGAATCCTCCCGATCGGCAGAGCATGGGCCGATGATGAGCACCTTGCGCGCGTCCTCGCCGGTAAAGACCTTGGCGACCTCGGCGTCGAATGCCTGCTTCTTAGCGGTAAGCTCGGCGGAAAGCGGCATTTCCTCGCGGATCTCCATGGGGATCGGCAGCCTACGTTTGAAATCCATGGCCATAGGGGCCTCCTCAATCTATAGAGAGAGCAAAAAGCGTATTGTCGAGTGCTCGGCATTATCCGCTGTCGCACGCTAAAGTGCAAGCACAGCCTACTAAAAAGGGAATGAATCGACACAAGGGCCCGCTCACCACGAGAGTGGATAATCTCCCGTTTTTGGCCCATGTTCGCGCTCAAAGTGGGAGATTATCCACTCTCGTCGGGCAAGCGTCCGAAAATCCTCACTCGTGACCCCTTTTCCTCCGTCCCCGAGGGATCGGGGCTCGCCTGCCGAATGATTGATGCGGCCGCCCTGCGTCCATGTCACACTCAGAGGTGGCCTGACCCAACTTGGAAGGAGCCTTCATGAGCCTTGACAACGTAACCCTGCGCGCCGCCACGCTCGACGACCTGACCGGCATCGCCGCCATCTACAACCAGCTGTGGTGCAACACGCTGCGCAACCGCGGCGACGTCGAAGCTGCCGATTTCTGCGCGCGCTTTAACATCGCTATGCAGCTGCAACGCTCACCTATCGCGCTTGTCGCCGAGGCCGAGGGCCGCATTATCGCCGCCTGCTGCATCGGCATCTTCGAGGACGGCAAGCCGCGCACCAACCCCACGTGGGAGTCCTGCTACAACGAGATGCTCGCCCAGGCAACCGAAATGGCAAAGGCCGCCGACGCCAAGCTCGAGGGCTCGCTCTTCGGCGACAGTCGCGAAAAGGCCACGGCGGATCGCTTTGCCGCCACAGGCAACGAGTATGCCCAGGGCCAGCTCAACCTGATCATCATCGTGCCCGAGTGGCAGGGCAAGGGGCTCGGCCGCGCGCTTATCGACCTTGCGCGCGCCGAGCTCGCCAAGGCAGGCTGCACCAAGTTCTTCCTGATGAGCGACTGCAACTCCGACTGGCAGTTCTACGAGCACCTCAACATGAAGCGCATCCTGGAGGATCACAGTCAAGACACCGGCGACGGTTTTATCGTCTACATGTACGGAGGCGACACGCAGGGCTAACCCGCTAAGCAAGTACCAAAACCACCACAAAAGGCGCCCATCCCCCTTGTGGTGACAGGTTTTATCTGGGCGAACGTTAAGACCGCCGCGGGGGAGCTGCTTTCCCTCGCGGCGGTTTACTAACCGTGAAAACCAAGTGAGTAGGCTTTTGGCGGGATCCCGAGCACACCCCAAAACGCCGCAGCTCTGGCCTGCGGTTTTATCGAGCGTTTGTCGCGATGTGCTCGGCAGATCCCAAAAAGTCTACTCACTTGCATCCGAGACGCACCAGGCAGGCAAAAAACCGCCGCGAAAGGGGCCCGTCCCCCTTCGCGGCGGTTGTTCATCGCGGTTTTGCGACGGTTTTGCGGTGGTTTTGCCCGCCTGCTACTCGCTGTAGCGAGTGGCGATGGCAACTCGCACCATGCCGGCGCTCATGAGGTACGTTGCCATAGGCTGTAGTAGCGCATGTCATAATCCTACAGCAGCATTCGCCATAATCTGACAATAGAGTTTTCCACAATCTATAAGTAGCCCAGGTCGGGACCCTATTTAACAAACCAAATTCTCGCCCAACGCCATTTCCTCTCCTGGTGACCGGTTCATTTTGGCGGGTTTCATCTGGGCAAACGCCAAAACCACCACAAAGGTGCCTGTCCCCTTTGTGGTGGTTTGAAGCTCTCCTGGGCGGGATGCTAGACTTGCGGCATATACATTCGCGCCAAAGCACGGGTCGCATACAGGAAAGGAGATGCCATGGCGCCTATCGCACCGCTCAAGATGCTCGTCGCTCCTGCCGCCAAGGCCATCGCCCACCTGAGCGACTCACTTACTTACGATGAGGTCCCCTGCATCGCCGAGGAGCGTTCGGACAGCCGCCCGTACCTGGGCCACGTCCCCTACTTTGCGCCTAAGCTCGTTTCCGATCCCGAGCACCGCGAACAGTAATCCAAGATGCACCAAGCGCTGCGTAACTCGCGGCGCTTACTGTTTTGGTGCAAAGTAACCTGACCCCCGTGCACCAACGCCGGGATTGTCGACGCTTCGGCCGCGGCGCGATATGAGGCGCGAAACCTCGCCCAATAACAGGCCAATCACTACGCCCGCGAGAATCGGCAACTTTGCCATCTCGGCAGGTGAGCTGTTGAGCGGCACAATCGTAGCAACAATCGAAAGCACGAGCTCCACCACGGGAATCGCAAGCGCCACCGCGAGCACCTTGCCCTCGAAAGGCGCACGGAACACACGCGAGCGATTATCGTGCTTGCGCAGACGCCAAAACGCTGGGAACATGGGAATATAGCTCATGAGCAGAAAGACGACGTTCATCGAGAAGAAGACCCAAAAGACGTCGGAACCCTCACCCAGCGGAATCTGGAGCAGCAGCACCAGACTGGCAAAACAGCCGTTAATGAGCGCCGAGCCGTTGGGCATGCCGGTCTTTTTGGACACCAGCGCAAAGGGGCGCGGCATGTTGCCGTGACGTGCGGCATAGCTCGCTACGTTGTTGACGCCAAAGCTCCAGCAGATCATATTGGCGAACAGCGTCACCAAAAAGGCCACGCCCACGACCATCGTCAGCGGGTGGGTGCGCCCCACCATAGCGGCGACTGCGTCCACAATGCCCGAATCGAGTGAAAGCTGCTCGGTGGGAACCGCGGCTCCAATGCCAATGCCACAGATGATGTAGATCGCCGCAATGGCCACGCCACCGGCAATAACCGCCTTGGGGATATCACGCGACGGGTTCTTCATCGTGCTGGCAAAGGTCGCGACCACTTCGAAGCCCATAAAGTTGAACAGGATAATCGATAGGTACGTCAACGAATTGGTGTCGCCCAGATCTGGAATGAAGGTCTTAAACGACATGTCGTTGGCAAAGCCGTTATTGCAGGCAAACCAAATGCCGACGATTCCCACCGCAGCGGTAATGAGCACCTTGATGACGGCGCCGCCGTCCATAACCCAATCGGCCTCCGCCACCGGCTGCATTGCCATGACCGTGACGCCCCACACAAAGGCAATCTCGATGGCAATTCGGATCCCGAGTGAAAACTCGATACCCCACACCGCATTAATGACACTGGGGAACATGCAGGCGATACTTGCCACCCACAGCGGAAAGTTAACCCAGTAGCACCAAGAGCAACGGGCGCCCCAACGGTCGCCCAGGCCCAAGCGAACCCAATCGTACAGGCCGCCCTCGGAATCAAACGCCGTACCCAGCTCGGCCACCACCAGACCATAGGGAAGCAAAAACGTAATGATAAGGAAAATCCACCAGAAGAACTGTACGTTACCCATGGCAGATGCCGGAGCCGCCGCCTCGATGGTAAACACGACGCAGATAACCGAAAGGATGACCTCGATCAGGGAGAACTTTTTACCTGCCATGGCGCGCGCCCCCTACAGCAAAAAGGATGGCATCTGTACCGAAGGCGCAGCCCAAGGTAGGGTTGCAGGCCGCGTCACCGGTGCAGGTGCCATCCCAGAGAGAGGAGAGGATGCATTTGTTGGACCAACGCTCGCGGAACAGGCGCGTGTAGATAACGATACGCTGGTACATAGATACTCCGATCAAAACGGCCGCGTTCACGACCGATAACTTTCGGCAATTGAAAACGCGTCTGGCCTGGGAAATTCAAGCGAACAATTGGCCTAACCCGCAAAAAATCCCAGGCCAGACGCGTACTCAATCAAAGAAAAGGGCACTCCGAAGTGGAGGCAACGGAGTGCCCAAAGAAAACCCAACCGACCAAGACATCGGGCAAGCCGACCATCAATGCCCCAAGATGGTTCGATTCGCCGATTGTCCGATTGATCGGCTGGGTTTTCGAGGTGCCCCAGGTCGCCGCGAAAGAGGAGCGAAGCGTACTTTGGTACGCGAGCGACGGTTTGAGCGGCGAGATGGGGTGCCTCGGAAAGTCAGACGATTAAGCGGACGGCTCCTGCTGCGTAATGCAGTGGATATTGCCGCCGCCGAAGACGACCTGCTCGGACTGAACGCCGACGCACTTGTAGACGCCCTCGCCCCAGACCTCGTCATAGATCTTCTGGAGCGTGTCAACGGCCAGCTGGTCGTTCTCGTCGCCGTACTGCGGGACGATAACGCCGTGGTTGGTGACCAGGTAGTTCATGTAGGAGGCGATCAGCGGCTCGTCGGGAACGCGCGGCTCGGCGTTCTCGTCGGCGTCGATGGTGTCGCAGGAAGCCTGGTCCATGAACAGCGGGTTCACGGGCATGCAGAGCTTGTAGACCTTCATCTTGCGGCCCTTGGCGTCAACGGCGTTGGAGAGGGTCTCGTAGGCAGCGTGGCACTGCTCGTAGAACGGATACTCGGGATCGTCGGTCCAGATGCAGGCCATGACGCCCGGAGCGATGAACGTGGCGACGTCATCGATGTGGCCGTTGGTCTCCTCGGGGTCGATGCCCTCCTTGACCCAGATGACCTTCTCGACACCCAGGTAATCCTTGAGGTGCTCGTCCATATAGGCGCGAAGCTCCTCGCTCCAGGGCTCAAACTTCTTGTGGAACTTGGGCCAGATGGACTCGGGATCCTCTTCCTCCTCCAGAACCGCAGAGCAGGTGCGGCCCGGGGAAAGCAGGCACTGGTCGGTCACGACAAGGGTGCCCTCGCCGTCGACGGTGATGGAGCCGCCCTCGAGGATCATGTCATCGGGACGATAGCGACGGCAGCCGGAGAGCTCAGCCATCTTAAGGGCGATCTGCTCGTCCTTGTCCCACGGGAAATAGAGGCCATCCACAAGGCCACCGTAAGCGTTGAAGTGCCAGTGGTTGGCGCGCTTCTCGCCCTTGCCGTTGATGACGTAGGTGGCGGCGGTGTCGCGGAACCAGGCGTCGTCGGTGGTCATCTCGATGACGGTGACGTTCTCGTCCTCCTCGAAGACGGCCTTGCAGTTGGCATAGTCGACCTGGTTGGCGCACATGGTAACCGGGGTGAACTCGGCGATGGCGCGGGCGATGGCGGCATACTGCTTCTGAGCCGGCTTGGCGCCGTGGGCCCAGGTGTCGGTGCGGTGGGGCCAACCCATCCACACGCGATCCTGCGGGGCGAACTCAGCGGGCATAAAGAAGCCGTCGGCCTTGGGGGTGGACTCGGACTCGGTGATCGTACGCATAAGATTTCCTCCAAATCGAACGATCGCTTGCTGCGGGCGGGTTACCCGCAGCCTAAAACCAAGAGATGGTAGGCGCCCGTTCCCCGGCAAAGGTCGGGGCGCCCGGCGCCGGTTTTCACGGAGTCGCACCGGCAAGCGACGACGTAACCAAGTGCGCGGAGACAAAACGCACGAAGGATACGGAAGAGAGATTGGGGTGGGCGGTGGTTACCGGAGCTATCGCTCACACCCACCCCGGGGAATGGTTAGCAAACCTGTCGCTTGGGCACGTCTCCGAAGAAGCTAGAGTGCCCGGAGTCGGGAGCGACAAGCCCGACGAAGCGCACGTTGGTACGCGAGGAGGGTTGGAGCCCCAGAACCGGGTGCCCTAGTTCTCCTCGGCCTCGGCGGCCTCCTCAGCGAGACGCTGAGCTGCCAGCTCGGGAGTGAGGCCCTTGTACTCGGTCTCGCGGCCCTTGGCGCTGACGACGCGGACAACCTCGCCGATGAGCAGAAGCACGATGAAGATAACGATCATCGGGAGCTTGTCGCCAATTTCAGCGGCAGAGAGCGGCACCAGCGTTGCAACGATGGCCAGGATCAGCTCGATGCAAGGGATGGCCAGCATGACCTTCATCATGGCACCCTTAAACGGGAACGTGAAGATGCGCTCGCGGTTGGGGTCGTTCTTACGAAGGTTGAGGAACGCCGGGAACATCGGGATATAGGTGAGCAGCAGGAAGACGACGGAGGTGCCGAAGAGCATCCAGAAGACACCGTTGGAGATGGCGTCGATGGGCACGAGCTGCAGGCACAGCACCAGGGAGGCAACGATGGCGTTGACCAGGTTGGCGCCGTTGGGCATGTCGTCATCCGAGATCATCGAGGCGAAGACCTTGGGCATGTTGCCGTGCTCGGCAGCATAGCGAGCAACAGAGTTGACGCCGAAGGACCAGGCAGCCATGTTGGCGAACAGGGTGATCAGGAAGGCAATGCAGATGACCTTGAAGATCATGGAGTCGCCCACCATGGTCTGGACTGCGACGATCATGCCGTAGTCGGGGTCGATGGAATCGGCCGGCACCGCAGCGCCGATGCCAAAGCCAGCGAACAGGTAGATCACGGCGATGGACAGGCCACCGACGATGATAGCCTTGGGGATATCGCGAGCGGGATCGGCCATGTCGTCGGTCATGGTGCAGATGACCTCGAAGCCCATGAAGTTAAAGATGATGATCGACAGGTAGCCGAGAGCGTTGGTGTTGGTGAGCTCGGGCAGGAAGGTGGCAGCGGACATGTCGTTCGCAAAACCGTTCTCCATGGCATACCAAATGCCCAAAGCGCCAACGATAACGGCGACGGCAACCTTGATGATGGCGCCGCCGTTAAGGACCCACTCGGAGTCGGCCGCCTTGGAGCGGCCCATGAGGTAGACGATCCACACAAAGGCAAGATCGATACCCATCTTGGCGATCAAGTTGAACTCGACGCCAAAGACCATGCCCAAAATGTCGGGGAACATGGTAGCCAGCGAGGCGATCCACAGCGGGTAGTTGACCCAGTAGTAGTACGAGATGCGGGCGCCCCATTTGTCGCCCAGGCCATCGCGTACCCAGTCGTAAATGCCGCCCTCGCCGTCATAGGTGGTACCGAGCTCGGCGACAACCATGCCGTAGGGAAGCAGGAAGGTCAGGATCAGGAAGATCCACCAGAAGAACTGCTGGTTTCCAATGGCAGCAGCAGGAGCGGCGGCCTCGCAAACGAAGACGACGCAGATGATGGTCGAAATGACCGTCAAGAAGGAAAGCTTTTTCTTTCCGTCGCTCATGATGAGCTCCTTCGCTCAGTCTTGGACAGATCCGAGGCCCAAGGTACTAAGGCAATTGCCTGAGCCTCGGTGAGCGGACGACAGGAGACGAGCATCCGCCGCCCGCAAACGTGCGTTTAGCAGGCTTAAGGCTTAGAGCTGCTCGAGAGCCTCGAGAGCGGCGTGAAGCTCGGCCTTGGCGGAGTACTCGACACCCTCGTCGTTGAGCGGGGTGCGCTTGCCCAGGGCAGCGAGGAGAGCACGGATGGAGTGCTTGCGGTTCTCGGCCTCGACCCAGCACAGGGAGCGCTCGGGATCGTCCATAACCTCGTCGACGACTTCCTCGTTGCGAGTGGCCGGCAGGCAGTGCATGAACTTGGAGTTGGGGCCGGCGAAGTTCATCATGTCCATGGTGACCTGATACTTGGGGTAGAACACGTCCATGTAGTTCTCGCCCGAGACCTCCTCGTCGTACAGGCCATACCACACGTCGGTGTAGATGAAGTCGGCGCCCTTGATGCACTCGATGTCGTCGGAGATGACGACGGAGCCGCCGGAGACCTTGCAGTTCTCCTCGGCGATGGCCATCATCTGCTTGCCGAACTCGGCGCGCTCCTCAACGGTGCCAACGTGCAGGCCGCCGTCGGGGATCTGGTGGCCCTTGGGTCCAAACTGGACAAACTTCATGCCGACCTTGGAGGCGATGAACATGAGGGAGACGCAGACCTGGGTGGCGTCGCCGATGAAGGCCAGGGTGCAGCCCTCGATCTTCTTGCCCTCGGGGAGGTTCTCGAGCATGGTCATGAGGTCGCCCATCTCCTGCGTGGGATGGTTGAACTCGGACATGCCATTGATGACGGGCACAGCGGAACCCTTGGCGAGGCCGACGACGTCCTTGTGACGGTCAACGCGAGCCATCATGATGTCGAGCAGGTCGCCCATGACGCGAGCGGTGTCGCCCAGGGACTCGTGGCCACCGAGCTGAATGGTGCCAGGGCCATAGAACTGAGCATGGCCGCCGAGGTCGCACATGGCGGTCTCGAAGGAAAGACGGGTGCGGGTGGAAACCTGCTGGAAGATCATGCCAAGGCTCTGGTTGCGGAGCAGGTGCGGATAATAGCCGTCAACCTTGATGGCCTTCTTCATTGCCAGGCCAAGATCCTCGATAGCCAGGATCTGCTCTTTGGTGAAGTCGTTGGTGTCGATGAAATCCTTAGGCAGCGCCATGTCGATTCCTTTCCGCCGGTCGTGCCGACTATTGCTATGAGGCGCTCGAACATCACGCCTCGTGTTGACAAGACCATCATTCACCCGTATGCAATTTTAACCTAGTTTATTCGGGATTAAAGACCGTTCACGGAGTTACATCCCCTCTAAACCAATATAAACCCGCAGGTAGCCAGCTTGCAGGGGGTTTACTATCTAGAACCGCGAACGGTATACGGCTATGCTGTATCTCGGCGCCTAATCCGCAATGGAACGAAGGGTTGAGACGTCTATATCCCACAAGGTATACAGGGCTCGGCCATAGATGAAATGAGATGGGACGGTGGCAGATGAACACCCTGATGTTCTTCTATACCCTAGCGATACTCGTGATCTGTATTGTGACGGCAGTGCTTTCGCTTGCCGCCTATGCCTCGTCTCGTCGACGCTTCTTTATCTATGGCAGCGGCGTTTTTATTTGCTATGCCATCGAGATGACCGAGATCTTCTTTTTTGAATACACGTTGCAAAACCAGAGTTTTCCAGCCAGCGACTATTACTCAATTACCATGCCTGTGTTGCGGACCCTTGTGGCGACCGCTTCACAAGCTTTTATCTGGCTCATTGCCATGGACTTGCTCGACAAACATTCAAAAAAGCAGTTTGTTATTCCCGTCGCAACGTTCTTCCTGAGCGAGCTGCTGATCATTGTCGCTGTCCCCTACGGCCCCATACATCAATGGCTCTACTACACGATGCGTCAGGTATTCCTTGTATTTGTGGGACTGTATATCTTTTGGACGGCGCATAAAAGCACGCAGATCGAGCTTAAGGCGTGCGTCAACAATCAACGAAAGCACCTCATTATCGGCGCCATTCTGGTCGGGTGCATCGTTGCCGAGGATTTCTACAACATCCTTGTTGTTCCCATGAGCCTGGCACCCTCTTGGCTGCAGCTGTACCTGTCCGAGCGCAACTTTAGCGAGAACATCTTTGCGTGCTACTTTGCGATTCTGCTGATCATCTATGCCTATCACGTGCTTTCGATTCGCATGCAGGAGGCGCCCGAGGAAAAGAACGTCAGCGATCTTGATCGACACATCGAAGAGCAGATGCCCTTCTATCGCAACGCCTACAAGCTCTCCAACCGCGAAACCGAAGTCATGCGTCTGGTTGTGTTGGGCAAATCGAACCAAGAGATCGCTGACGAGCTCTTCCTTGCCGTGGGTACCGTCAAGACCCACATCCACAACATCCTGGTCAAAACCGAGCAGCAAAACCGTACGACGTTGATCCTCCACTTTTGGAAGCGCTGAGGTTACGCGGTTTTGCCAAACCGCGTAACGGCTCGACGCTGCAAGCGCCCCTAGGCGGCAATCTGACGTTCAATCGTCGGTCGCGTACCGAAGTACGCTTCCCTCCTCTTTCACGTCACCTTGCTCGCCTAGGGATGCTTTCGCTGACTTATGCTCAACCTGTGATGATTTTACTTTTCGCTAGGCAGGTTACTCGCTGTAGCGGGTGGCGATGGCAGCTTGTACCATGCCGGCGCTCATGAGGTACGTCACCAGGAAGTAGCCACCATAGGCTGCCAGGAAGATCGCACAGGTGAGGCCCACGGTGCCGCCGATGCTCATATTTCCGAATATGCTCACCAGCTCGATGATCACCTTAAGTGCCACAAAGGAGTGCGCTAGGCCCACTGCCAGCGGGAACAGGAAGAATACCGCTTGCTGCGCCATCACCGAATGGCGAATCTGGCGGTCGTCGCAGCCGATCTGTGCCAGCACACGATAGCTGCGGCTGCCATCGGCCACGTTGGAGAGTTGCTGGATCGACAGAATCGCCGCGCATGCAACGACCAATACAAAGCCGATGTAGATGGCTAGGTAGCTAATAAGACCGTTCATTTGCGCTGCTTGCGTGTACATCTCGGAGCGTGTGATGAAGGTTCCCCACGACCCCGGCTTCTTGCCGTCAACGAGCAGATCGTCGAGCAGAGTGTATTTAATGCTCTCGTCTGCCTCGGTCGTATCCATCCCCTGTTTGTAGTTAACGAGCAGGCTACTGGAATACGGCTGCAGATTAAGTTGGGACAACAGCTCGTCGGCAACGACGACGGTACCCGGATTACTGCCCATCGCCGAGTTGGCGATGGCCGCCGTATCTTCGTCCGACTTATCGGTTGCGGGCTTGAGCGTATGCCCGCCCAAGGTAAGGGCATGGCCGCCGGCCATATACTTGGTGTACATGTCGACCAACTCGCCGCCCATATCACACGTGAGCAGATACTGGTCGCGGCCAATGCTCACCGGCTCCTCGCCCATCATCTGGCGCAGTTTGTTGTACTGGCTCGCCGGCGTCACAAACAGGCCCATATCATCGGCGTTGCTTCCCTCGAGCGCCTTGGGAAGCTTTTCGCCCATGGCCTTGCACATCTCACCCGCCACCACCGAGGGGCCCGAGCCGCCAAGCGGGTAGCTCAGATACGAATCGATCTGCACATGCTCACCGGCAACATCGGCGATATTGACCTTCTTGCCGGTCTCGTCGTTGTTGTCCGCCGACTTGCCCTTAATACCGTCTGCAACGTTATCGGGATCTTTACGATCGCCATGCCATGCAGCGTACAAATCGACCGTTGCATCGGCCAGCACCATGCGATCGGCCTCAGACGGATTGACATACTCCTTGTAGTAATCGAGCGTTTCGGGCGTGTAATAGACATACGTCTGAGACACGTCAACAGGGTTATAGCGCTCCAGGTTTTCGTTCATCACATTGGCGATCGACATACCGCACGTCACCGAAGTGATGGCAAGGAACAGAATCATCGCGATGACACCCATCGAAAAGCACACCGTATTGACCTTGGCCGAAAGCTGACGCACGGTAAACATATTGAGGCCGCACCAATACACGCTGCGCAGGCTCTGCAACAGCTTGATAAGCATGCCCGAGAGTCCCCAGAACAGCGCAAAGGTGCCCACTGTAACCATAGCGGTCGTAATGCCAAACTGGCTCATGGCCTCTTGCAGCTTGCTGTCCGTCGCAGTTAGCGGGAACCCGTCGCGCAGCAGGCGGTAATAGGCCACGCCCACCAGCACCACGCCCACGACAAAGATGGCAATCGCGATCCAGGGGTTGCGCGTCTTGATGCTCTCGTTGCGACGCTCGGCACCCATAAGCTCGATGAGCTTGGTGCGGCGCACGGCGCGAAGGTTCAGCAGCAGTGTGAGCACAAACATTACGAGCATGCAGGCAAGGGTCAGGTTGAACGCATGCACCGAGAAAAAGAAGTGGAAATTGGCAATCTGTGTCTTAAAGAGCGAGGCCGTAAAGAACGTCATGAGCTGGGAGAGTCCCACACCCAGCACAATGCCGGCGACAAAGGCCACGACCGATACTATCACGGTCTCGAGCGTCATGATCGTGGCGACGCGCCCGCGCCCCATGCCGAGCACCTGGTACAGGCCAAACTCCTTTTTGCGGCGTTTCATGATGAAGTTATTGGCATACATCATCAAAAAGGCCATCACACCGGCCAAAAAGTACGTCAGGTAGCCGAGCATGCTGCCCATAACCTGTGCCAAGCCCTCTTCATCGATGCCGGCAATGTCGACCTGCATCGAGACGGTATTGAAGGCATAGAAGACCGTGACGCCCAGGGTGAGCGTCAAAAGGTAGACGAGGTAGTCGCGGCCGGCGCGGCGGACGTTGCCCCAAGCGAGTTTACAGAGCATCGGAGCCCTCACCGCCCATCATGGCAACGACCTCCATAATGCGGTCGAAGAACTCTCGGCGGTCGGTGTCGCCGCGGCGCAGCTCGGTAAAGATCTTGCCGTCGCGAATAAACAGCACACGGCTCGTGTAGCTGGCGGCAAAACTGTCGTGCGTAACCATGAGCACGGTGGCGCGCAGGCGGCGGTTAAGGGCCTCCAGGCTCTCGAGCAGCAGGCGAGCGCTCTTGGAATCGAGGGCGCCGGTGGGCTCGTCGGCCATGATCATGGTGGGGTCGGTGACGAGCGCGCGAGCCGCGGCAACGCGCTGCTGCTGGCCGCCCGACATTTGGTAGGGATACTTGTCGAGCACCTGACTGATAGACAGGCGCGCTGCTACATCCTGCACGCGGGTCGAGATCTCTGCCGAGTTTGTGCGGGCGATGGTGAGCGGCAGGGCGATGTTCTCGCGTGCCGTGAGCGTATCGAGTAGGTTGGAGTCCTGGAAGATAAAGCCCAGCTCCTCGCGGCGGAACTGCGAAAGCTTGGCCTGCTTCATGCGCGTCACGTCCTGGCCGTTGATGCGGATGGTGCCACTCGTGGCGCTATCGATGGTCGACACGCAGTTGAGCAACGTCGACTTGCCCGAGCCCGAGGCTCCCATGATGCCGACGAATTCGCCGCGGTTGGCGGTAAAGTTGACGTCGTTGAGCGCGCGGGTCACGTTGCCCAGCGCTCCATATACCTTTTCGAGATGCGCGACCTCCAGTACCGGGGTCGCCATTTGGGTGGTTTGCATACCGAGTCCTTTCTTGCGATTAGTCTACGGCATCTATAGTCGCAAGGAGCCGAGTCGGCTACCATCGATATGGCTTACGCTTGCCTTACCGTTGTGTAAGGTAAGGGTAGCCTGCCATGTGTTGATGTGGAGAGAGGACTCCTGTTGAAGACTGTTCATGTTGCCGCTGGGATCATTCGCAAGGATGGATCTGACGAGCTGCTTGCCGTGCAGCGCGGCTACGGCGACATGCAGGGACTGTGGGAGTTCCCAGGTGGCAAGCTCATGCGCGGCGAAACACCCGAAGACGCTGTGCGCCGCGAGCTTATGGAAGAGCTACAGGTAAAGGTCACCAACCTACGTGATTTCTACACCGTTGAGTATGACTACCCCGATTTTCATCTCTCAATGGAGTGTTACTACTGCTCGCTGGCTGATGAATCCGATGAGCCCCAGAAGCACGACCGCCAGCTCGATATCCGCTGGATTCCGCGCACCTCGCTTGCCACGGTGGAATGGATGCCCGCCGACAAGGGGCTCATTGATGCGCTGATTGAGCTGAAGGAAGACCGGCTTGAGGCTAATGGCGCTGCCAACGATACCGAGACCACGGCCGACGAGCCCGCTACCAAACCCAAGCGCAAGCCTAAGCGCCACAGCAAAAAGCGCCCCAAGCCCGGCCTGCTGGACGGCATCGATACCTCGGACCTCTCCGCTGACGAGCGCGAACTGGTCCGCCGTCGAGCCGCCATCAAAAAGTCCATGAAGGGCAACAAACGCGCCAACACCAAGCCCGAGCTGCTCGTTCGCCAGCGCCTACGGGCCGCCGGCCTCACGGGCTATCGTTTGGAATGGAAGGTGCCCGGCAAGCCCGACATCGCCTTTCCCGGGCGCAAGATCGCCATCTTCGTCAACGGCTGCTTTTGGCACCGCTGCCCCAAGTGCAACCCGAGCCAGCCCAAGCGCAATGTTGATTTTTGGGAGGCAAAGTTCCGTCGCAACGTCGAGCGCGACCGCGCTGCCGTGGCGGCACTCACTCAAATGGGCTGGACACCCATAACCATCTGGGAATGCGAGCTCAAAAAAGACCGCATCGACGCCACGATGGAAAAGGTCATCGAGCAGGTACGGGCTGCAGAGCCGCAGCGCTAACAGCGAGCATTCACACGCCCCACACAGGCGAGCCACATCCACGTCACAAACCTTAGAAAGCCCTTAAGCCCAAAACCTTTCAAGAGTGTTACTCAATAGCCTTGACCTGCGGTTTCATCGTAACACCAAACCAGGTTAAGCCTTTCTTTAGCGCTTCTTTGAACGGTCCGCTGCATAATACTGCCAACGCACGGGACCTAGCAGCACACCCTGTGCGCAACCTTTTGGTGGACATCGAGGAGGCCGCATAAGCATGCATTCTTCCAATGACGCAACACAGCAGCCATCCCTAACACATGCAGACCTTTTCTCCTTCCCCCCGACACAGAGAAATGGCCTCCTCGACTCCCCCACCACAAAAGCAAAACGCTCAACCGACCAGAACCTCAACTTGCGAGCATCGTTCGAAAAGCTCCAAGCATCCCTAAACAAGGCGTTCCCCGAACAGGCAAGAGCAATCTAAGCCCATCGCGCTTTATACTGATGCCATGCGAAACATGGATCACATAGAATTGCACCGCGGAGGACGCGAGGAAGCGTTTCCCGAGACCGCCGATGACTGGCCCTATATTGCCGAACGCGCAGAATTCGCTCGCTATCCGGGCAATTCCGTCCCCTGGCACTGGCATTCCGAAGTTGAGCTTTTCTACATGGAGCAGGGAGCGATTGACTATCGAACGCGCGCGGCTCATGAGCACGTACGCTTTGAGGAAGGGTCCGCCGGCTTTATCAACGGCGGCGTTTTGCACAGCACGCTGCAATCACCCAATTCGGCACCAGCCATTCAAATGTTGCATATCTTTCAGCCGTCGATGCTCGGCGATCCCGCGGGACGCCTTCAAAAGCGCTATATCAATCCTTTACTGCAATGTCGAGGCGTCGATGTGCTCAAATGGTCGCCCACCAACCCCGACGATATGCCCTTTATCGATTTGCTAAAGAGTTCCTTTAACCACGACCTTCAACGGCCGCAGAACGAGATGGCGCTTCGGAATAGCTTGTCAGAGCTCTGGATTCAGATTTACGCCAAGGCCGAACCGCTCTTTTCCTCCGACAACGCCTCTTGGATGACCAACCGCGACGTACAGTTCAAGGCAATCCTGGACTATATCCGCGCGAACTATGCAGCCGCTATAGATGTGCCCCAGATGGCATCTGCAGCCGGCGTAAGCGAAAGAGAGTGTTACCGCATTATCGAAGCTTGCGCAGGAACGACCCCGGCGGCATATCTGCGCGCATACCGCGTAAACCGTGCTTGCGAACTTTTGACACACACCACGCGAACGGTCCAGACAGTCGCGCGCCAATGCGGCTTTGCGACAGCAAGCCATCTTGGCCAGGTATTTAAAGAACAAATGGGATGCACTCCTTCGAGCTATCGAGCAGCGAGGCAGAATCTCGATAGCACCAGGCAGAAATCCCGCTAGCCTTTCTTCTGTCACCGCATCAAACTTGCAGGCAAACAACAGAGAGGAGCAATCATATGAAGCACTTTGACCATATCGTATTTGACGTTGATGGGACATTGGCAGATACAGAAGAAAGCGTTCTATCATCGCTTGTCCAGATTGTCCAAGAAGAGACCGGCAAAACGCTCCCCCGACACGAGCTTGAATTTGCCCTCGGCATACCCGGCAAGGATGCCCTTGAGAAACTTGGAATCTACTCGCAGGCAACGTTGGATCGCTGGTGCCAAGTTGCCGCCAGCTTTAAAAGCACCATCAGCGTGTTTCCAGGTTTGCTTGAAGTCATCGCAACACTCGCCGATAGCGGCTGCAAACTTGGCATCGTCTCCTCACGTGCGCGCGACGAATACACAAAAGAAATTGCACCCCTTGGTTTCGATAAGTATTTTGAGCACATCATCCTTGTCGAAGACACAACCGAACATAAACCCGCACCCGCACCCATGCTCGAATATCTCCGGCGTACGGGCGCGAATCCTGGCAACGTCGTCTACGTTGGCGACACCGTCTACGACGAACAATGCGCAACTTCGGCAGGGGTCAGTTTTGCCAGAGCGGCATGGGGATCACACCAAGACATCCCAAACGCCACCTACAACCTCAAAACCCCCAACGACCTACTAACCCTAACAACCAAATAACCCACGCGTCCCACCCTTTCAGCCCCAACACCACAAGGGCGATTGAGCAGAACGGCTTGGGCGGGTCCCCGTACTTAGTTTCCAAAATCATTCCGCAGCGCGAAGGCTTCTTATTATTTTCCGCCCTAACGCCACAAGGGCGACGACCTCGAGTAGGTCAACCTGGGAGGGACGAGGGCTTAGTTCCCCAATCTTTCCGCAGGGGGCAAAAAGCCTCGCCGCACGAAGTGCGCAGCGAGGCTTTTTGCATGCCCGAGGACGATTGGGGAACTAAGCCCCCGTCCCTCCCCGGGATATGTAGCGAGTCGGAGTACCCTTGCTGTTACTCTGCCTTGCCCACAGAGTTGAGGTTGGTCATGCGGATCTTAACCAGCTCGGTGATCTCGCGCATGCCCTCCTTGGCCGGCTTCTTGGGATCGAAGCAGGCGGGGTTCTCGGCCATGTAGGCCATGAAGCCCTTGGTGAAGGCCTGACGCAGCTCGGTAGCGTAGTTAACCTTGCAGATGCCGTTCTTCACGGCCTCGGCAACCTGCTCATCGGGCACACCGGAGGTGCCGTGCAGGACCAGCGGCACGTCGACGGCGTCGCGGATGGCCTTGACCACGGACTGCTCGATGTGCGGATCGCTCGTGTACACGCCGTGGCTGGTGCCAACGCCAATAGCGAGGGAGGTGCAGCCAGTGCGCTCGACGAACTCCTTGGCCTCGGCAGGATCGGTGTAGGGGCTCTCGCCCTCAACCGCGGGACCGTCGTCCTCCTTGCCGCCGACCTTGCCGAGCTCAGCCTCGACGGGCACGCCCATGGCGCGGCCAGCATCGGCGACGGACTTGGTCAGGGCGATGTTGTCCTCGAAGGACTCGTGCGAGCCGTCAATCATAACGGAGGTGTAGCCAGTGCGGAAAGCCTGCATGCAGCGGTCATAGCCATCGCCGTGATCGAGGTGCAGAGCGACGGGCACGGAAGCGCGCTCGGCGGCAGCCTTGACCATGCCGTAGAAGTAGTCCAGACCAGCGGTCTTGATGGTGCCCGGGGTGGTCTGCATGATGACGGGGGACTTGGTCTCCTCGGCAGCGGCCAGAACGGCCATAACAAACTCGAGGTTCTCGACGTTGAACGCGCCGACGGCGTAGTGGCCGGCCTGAGCGTCCTTGAGCATCTTTTCGGTGGTAACAAGTGCCATGAGCGTTTGCTCCTCTCCCTCGCCCGCATCTGGACATCGGGCGTAGTTGTTCACAAGGCGTTTTACCTTGCGTTTTGCTGCGCTCATTGTATGAAATTCAGCGGCTTTGCACGTGCGAGATATTGTCATCGCGCGAGGTTCAACCTTCATTTTTGAAAAGCAAACGGAAGGGATCGAACCCGAGCGCGCGTGTTCGATATTGAGTTTTGAGCCTTGATCGTCTTTCTTTTATAGAAAAGATAAGTAATCGAAAGGTATTTTCTTACTCAAAAAGAAAATGAACGAAAATAGAGTCAACACAATTCCTGCAAATTTCAGACGATGATGGAGCAGATATGGCCCACGCAACAACCCGAGCTTTCGCCGACGAGCGTCGTTCCGCCATCATGGAGATGCTCGATCATAATGCCTCGGTGCAGGTAGCAGAAATCGCCCAGACCTTTGGCGTGTCCTCCGTCACCGCCCGAGCCGACCTGGACGCGCTCGCCGAAGCAGGCAAGCTGCGCCGCACGCATGGCGGTGCCGTATCGCTCCACAAACGCCTGACCGTTTCCACGCAGGATCGCCGCATCAATGTCAACGTCGCCGCCAAGCAGGCCATCGCGCAAAGCGCCATTGAACTCGTCGGCAATGGTGACACTCTGCTCGTCGACTCGGGCACCACAGCGCTCGAGTTCGTCCGGCTCCTCGACCAGCGCGATGGCATCACCGTCATCACGGCCGACATTACCATTGCCGATTACATCGACGAGAGCATGCCCTTAGTCGATGTCGTCATGCTGGGCGGGGCACTGCGCAAAGGCCATCGCTATCTGTACGGCCCACTTACCATGCAGGCGCTCCAAATGGTCCACGCCGATCTTGCCGTCATGTGCCCTGGCGCTTTTGTTCCCGGCTGCGGCTTTACGACCGACTTTCCGCAGATGGCCGAGACCAAAGCGGCTATGGTCGGTGCCGCTCGTCAAAGTGTCGCCCTCATGGACGCCAGTAAGGTCAACGGACGTGGCATGTACCGCTTTGCCGAGCTGACCGACGTCAACGCCATCGTAATGGACCGTGACCCCGATCACGCCGTCGCCATCTCAATCGCCGAGATCGCCGACGACACCCGCCCAAATCTCGTCATCGCCGGCGCTTAAACAAAAACCACCACAAAGGTCTCCTTTGTGGTGGTTGAGCATCAGAAGTGAATGTGTCGCCACTTGGACAGCTCGTCGGCGAGAACCTCGATCTGAGCGCGCGAGGCGTCGTTGAGCGAACCCAGGACGGTCACCTTATTCTGCGTCAGCGTGATGTCTTTCATACCCTCGAGCTCCTTGGTCATAACCTTAGCGGCGGCAGGTGCCCAGGAACCGGCCTCGACGAGCGCCACGGTGCGGTTCTGGTAGGCATGCTCGGCGAGCGTGTGGATGAAGGTGCTCATAAACGGGAAGATCTCGCCCTGATAGGTGATGGAGGCGAGCACCAGACGGTCATAGCGGAACGCGTCCTCAACGGCCTCGGCCATGTCGTCGCGAGCCAGGTCAAAGACGGAAACCTTCTGGCCGCGAGCCTCAAGCGCAGATGCAAGCTCCTCAACGGCAGCCTTCAGATGGCCGTAGACGCTCGCGTAGGCAATGGTGATGCCCTCGTCCTCGGGCTGATAGCTCGACCAGGTGTTGTAGGTGTCGAGGTAGTAGCCCAGGTTCTCGGTCAGCACGGGGCCGTGGAGCGGGCAGATGATCTGGATGTCCAGATCAGCGGCCTTCTTGAGCACGGCCTGCACGAACTTGCCGAACTTACCAACGATGCCAAAGTAGTAGCGGCGAGCCTCGCAAGCCCAACCCTCGGGATCCTCGATGTCGTTAGCGCCAAACTTGCCAAAGCCGTCGGCACTAAAGAGCACCTTGTCGGTAGACTCGTAGGAGAAGATCACCTCGGGCCAGTGAACGTTGGGGGCGCCGACAAACGTTAGGCTGTGACCGCCCAGATCGAGCACGTCGCCCTCTTTGACGACCATCTTGCGCTCGGGGTAGTCGGTGCCAAAGTAGTTGACCATCATGCGGAAGGCGCCCATGCTGGCCACAATCTGTGCCTGGGGATAGCGCTCCATAAAGGCGGCGATGCCGGCGGAGTGATCGGGCTCCATATGGTGAACGACCAGGTAATCGGGCGTGCGACCGTCGAGCACGGCTTCGATGTTACCGAGCCACTCGTCGACAAAACCGCCGTCGACTGAATCGGCGACAGCAATCTTTTCGCCCAAGATAACGTAGCTGTTGTATGCCATACCGTTCTCGGACACATCGTACTGGCCCTCGAACAGGTCAATGTCGTGATCGTCGACGCCAACGTAGCGGATATCCTTGGTGATCTCCATCAGGCAAAGCCTCCTAGATAGACAAAAGAACCCGTCTATCATAACACTCGGTAGTATCCCAGCTGTTATCTGCCGGCATCCATACCGATTGTTATTGAAATACGATAAATCGCCGTTTACCTGCGCAAACTATGAGCGTGGTATCGCCGTGCTATGTCGAATAATGAGCTGACCGGGAATACGAATGGCAACGGTTTTGCCCGCCGTACCCGCCTCGGGAACCGCATGCTCGAATACCTCGCGCCCGCGCTGATGTAGATCGAATCGCACGGTCGTGAGCTCGTTATGCGCGACAAAATCATCGAGCGAGTCATCGACGCCTACCACGCTCACGTCCTCAGGCACGCGCAGACCGCTATCACGCAGCGCGGCAATCGCGCCATTTGCCATCTGATCGTTTGCCGCATAGATCGCCGTCATGGTGCGATCGTGCTCGGCCAGGTACCTGCCGGCCTCGTAGCCGCTGTTGGCAGACCAGTCGCCCTCGAGCGGCTCTGCCGGCTCGATGTGTTTACGCTCGAGCGCATCCTGCCAACCGGCTCGACGAAATTGCTCGTCGACCGAGAACGACGGGCCGCCAATATAGCGAATCTGTTCGTGCCCCAGCTCAAACAGATGGTCCATAAGCAACAGCGAGCAGCCGTAATGGTCGGAATCGACTGTGGTCACGCGCGGATGCGCATACATGGTAACGATGACCGTGCCAATGCCCGGCAGTGGATCAAACGTCTCAAAATCGGGCGCCATGCGGCTCATGCCGATGATGATGCCGTCCACCGGCAATGCGGCCATACGACGCGTTGCCTCGGCAAGCGAGAACTCCTCGGTCTTGGACATCTCGACCAGCGTGATGGCGCAATTACGCTCGCGAGCAGCGCTGGCGATGCCGTCGATCATTGAAAGGTTGCCAAACTTGGTGACATCGTTGATGCACAGGCCGACCGAATGGTAACGGCCATCGCGCAGCGAGCGACCGGCATAACTCGGACGAAAGCCGAGCTCTTGCATAGCGGCCTGCACGCGCTGGCGCGTCTGCTCGTTAACGTTGGGCAAGCCGTTGGCGACGCGCGAAACCGTCTGCTGCGAAACGCCAGCAGCGCGGGCGACGTCGGCCATGGAGACCGGACGCGTACCTGTATCGTTGGACGGGCGCCTTGCCACAGGATCACCTTCACCCTTGCGAGATCTGAATAGCGTGAATGCCGGCCCGGGCAGTAATACATCCCGCGCCGAGGCCCGCTATCGTCGGACGCATGTTAACGTACTCTACTTTTTCTATCTGCATCTCTTCTGCTTTATAAGTCCATACGGCAGTACCGTTCACGGCTGTATTTCTACCGATTACCAGATTCTCAAAAAGTGACAAGCGATGTGTTATGAGTACGTTAACATAGCCCGTAACGTGCGGTATCGTGAACACTTGGTTCATGCCGCTACAAGTTGTTAACGTACTCATAACGACGCAAAACTCACCCGTGCGCGCCAAGGAAAGGACTCCCATGACCACGCCCGACGAAAAGACATTCGCCACACTTACCAAGCTGTTTGAGGAGGAGTTTGGCCCCATCGGCGACCGCCAGGTGCTCTACGTACACGCGCCCGGCCGTTCCGAGATCAGCGGCAACCACACCGACCACGAGGGTGGCCACGTTATCGCCGGCTCGCTCGATGTCGCTGTCGACGGCATCGCCGTGGCAACCGATTCCAACAAGGTTCGCGTAGCCGACGAGGGCTATCCCACGTTTGAAATCGCGCTCGGCACGCTAGACGTTCGGGAGTCCGAGAAGGGCACGTCCGCAAGCCTCGTGCGCGGTATGGCCCACGAGATTGCAGCCCTTGGCGTTGAGCCTCACGGCTTCGATTTCGCCTTCACCTGCTCCGTCCCCTCGGGCGGCGGCCTTTCCAGCTCCGCTGCCGTCGAGGCCGCATACGGCCGCGCCATGGAGACGCTCTGGGGCGCGCCCGCCATTGAGCCCGTCGCGCTCGCGCAGATGAGCCAGCGCACCGAGAACAACTACTACGGCAAGCCCTGCGGTCTGATGGACCAGGCCGCCGTGTGCCTGGGTGGCCTCGCCTACATGGACTTTGAGGACCAGGCTCAGCCTAAGACCCAGAAGCTCGAGCTCAACTTTGAGGATCACGGTTATGCGCTTGTGCTCGTTAAAGTGGGCGCCGACCACGTGGCAGCCACCGATGACTACGCCGCCGTTCCGCGCGAGATGCAAGACGTCGCTGCCGAGTTTGGCAAGGCGCGCCTGTGCGAGGTCGACGTTGCCGACTTTGACGCTAAGCTCCCCGAGCTGCGCGCCAAGCTGGGCGACCGCGCCTGCCTGCGCGCCGTTCACTACTGGTACGAGAACGGCCTGGTCGATAAGCGCTGGGCAGCGCTCAACGCCGGCGACATTGACCAGTTCCTGGTCCTGACGCGCGAGTCCGGCGCCAGCTCTGCCATGTACCTGCAAAATGTTGTTGCCAAGCTGGGTTCCGAGCAGCCTTCCATGTATGCCCTGGCGCTGGCCGAGCACGTGCTCGACGGCCGCGGCGCCGTCCGTATCCACGGTGGCGGCTTTGGTGGCACCATCCAGGCCTTCGTGCCGCTCGATCTGGTCGACACCTTCATTGCCAAGATGAACGGCTGGCTGGGCGAGGGCTCTGCCCGTCACTACGCCATCTCTGACAAGGGGGCTTACGCGGCATGGCTGTAATGACTGACGTGCGAGAGGCCGCGCAGAACCTGATCGAGTACGCCATCCACCGATCGATGATCGGCCAGGACGACCGGATCTGGGCATACAACACCATTTTGGAGTGCATCGGCGCCACGGGCCCCGCACTCGACATGGCTTGGGCACTCAAGACCGAGAAGATTTCGCTCTTGCACCCCGATACACTCCCCGACTTTGACCTGGAGGGCACGCTTGCCGCGCTTTCCGAGGCCGCCGTTACCAACGGTGCCGCCGAGGACACGGCGTCAGGCCGCGACCGCATCGCCATGCGCATCATGGGTGCGCTCATGCCGAGGCCTTCGGTTGTAAACGAAGAGTTCAACGGACGTATGGGCGTCAACGAGCCCCGCGCCGCGACCGACTGGTTCTACGGCCTGTGCTGCGACGCCGGCTACGTGCGCCGCGCCGCCATCGCGCGCAACATCAAATGGAGCACCCCCACCAACTGGGGCGATCTTGAGATCACCATCAACCTGTCCAAGCCCGAGAAGGATCCGCGCGATATCGCCGCGGCAGGTGCCGCCAAGAACACGGGCGAGAAGTATCCCGCCTGCCAGCTCTGCATCGAAAACGAGGGCTATCCCGGACGCTCCGCCGCAGCCGACGGCGGCGCTCACCCCGCTCGCCAAAACCTGCGCATTATCCCCATCCAGCTCAACGGCGAGCGCTGGGGCTTCCAGTACAGCCCGTACGCCTACTTTAACGAGCACTGCATTGCCATGAGCTCCGAGCATCGTCCGATGCACGTCGACCGCAAGGGCTTGACCTGCCTGCTCGACTTTGTGGACCTGTTCCCGCATTACTTCATCGGCTCCAACGCCGACCTGCCTATCGTGGGCGGCTCGATTCTGTCGCACGACCACTTCCAGGGCGGCGCGCACGAGTTCCCCATGATGCATGCCGCCGAGGTCTCGCAGTTTAGCATGCCCGGTTTTGACCAGGTCACCGGCACTGTGCTGCAGTGGCCACTCTCGGTGCTGCGCCTGCGCTCGCATGACCGCGCTCAGCTGCTCGACGCTGCCGAGAAGATTATCCTCGCCTGGCGCGAGTGGACCGACGAGTCTGTGGGCGTTATCGCGCACACGGCCGACGGCGTAGCGCACAACACCGTGACGCCCGTCATCCGCCGCGTCGACTCCCGCGGCAACGCCGGCGGCGAGATTTACGAGGCCTACCTGGCGCTTCGCTGCAATATCACGACCGACGAGCATCCGCTGGGCGTTTTCCACCCGCATGCCGAGTATCACCACATTAAGAAGGAGAACATCGGCCTGATCGAGGTTATGGGCCTGGCTATTCTTCCGCCGCGCCTGGTTCCCGAGCTCGGCGCTGTCCGCGAGCACCTGCTGGCAGCCAAGGCTGATGCCAGCTACGACCTTGCCGCAGCGCTCGAGAGCGACGATCTTTGCCGTAGCCACGCCGCATGGACCGCGGATGTCTTTGCTCGCCGCGCGAACGAGCTTACGGTGGACAACGCCATCGGCATCCTGCACGAGGAGGTCGGCGTGGTGTTTGGCCACGTGCTCGACAACGCCGGCGTCTTTAAATGGGACGAGGCCGGCCGCGCCGCCCAGCAGCGCTTTATCGACTCACTGTAGAGCACAGACCCGGACGCTCAACGGCAGTCCACACGACATAACCGCCCACACGACAACGGCGCCCGCCGGCAACATCGCCGACGGGCGCCGTTTTTGAGTGTAGCCATTGGGGACGTTCTTAAACGACTAGTCAAACAAGAACGTCCATTACAGTCGAAATTGTCAGCCCGGGACCGTCTCGGGCTACGATTGAGGCGCGCCCAGAACGGGCCGCCGACCGGGCGCCCGCGCACGGCCGAACGTCCCTGCCCCCGAGAGGGCCCGTTGGGTGCTGCCGGCGCGGGACGCGCCGCCCCCGACGGCTGATAGGAAAGTGCCGGGCAGGCGCCGCGGCTGGTAATGTGAGTGCCGAGGGGGAGGCCATCCGGTCGAACGACTACCGGAAGGATACCACCGTGAAAGCGCCATCCACCAGGCCCGCGGCCGTGCTCGGCCTGGACGTCGGCAAGTCCTCCCACTGGGCCTGCCTGATCGACCGCGACGGGGGGGGTGCTGGCCAGCGCCCCCGTCCGCAACCGGGAGG
>NZ_QRQC01000006.1 GCF_003475325.1 Collinsella sp. AF33-16 | reverse complement strand
ATACGCCGTGATGCGCGACCGGGTGCCCTACCGGGAGTAGCGTCGAAGGTTGACAAAACTATAGGAACACCCAACGACTAATGACTCGAGCGTGGAAAATCTCCCACTTTGAGCTCGCATGGGCACCAAAAGCAGGAGATTATCCACGCTCATTCTATTAGGAGTCGCAACCGCTACAACTCTACGACCTCAACGTTGCTGTAGATCTCGTCCCAGCGATCCATGACCAGGTGGCCGGTCTTGGGATCCATGGCGTTGAGCTTACCGCAGGTATTGGCGGTCTTGAGCACCGTGACGTCGTCGGCACCAGCAGCAATGGCATGCGCAAAACCGGCGATGGTCGAGTCGCCGGAACCCGTTGCGTTCACAGCCGCAATCGCGGGCGTCTTGGCGCGGAACGCGCGACCTTCATGGAAGCCTACCGAACCGGCAGCGCCCATCGAAACGACAACCCAGGGAATACCGGCAAAACGGTCATCGGCGGCAAGCGCCTCGCGCAGGGCATCGACATCATCGGTCGTAAAGGACGTACCCAGCAGGCCGTTAATCTCGGTCAGGTTGGGTTTTACGAGCTCAGGCTTAGCGTCGGACTCCAGCGCGGCCTCCAGCGATGCACCCGAGGTGTCGAGCAGCACCTTGGCGCCCGCCTCCTCGGCGATCTTGACGAGCTCGGCATAGTAGCCGGCATCGACGCCACGCGGCAGCGAGCCCGAAAGCGTCACAACGTCCGCCTTCGCCGCGAGTTCGGCGAACTTGGCCGTAAAGGCCTCGAGCTCGGCCGGGGCGATCTGCGGGCCGCTCTCCAGCAGCTCGGTCTGATTACCCTCGTGCAGAATATTCAGGCAAATGCGCGTCTCACCGGCGATGGGCACAAAGTCGTTCTTGACGCCGTCGGCATCCATAAGCTCGGCCATATAGGCACCCATGTGGCCGCCAAGCAGACCAGTCGCGAGCACGTCGTCTCCCAGTTGCAGCAGCACGCGGCTCACGTTGAGGCCCTTGCCGCCAGCGGTCTTTTCGGGCGTCACACGGTTAACATCGTCGATGACCAGCTTGTCGAGCTGATAGCGCGTATCAATCGACGGGTTCATAGTAACGGTCAGAATCATGTTGGACTCCTGTTTAGAAAACCGGCCCGCGTCCCCTCACAGAAACGCGAGCCGTCAACGGACTAGTTAATTACGCCGGATACCCGCTAGTCATGGTATTCGCCGCGGTCCCACTTCTCGAGGAACTCGTCAAAGAAGTGCGGGTCAGCCTGAGCCTCGGCGTCGGCCTTGTTGCAGGCGTCGATCTTGGCGATCAGGGCGTCGTGCTCGGGAGTCTTCTCGTAGGGCTCCTCAAGGAAGGCAAGCATGATGTCGGCCATCAGGAACTCGCCGGTGATCTTGCCGCCAAAGCCCACGATGTTGGCGTTGAGCTCGCGGCGGGCATACAGGGCAGAGGTCATGTCGCGGACCAGGGCGCAGCGAGCGCCGGGAACCTTGTTGACGGCGTTGGTGATGCCGATGCCGGTGCCGCACAGGGCCACGCCAAAGTCGGCCTTGCCGCTGGCAACAGCCTCGCCCACGGCCTTACCGTAGATGGGATAGTGCGTACGGGTGTGGCTGTAGGTGCCGCAGTCGAGCACCTTGTAGCCAGCCTGTTCCAGGCGGTCGGCCAGATAGATCTTCTCGTCCGTAACGATATGGTCGCAACCGATTGCGATGGTCTTCTTCATCAGAACGTCCTTTCGTCTGAATTCACAAGTTGAGGTAGAAGTTCGAGTTCTCGGTGGCTCTCGTTAGGCCATCTTGTTGAGCATGTCGACACGGATCTGGTGACGGCCGCCGGCGTACTGGGCGCGCAGGAACTCGCGGGCGATCTTCTTGGCGACCTCGGTGCCCACGACGCCCGGGCCCATGGTGACCATGCGCGAGCCGTTGTGCTCGCGGGTCATGTAGGCGGAACGCTCATCGGAAATGTTGGCGACGACCATGCCCTTGATCTTGACGGCGGCCATATAGGAGCCGACGCCGTACTTATCGAATGCGAAGCCCTGGGAATCCTTGTGCTCCAGCAGGTCCTTGGCAACGGCGGTCGAGGAATCGACAAAGTCCGCGGCAGGGGTCTCGGAATAGTCGACGACCTCGTGACCGTCGGCGATGAGCATCTCCTTGATGGACTCCTTCATCGACATACCGTCGGCATCGGAAGCGATTACAACCCTCATGACATCCTCCTTGAGAGATACGCAGGTGCGTAGTTTCTGTTTGGAAGTGTTGAATCGCGTTCAGGTCCGGGCATCTGAATGTGCGGTTCTTCACTGTTAATGTTTATTTGAACACATTCGAACATTTACTGCAACAACTATTTGTTTGTCTTTGTTCTTTTTTGAACAAATACCATTCACGGATGATTGCTGACCGCTTGGGCCCGGCGCGGACGTAGCGACCACGTGTTCAACAAACAAAAGGGCGGCCGAGAACGTGTCTCGGCCGCCCTTCTTACGGTTGATCTTCCAAAGAACGCTTTGCCGTCTACTCAGACTGCCCACTCTTCTTGGCATGTTTGGACGGAGCGCTCAGAAAACGACCCGTCAAATAGTTCGCTGGGACAGAGATATCGATCCCCAGTAGCACGTGTCCTAGCCACAGAAACGCCGCGAGCACCAGCAATGGGATCACACACGAGGTCACGATCATCACGATGACGCCTTCGATAAGATCGGTCACCTGTTGCACGATCTCGTCGGTCATCTGCTTGGCGCCGCTGGTCACCGACGTGACAAGACCCGAGGCGCCGTCGGCAAGCTGCTCAAGCACGTTCTTGGACTCTGTGGCCTCGGACTTTTTCTTGCTTGTTTTTGAGCTATCGGCATCTGCCGCGTCCGCAGCGTCGGCCGCCTTTTGCTCGGCCTGCTCGATGCTCACTCGATACGTTTCGTCGACCTTTTGCGACACCCATACGCTTGCAGGCACCAACGCCATGCCGATCACGGCGACCACCAGCACGCGAGTCGCCACGCGGCGTAGGACGGCGCTCGTGCTCCAGCGCCCGTGAATGCCGAGCGACACCGCAAAGAGCACCAACGCAAACGGGATCAGGATGCCCAGGCCAACCGACCATAAAATGGTCAGCAGGTATTTCTCGAGGTAGAGCACGGCAAGCACGATGCCCAAGTTACCCGAAAGCTGCGCGAGCTGCTCGGCAACCGGCGTTCCCGTATCGCCCGGCAGCGCCGTAATACCCGCAGATAGGGCAACGCACGAGGTCGTGAGCGCCAAAACGTTGCCCTTCTTTTGATCGATAACCTCGATGGTGGAGTCCCAGGTCTTGGTGTCGGCAAAATGCGGGCGCGCGACAAAGCCCGACAGCAGCGCCAGTACCACGAGCGCAACGATAAAGCCAATCTGCAGCTTTTTGTTTGCGCACACGACATCGGACAGGCTGGGCTGCAGCTCGGTTACTGTCGTGTGCTCGGTTATCTGGACAGAACGCCCATGAGCTACCTCGTGCGCGTCTCTTTTTTGTATTGACCCGTTATCCGGCATTTGGATACCTCCTCAGTCCGGCGTTTAATGCGAAGGGAAGTATACCCACCGAGCAAAAAACCGAACGGCAGGACGAACGGAGCGCACCAAGACTGTCCCCAATGACTAGTCGTTTAAGAACGTCCCCAATGACTATCACGGGATGAGTTGCGGTGAAATAGGGATTGTTTTGCGCCCGCCGGCCCCTATTCAATCCCTATTCCACCGCAACTTGGAGGAGGACAGAAAAGCCCTGTCGCGAGTTTGCGGCAGAGCTTTTGAAAGGGGACTTGGTTGTGAGAGCTCGTTAGGCGAGCTTGGCCTCGAGCTCGGCAATGCGCTTGTAGGCATCGATGGTAAAGCGGGTCTGCTTCTCCAGAATCATGGTGGTCATGAGGGTGTCCTGGGCGTGAGCCATGATGAAGGTCATCTCCATCTCGCCACCGCCGGCCTCCTGCGACAGCAGCTTGGTCTGCGTGTCGTGAGCGCCGATGAGCGCATCGCTGGCATCCTTGTGCAGCTGCTCGGCCTTCTCAAAATCACCCTCGCGAGCAGCATCGAGTGCTGCAAGCAGATCGGTCTGGGCGTCGCCCGCGTATGCGACAATCTCGAATCCAACCATCGAGATTTCTTCTTTGGTTGCCATATTGCGTTCCTTTCACATATGAACCAATGGAGAGCATCGCGTCCGGGCATACGCGCTGCGTTGTGTATGACAGAAACATTAACATTCAAACAAAAAAGAACAATGCAAAACGTAATTTTGAGCTATAAACGGTCGATATTTGCCCGTGAACGGTTTTTTAACCAATTCGAACAATATCAAACACTATTAGCGGCAACCCAAACAGGTCTGCACCCTAGCGTACATCGCGCACCGTATCGCCCTCGACGAGCACGCCCGGAAACAGCATGTGTTCCACGCCAGGCGAAACTCCCTCGGCGCCGGCGATCTTGTCGACCGCCCACATGCCGACACGCTTGTTATCAAAGCGCACCGTGGTCAGGCGACGATCGGGCACGATGTCGCCCAGGCTGTCATCGACACCCACCACGCTCACGTCCTCGGGCACGCGCTTTCCGCGCGACTCGAGCCCGCGAATGCAGCCGTAGGCCATGGCATCGTTGGAGGCATAGATGGCCGTGCAGGTCGGATCGTCCGCCAGAGCCTGACCGGCAGCATAGCCGCTCTGCGCCGTCCAATCGCCACGAATGAATCGCGGCGGCTCAATACCATGCGCGCGCAATGTCTCACGCCAGCCCTCCTCGCGCTGCATGCCCGAAAGCGAGCGCTCGGGGCACGATATAAAGTGCACGGTCTTGTGCCCCTGCCCCAGCAAGTACTCGACAACCTGGCGCGAGCAATCGAACTGGTCGTTATCGACCGTCGAGCACAGCGGGTGCTCCAACATGGTAACGAGCACCGTCTGCATGCCGGGCAGCGGCTCAAAGGTGCCAAAGTCCGCCGGCATGCGGTTCATAATCACAACCATGCCGTCCACCGGCAGTGCGCTCATGCGCGACGATGCGCTCTCGAGGGTATAGGGGTGTCCGTCTACTTTAGTAAGGGTGATGGCATAGCCGTGTTTGTCGGCAGCGGCGGCAAAACCCTCCATACGGTCGAGGTTGCCGGTGCCGGTAATGTTGAACATGGCGACGCCGACCGTCTTGAACTTGCCGCGGCGCAGTGACCGGCCGGCAAAATTGGGGCGATACCCCAGCTCACGCATGGCGGCGCGCACCCGCTCCTTGGTCTCGGGGCGAACGCTGGGCGAATCGTGCACGGTGCGCGAGACCGTCTGTTCCGAGACGCCCGCGAGGCGCGCCACATCCTTAACGGAAACCGATTTTTTAACAGCGGCCATAGGTCAATCTTTCTATGTCAACGATGCCATTGACGGCATCCTGCACAGTCATTTTAAACACATTTAAGTATATCCAACGTCTCTCCAACGATACGCTCACCACCCAAAACCTACCGTTCACCGACAATCCCGCTTCCCCGAACGGCTTTTGTCGACCAAATGTTAACGTTGCCATTGTGCAAACACAGAGCCACCGGGCGGCTCAAACGTTTACGCGTAAGGAATCGACGGTTCGCAGGTACAGGAACCCCCGATTCGCGTCTTTTTTTGTGCCGCAAAATGGCAACGTCAACATTTTGGCAACCGAACGCCAAAAGCTACCATCGTTGCTAACCCACCGACTCTTAGGAGCATTGCATGGAGCAACTCATCGCCATCATCGAAAAGGGCCAGCCCTTTTTCAACGCGATCGCCCGCAACAAGTACCTCAAGGCGATCCGCGACGGCTTTATCTCCGTCATCCCCATCATCATCTTCTCGTCCATCTTCTGCCTGGTAGCCTCGGTCCCCAACATCTGGGGTTTCTATTGGCCCGATGACATCAACAACGCCCTGTGGAAGTGCTACAACTACTCCATGGGCATCCTGGCCATCGCCTGCGCCGCCACCACCGCCAAGCACTTCGCCGACGCTCAGAACCGCGACCTGCCCAAGAACAACCAGATCAACTTCATCTCGTGCATGTGCGCAGCCATCATCGGCTTCCTGCTCCTTTCGAGCGATACGATCGCCACGGACGCCGCCAGCGGCTTCAACACCACCTACCTTGGTTCCAAAGGCCTGCTGACCGCCTTTATCGCTGCGTTTGTGACCGGCATCATCTATAAGTTCTTCATCAAGCGCAACATCACCGTCAAGATGCCCGAGCAGGTTCCGCCCAACATCTCGCAGACCTTTAAGGACATCATCCCCTTCTCCGTCTGCATCACCGTCTTTTGGGTCTTTGACATCGTCTTCCGCGCTGCCTTTGGCTTCTGCTTTGCCCAGGGCGTCATCCAAGTGTTCCAGCCCCTGTTCACCGCTGCCGACGGCTACATTGGCCTCGCTGTGATCTACGGCGCCATGAGCCTCTTCTGGTTCGTCGGCGTCCACGGCCCCTCGATCGTCGAGCCCGCCATCGCCGCCGCTCTCGTTGCCAACATGACCGACAACCTGGCTGCGTTCCAGGCCGGCCAGCACGCTTCCGCTGTCCTGACCCAGGGTGCCCAGTACTTCGTCGTCTGCATGGGCGGCACCGGTGCCACGCTCGTCCTGGTCTTTATGTTCTGCTTCCTGGCCAAGTCTCAGGAAATGCGCGCCGTCGGCAAGGCCGCCATCGTCCCGGTCTGCTTTGCTGTCAACGAGCCGCTGCTGTTCGCCGCGCCCATCGTGCTCAACCCCGTCTTCTTTGTCCCGTTTGTCTTTGCCCCGATCGCCAACATCTGGATCCTCAAGATCTTTATCGACTTCTTGGGCATGAACGGCTTTATGTACACCCTGCCCTGGACCGTTCCCGGCCCCATCGGCACCATCATGGGCTTGGGCTTCCAGCCGCTCGCCTTTGTGATGCTCGCCCTCATCCTGGTCGTCGACTTTGTCCTGTACTACCCGTTCTTCCGTGCCTATGACGCCCAGAAGTGCGCCGAGGAGGCCGAGATCTCCCAGGAGGAGCTCGCCGCCAAGAACGCCGAGAAGGCCGCCAAGCTCAACGATGCCTTCCAGGGCAAGGCTGACGCCAAGAGCGTTGCCGCCGGCGCTGCTGCCGAGGCCGTGAAGGTCGACTCCCCTGCCACTTCTGCAGCACCCGCTGCCGAGGCAACGACCGCCAGCGACCTCAACGGCAAGCGCGTGCTCGTGCTCTGCCAGGGCGGCGGAACCTCGGGTCTGCTCGCCAACGCGCTGGCCAAGGCTGCCAAGGAGCGCGGCATCAATCTTGAGACCGCTGCCGAGGCATATGGCAACCACGTGGACATGCTCCCCGACTTTGACCTGGTCGTCCTGGCCCCGCAGGCCGCAAGCTACCTGGCCGACCTGCAGAAAGACTGCGAGCGCGTGGGCAACAAATGCGTCGCCTGCCGCGGTAAGCAGTACATTGAGCTCTCCCAGAACGGCGACAAGTCTCTCGCCTTCGTCTCCGAGCAGCTTTCGAAGTAAGTAACGCCTAGGGCCAGCCGACCATCCAAGACCGGCTGGCCCTTCGATTTAGACGATTGGATCATCATGTCCGTTAATCCTGCTAGCGTCACCAATCCGCCTGCGCAGTTTCCCGAGGACTTTGTCTTTGGCGGCGCCACTGCTGCCTACCAGGTAGAGGGCGAGACCCGCACTCACGGTAAGGGCAAGGTTGCCTGGGACGACTTTCTGGAAGCCCAAGGCCGTTTCTCCCCCGATCCCGCTTCGGACTTCTACAACCAGTACCCCGTCGATCTGGAGCTGTGCGAGGAGTTTGGCATCAACGGCATTCGCCTCTCCATTGCCTGGAGCCGCATCTTCCCCAACGGCACCGGCGAAATCAACCCCGAGGGCGTCCAGTTCTACCACGATCTCTTCGCCGAGTGCCATAAGCACCATGTTGAGCCGTTCGTCACGCTGCATCACTTTGACACGCCGCTTCCCCTCTTTGAGAAGGGCGACTTCCTCAACCGCGAGACCATCGATGCCTTTGTGGACTTTGCCACCTTCTGCTTTAAGGAGTACGCCGACCAGGTGACCTACTGGTTCACCTTTAACGAGATCTGGGCCGACGCCTCCAACACCTACATCGAGGGTACCTTCCCCGGCGGCGTCAAAGCTCATCTGGCCGAGGCCTTCCAGTGCGAGCACAACATGATGCTCGCCCACGCCAAGGCAGTGCTGGCCTTCCACAACGGCGGCTTTAAGGGCAAAATCGGCGTCATTCAGTCGCTGGAGTTTAAGTACCCGCTCAACGAGAACGACCCCGCCGACATCAAGGCCGCCAACAACGAGCACGTGCTGCAAAACCAGTTTTTGCTCGACGCCACCTTCCGCGGCGACTACGCGCCCGACACCATCGAGTGCGCCAACCGCCTGGCTGCCGTCTCGGGCGGCACCATCGAGATCCTAGACGAGGATCTGGAAATCATGCGCGAGGCCGCGCTCTACAACGACTACCTAGGCGTTAACAACTACCAGTGCCGTTTCTTGAAGGCTTACGACGGCGAGAACGACCTGCACCACAATGGTACGGGCGAGAAGGGCACCGGCCGCTGGCGCGTCAAGGGTATTGGCGAGCATGTGAACAAGCCTGGCATCCCCACCACCGACTGGGACTGGATCATCTATCCCGAGGGTCTGTTCGATCTGCTCGTCTACATTAAGCAGCGCTACCCCAACTACAAGCAGATCTTCATCACCGAGAACGGTATGGGCTACAAGGACCCCTACAAGGACGGTTTTGTGGACGACCAGCCGCGCATCGACTACATCGAGCAGCACCTGCGCTGGCTGCTCAAGGCCATGGAAGTGGGCGTCAACGTGGGCGGCTACTTCCTGTGGAGCCTGCAGGACCAGTTCTCCTGGACCAACGGCTACAACAAGCGCTACGGCTTCTTCTACGTGGACTTTGAGACCCAAAAGCGCACGCCCAAGGCAAGCGCCTACTGGTACAAGCACGTGGCGCAGACCCGTCGTCTGGACTAGCGACTTGCGACTAGCGAGATGCCCCGCTCACACAACCTGCCCCCATTCCTCAGCCGGGGGCGGCACGTCACACGGCGCGCCGCTCCCGGTCTTTTTGTGCAGGTCGGAAGCCGTTTGTCTCGATCTGTAACATCCAGCCGAGCTTTTCAGTCCCAACTGTTACAGATTGAGATGAAAGGGACCGACCAGCCCGAATTGTCTCAATCTGTAACACTAAACCCGGTTTTGGGCGTCTACCTGTTACAGATTGAGACAAACGTACCGGCCAATCCTCTCAATCTCAATCTATAACAGTTAGCCGGTTATTTCGCCCCCACCTGTTACAGATCGAGATGAATAGATTAGACCTAGCCGAAAAATCTCAACCTGTAACACGTAGCCGAGTTTTTCAGTCCTAGCTGTTACAGATCGAGACAAACAGGCCGAGCAAGCTACACCCGTAGGTCTTTCACGCTGGAGCATTCGACCAGCACGCCTGAAACAAGCGTACGGCTTCTGGAGCTCGGGGCTTCTAGGCACGCAACGACCTCGTCGGGCGCACGGACACCCAGTCCGCGGTGACGGAACTTCACCGACATATCCCGAAAACTCGATCCCCGGCTTAGCTTGCGCGCATTATCACAATAAACCCCCAACGATACACGGTCCTGCGGTTCAATGAGCCACAGGACCGCATGCCGTCGATCAGATAAAGATCGTCATATACAGAGGTAGATATATCCTATGCCCTTCAGCCCTGAGCTGTTTTGGGTGAAGAACTATCTCTTCTCCGACTCGTCGTTCGAATCGTCTGCCGAAATCGTCAAGCGAGATTGTTGAATACGATTTGGAAGATTTAACTTCAACAGGAGTGACCCGCGGTTTTCCAGCCGCGTCTTCAAAGCCGCGCGAAACAAGAAAATCAATTTCACGCGTTCTGGGCCGACTCCCCTCTGTTTTGGAAGGCTCCTGCCAGCTGTAATAAAAAAGCGAATGCCCCAGACTCTTAAGCTGCTGCGCCACGATGTTCTCGATTAGCATTCCTTTATTAATTGAAATTCTTCCAAATTGAATGTCTCTATGAACATCCATAAGGTCCGGACCATCATCAAACGCCAAGCTCACGAGCAATCCCGTGTCCGCCATATAGCATTTAAGCGAAGACGCGTCCTCGTGCAGGCGGTAACCCACGCTCGGATCACTGCATAAATAGCAACGGTTAATCAGTCGCGCATCCTCAAGCCAGATTAACGCCGACTCATATGTCTCAAAACGGGACCCCTTCTCCAAGCTGTCAAATTTGAACCGTTTATTTGCCGCAGATAATTGACCCGGAATATCGTCATAAACCGCCCGCGCACGTCTAGCGTCCGAACCTCCAAACTTGGCAATGTCCTCCCTGTACAGTGCGATAATCTGCCGTTTAACCCTGTCGCATCCTCTAAAATCATTCTCTGCCACAAAGGAGTCGACCGACTGAGGCATACCACCGACAAGCATATACTCATCAAATAATCTCATGCACGTCGCATGAACGCCGTCCGGAAGCGCGGTCCGAGATTCGCGCGCTTTACGGATCTCTTCTGCATAAAGATCTTTTCCGGTCGCCCAAAGATACTCCTCAAAATCGAGGGGCTCGAGAGGGATTCTTTCTTCCTCTGACGGTATGACAATGCTATCGACATTCTTTTTGATGGAGACAAGAGAGCCTGTCTCGATGTAATCAAATCTGCCGTCTTCTACAAGATGCTTTATGTATTCGCGCGCGATGGGAAACCGCTGCACTTCATCAAAAATGACCAGCGACTCTCTCGGTTCGAGGGCCTTACCATACTGCAGCTGAAGCATGCGTAAAAAAAGATCGACATCTTCACGATGGTTCAGAAATATATCGAGCGTGGCTTTGCTAGCAGCCGAAAAGTCAATGTACAGATAATCCTTGTATTCATTTTGCGCGAAGCACTTGACGAGCGTCGTTTTGCCAACGCGTCTTGCACCCTCAATAAGCACCGCAGTGCGCCCTTGCGAGCGTTCTTTCCACTCCTGCAGACGATCATATGCCTTCCGTTTAAACATAATCTCACCTCAGCATAATTTACGTGCTAGTTTACAAAAATACCGACCTTCAGATATATCTAATAATACAAAAATACCGAGCTTTAAATGAGCTTATAGCTACAAAAATACCGACCATTGCAATGGCCGAAACACGCAATATCTCCCGCGGCACTCGCTAGCAAATGACCTGCGTGTGCTCCTCGATGGCGGCGCGGTCCTCGTCGGCAATATCCGGCTCGCACACCACAGCGTCCAAATTGTCCAGGCGGCAGAAGGTGTAGAAGTCGCGCTTGCCGATCTTGCTGGAGTCGGCGATCAGATAGCGCGAGTCGGCCTTGCTAAAGGCGAGCTGCTGGATGCGGCCCTCTTCCATGTTAGACGTGGACACGTCGCCGTTCAAAATGCCGTTGGCGCCGATATAGGCTGCGTCGATTCCCAGCGCGCGCAGGGTATCCTCGGCCATGGGCCCCACAAAGGCGGCGGTGCGGCGGCGATACATGCCGCCCACGAGGCACAGCTCGCAGTCTTCGCGCGCCTCGAGCAAGTTAAACACCGAAAGCGAATTGGTCACAATGCGCAGGCGAAACGCCGGCAGCATCGAAGCCATCTGCTCAACCGTGGTGCCCGTACCCAAGAAGATGGTCGAGCCTTCCTCGATAAGCTCCACGGCACGGCGTGCGATCTGCAGCTTTTCCTCGGCATGCTTAGTGCGCTTTTCGCTGTGCGAATACTCATGGCGCAACATAGCGTGGGGACGGCCCTGTGCACTGCGGGCTCCGCCATGCACGCGCTCGATCTCTCCTAGGCTCGCAAGTTCTTCGAGGTCGCGGCGGATTGTCATGTCCGATACGCCCAGCGCATCCGAAATCTCTTTGACCGAGACCGTGCCCTGCTCCTCGAGCAGCTGACGAACCTTATCCTGTCGCTCTGCCTTAATCACGATGAATCCTCGCCGTTCTTTGCGCGCATATCATTCAAACAGTAACGAACAAATTGTATCAGACTCGTACGCGTCAAAAATGAACGCCCGCGCAGCTCCAATCATCACTTTTTTGAGAAAAATACCCCCAGCTTTAGTGGGGTGTAGTGATAATCTCGCCTGTTCGCGCTACAGTTTGTCGGAAATACCTCGATGTTAGGAACCAAATGATCACTTCCGAGCTTTTCGGCACCGCGCCGTGCGGTACCCCCGTTCATCGTTACACCCTCAACGGGCCCGAGATCTGCGTTCGCATTATGGACTATGGCGCCACCGTGCTGGGTATCGATGTGCCCGACATTCCCGGCAACGTGCGAGATGTGGTGCTAGGCTTCGATAAGCTCGAGGATTACTTTGACAACCCCGCCTGCTTTGGCGCAACCATCGGCCCCGTGGCAAACCGCACTGCGGGTGCCACGATCACCATCGATGGCACAGACTGGCATCTGCCCGCCAACGAGGGCGCCAATAACCTGCACAGCGATCTTGAGCATGGCCTGCACAAGCGCGTGTGGGATGTTGAGCTCGACGAGGTCCACAACGCCGTGCGCATGACCACCTCGCTTGAGGATGGCGAGCTGGGTCTCCCCGGTAACCGCACCTTTACGGCCGTGTTTACCGTGACGCGCACCGGCGCCTTTCGTATCGAGTATGGCTGCGAGAGCGACTGCGCCACGTACGTGTCCATGACCAACCACACGTACTTTAACCTTGCCGGCCATAACGCCGGCATGGACTGCGAGCACTTCTTTGTTGCTAATGCTGCTCACTACCTGCCCATTAACGAGAAGAACATCCCCACCGGCGAGATCGCTCCGGTCGAGGGCACGCCGTTTGACTTTCGCGAGCTGCGCCCCGTCGCGCCTGGCATGGAGGCCGACGATCCGCAGATTAAGCACGCCCGTGGCTACGATCACTGTCTGTGCATCGATGGCTATCAGTATGGCCGTAATCTGCGCCGCGCGATGCACGTCGAGGAGATGTGGACCGGCCGTGAGCTGGACTACTACACCACCGCCCCGGGTGTGCAGCTCTACACCGGCAACTGGCTGGGCGACGAGCACGCCAAGGACGATGCCAACTATGGCTGGGGCGCCGGCTTTGCCCTCGAGGCAGAGATGTACCCCGACACGCCGCACCAGCCGCTGTTCCCGCAGGGCATTGTGGGCCCGGGCCATCCCTACAGCAATGTGATCGAGTACCACTTTATGAGGCACTAAGCCCGCAACGCGACATATCGCACAGCAGCGCCCGCCGGCACCACCGCCAGCGGGCGTTTTTCTACCTAGTCATTGGGGACGTTCCTAAACGACTAGTCGTTGGGGACACTCTTTGCCGAATGTGGCCGCCGCATCATCGATGATGCCGTGTCCTCGCGCGCAATGGTGGCGTCCGTCCCGCTTCGACCGTCGCGTTACGGCGCGAGAACATCCAGCGGAACAACTTGGACGCCACGCTCGGTAACATAGGCTTGCGAACCAAACCCGATGATCACGACTTTCGAAACCGGCGGGTTGTTTCCGGCGGCAACCATGCGTTTCTCGACAGCAACAAGGCTGTCAGACGCCTCTTCGATTTGAGCAGAGCTGAGTTTAACTTCGACCGGAATCCACGTTCCGCCGGGAGCCGCAATGACCGCATCGACTTCTAGATCGCGAGAATCATGATAGTGATAGAGGCCCATTCCGTTTGCTCGCGCATAAACCCACAAATCGTGAAGCACCAGCGATTCAAAAAGCAGTCCGAGCGTCTTGAAATCTAGCAGTAGTGTCTCCGGGGTCGCCCCGAGTGCGGCGGCCGCCAGCGACGGGTCGGCGAGGTGATGCTTCTTTGAGTCTCTTAAATGCACCGGAGATCTCATTGCAGGGTTCCACGCGGGAATATCGCGAACGAAACTAACCCGAGCAAGAAGAGATATATATGATGCCGCCGTCTGTCTCGACACCTCTCCGCCAAGATCGGCTACGAGCGTCTTGAGTGACGCCAAAGTGGATTCATTGCGCGCAAGCGATTCGATGACGGCTTTGACCTTCTCAGGGTCGCGTCGAGAGCCATCAACACGAGACACATCTTCTTCGGCGACTATGCCGATGTAACGTTTCGCCATCGCCGACGCAGCCAGCGCATCGCGACCGACCGCCGCGGGCCATCCACCACGGACAACGCACTCGGCAATCGAGGCAGAATCCAACGACCCGAAAGCTCCATTGAACTTTTCGCCAGAAATAATGCCCGACAGCTTAACCGCGCCGCTAGATTTCCCAAGTTCGAAAAGCGTCATGGTGTCCATGCGCAGTTTGGCGAATCTTCCAGCGCCACTGTGCATCGGACGTTCGTCGTCTCGCGGTGTCGCCGACCCCGTAAATATGAACTGGCCAGGCTCGCCGCCGCGGTTGTCGCACTCAAACCGTGCCGCGTCCCAAAGTTTCGGAACCTCCTGCCATTCGTCGATCAGCCGCGGCACCTCGCCGGAAACGGCAAGAGCCGGATCCGTCTCGGCGCGTAAGCGATTCTCGAAGTTGCGCGACGGGTCCATGAGAAGGAGCCTGGACGCCGCACGGGTCTCGGCCGTGGTCGTCTTTCCACACCATTTCGGTCCTTCGATGAGAACGGCACCGAATATACCCAGCAGCTGGTCGAGCTCATTTTCGACAATTCTGGTGTAGTACTTTTTTGGCATATTTATCACCATTGCTACCAGCGCGTTTAACCTAATTTACAGTTTACATTTAACCAAATTTCGGTTCTCTGATTAACCATATTTACGCAATTCAATTAACGAAACAGATTTAGGAGCCATTTTTGCGAACGGCTTAAGCTGTGGTGCAGTCATTGACGTTCTAAAAGACTAGTCGAAAGGGACACTCTTTTCATAGCTCCGACACATGTGCCAACATGCCTGAAATCGGCGCGCTACAGATTGCGCCCATCTACTACTTTTACTCCCGCACCCCTGACCATACGCCCCTATTTTCAAAAATCGCACGTTCGCTACCTGCAGTTTTAATATTGCGATTTTCATCGTGCTTCGAGGTAAGCGACCAAAAGTAGTAGATGGCCCCAATTCCTGGCCGAGGGCATCTCGCCGCTCCTCCACGGGAAAATACGATCCGTTTTCCTCCGCCCCCAGGTAATCACGCGAGCAGGTTCTCGATGGGATCGGGGTCGGAGCTGGGGAGATAGCGGATTTCTAGTTCTACGCCGAGCTTTTGTAGCTCTCTGAGAGCAGCGACGTCTGCATCGCCTATGGCGACTGCGGGCGTTACAGAGCGCTTGCCCTCCCCTGCCTGCATATGGCCAATGCTGATCTTGGTTATTGGCACACCACCCTTAACCAGCGCGAGCGCATCAGCGGGTGAGGCCACCATAATCAGAATCCATTGACGCGGCGTTGCGGTATGAATGATGTCGATGGTCCTTTGCACCGAGAAAAACCGCGTCCACACGCCCTCGGGCGCCGCGACCCTCATAGGCGCCCACTTGCGCGAATCCGCCGCAATCTCGTCGTTAACGATCAGGACGAGGTTGGAACCCACAGCCTCGTTCCACAGCTCAACGTCTTGCCCGTAAATGAAACGGTCATCGATACGTGTAAGAAGGATCCTGGGTTGAGCCATGGCAGCCCCATTCTGTTTGAGACCCGTAAGTGCAAGACATCGCGTTTCCAATATTAGTGCATTTAAAGTGAGAAAAGCCGCCAGAACCCTTGCGCGGATTTGCGATGTCCCGTATCATAGACAGCCGTTGACGCCTCAGTTGCGTCACCACATGGCCGCCAGCGTAGCTCAGTTGGTAGAGCACCGCTCTCGTAAAGCGGGGGTCACCGGTTCGAGCCCGGTCGCTGGCTCCATTGCACAAGATAGCCGCCTTCGGGCGGCTTTTTTGTTGCCGATTTTGAGTGCGCATGCGCCAACCCAAGCATCACCACGTCGACAGCTCCCCTACTCAAAAACAGAAACCCCGCCACGTTTGATTTGAATCGCGCCCGCCCGAGTTTTCGGGGAGGTGGTCGCTATGTCCGAGTTCCGTCTTATGATCGTCGCTCTTCCTCTGGTGACCATTCTGGCCATTTTGGGCTAGGGTAAAACCCGGCCTTTAAAGACCAAAGCCATCCTGCCTGGGACGGCCTTGTTTCCTCGATTATCAACTTCATACGGATGGATGCGGGGTTCGATACCCCGGCGGCCTGATCGGCAGGCCGCCGGGAACTCTCACTCCTCGATAAAAGCCGGCGCCCGGTTAGTCCTGCGCATCTTGAAATCGCCAGTTTCGTGGGAGACGTAGAGAATGCCGTCCATCCCGTCTCGCGATGCATATGAAAGGTGAACAGAACCGCAATCCGCTCCATCATCGTCGAGAAGATCGAACGAATTCGGATCGCTCGTTGCGGCCAAACGACCACTCATGCAAGAGCCATCGCCATTACAGATTTGCCATTCCATGTCTTCGCCTGCAAGAATCGCCATAGACGGCCTGGTCGCGCCATCGTTGACATACATCCCGTCTATGCCAAACCCATTTTCAGCGCCATCGATAAACGATTGCTCGGACCTATACTTCGCGAATGATGCGCACAGCGCCATTGCAAGACCGATCGCAAGGCCAACAGCCGCTATCTTTGCATAACTCTTGCCTATCATGTCATCCCTCTTTTCGCTTGCCTAAAGAAATGCGGAAGAAGCTGTTCGTCGCGGCTTGCTTGTGCGCCTTTCTGCCCTGGTTCGGTTACTTAGGTTACTTGAGAGATCCTATATATGATTGTTACCCATATGCGTAATATGAATTTCGAACATGTCGAAATCAATCAATGGTTGCGGGAGTTTCCGACCTCAGTGAAATGCCGCCCTATACCCACAGAATCAGTCTGGCTTGACATGTGCCAATGGCCGCTAATGGCACTTGGTCAGCAACGGTCTTAGCCCATCGGCCCCAACAGTGTCTCCTTCTGTCGCGCCGTGGGCCAGACGCACAGCGGTGGCGCTGTGTCGAGGCAGCTGGACGACCGCGTCGTCGGTCGCGGCGATTACACTCGCGGCGACACGCCTCGCTAGCTTTGAACTGTCCTGCCCTAGCGCGCTGCAATTCAATCAGCTGTTACAGAATCCTGAAAGAAAGGGTCGAACCGAAGTGTCTGGCCGGACGCCAATTGTCCGGGAACTGCTTCTGGTTCGACCCTCTTTTACTTTCGCCCACTCGGTGGACTTCGGGTTTGGTGGTTGGAGCCGACGATTTACCAAAGAGAAAAATGAAATATAACCTAGCTGCAATAATCGCCTTATTGGGGGCTCGAATTGGCCATATAGATCTAAAATAGTCACAATATACAAATGTCGAGAGACGTTGGGGATATAGATGAAAAGAACTAAGGGTTTTCTTTTGTTGGTAATGATGCTGCTCGGACTGTTCTGCCTGAGTGGCCCTTCTTGGGCCGAGGCTGCCTGTCCTGAAGGTGAGCCTCAGCAGTCTTATACGGGCAGCCTGCTGATAACTGCTAAGGAGGGCGATGCCGACTCTCAGTCTGGGGTAAATCCCCTTGCCACTTTTGAGGGGGACGGCGGAACGGTCAAGCTTGACCATATTGGTAGCGGGATTTTGAGGTGGCAAGTTCTTCCGGACAAAATTGCGAACGATCCCTTCTCTTTTGCTGGAACGATATATCTATACAAGGTTGTGAGCGGAAAACAAAAATACGTCGATTGCTATCCGACAAACGGGTCTGGAATTGCATTCACCGGCATTTCGGGGCAGATTGATACACATGTACGAAAGGGAACCTATGTGGTTCGTTGGGTTGGAGCTGCTGCAGGTCCGATATGGATTGCGGTCTTGCGCCCCGACGTCCAAATAGGTTTCTCTCTCTAGACGGGAAGTTGCTCATGGACGCCATATATGACGGAGATGACTGGGTCGATCATTATACTTGGCGCCTGGTCGGCTCGAACGACAATGGGGATGTGGTGTTTGATGGACTATGTCCAAAGCATCTCCATCCTTTTGTCTCGTCGTTAATTGAGAGTTCCGCTCGTGTTGCCCCCTACAGCTCGGCATCGCTTCATGATACGGACGTTTTGAAGACCATAAGGGGATCAATTGACGATGGCACGATGAGCGGCCCGCTGTTTTCTCGGCTTGTGGGGCTAGATGAGATTGGCTCGAAACGACTGCTTGCGGGCGAAAAAGTGGAACTCACTTATCGGTCGATGATTTCAATCCTGCGGCTAGCCGATGTTCTTCGCAAATAAATGAGGCTTCCCTATTCAAAAACCGAAAACCCCGCCAAACGTGATTCCCCTAGGGAAAGCACGTTTGGCGGGGTCCTAGCGTGATTTCCCTAGGGGAATCACGCCATCAGACGAACAGCTCAGCCGAGCAGCTCGCTACTCCTCCCAGTAGGCGTCGGCAAGCAACTTAAAGCAGATCTTCTTGATCGGTTGTGCGCCATCGCCCGGGAACTCGAGCGTGGGCATGTGAGGCTCGCCGGCAACGAACAGCGCAAACTTGTCGTCGGCAAGATCGCCGGCGATCGAAGCGTCGGAATCGACCAGATCGTAGTCGTCCTTCTCGTCAAACTCCTGAACCAGCGTCAGGCTGCCCGTGGCGACCTTAAAGGCCTCGCGACCCTCGACGTCGATCTGCAGGTCGTGATAGCGCTGATGCGTCTCATAGTGAGCCTCGGCCTCGGGACGCGTCGTGGGAGCCATGACGTTCGCATAGACCTTGTCGCCCAGAATCGGATGGCTGCCGACCTCGAGCTCTGCCGGGTCGTTCTCCTCGAGCCAGTCGATCAGCACGTCGAGGCCCTTGAGCATTCCGCGGTACTCCTCGATATCGCCCAATGCACCGTAAATCATCTAAATCCCCTCTCGGATCGCTTCTTTGGCGGCTACTCGGCAAACGCGTTACCGACGCTGTTGCCACCCACATACGCCTCGACCAGGGTAAGGTCGGGATTGAACACGACAAACTCAGCGTCGCGCCCCAGCATAATGCTACCGCACTTGTCGTCGACATGAGCTAGCAAGCAATGCCGGGGCCGACGCTCAGGCTTTTACAGCTCGGTCACGACAACGCCGTTGTAGACCTCGTCCCAACGGTCCATGACCAGATGGCCGGTCATGGGATCCATGGCATTGAGCTTGCCGCAGGTGTTGGCGGTACGCAGCACCGTCTCGTCGTCCGCGCCAGCAGCAATGGCATGCGCGAAGCCAGCGATAGTGGAGTCACCAGAGCCCGTGGCGTTAACGGCAGGGATATCGGGCGTCTTTGCGCGGAACGCACGGCCATTGTGGAAGCCAACGGAGCCGGCAGCGCCCATGGACACGACGACCCAGGGGATATCGGAGAAGCGGGTATCAGAGGCTAGCGCGGCGCGGAGCTCGTCCACATCGTCGGTGGTAAAGCTCGTACCCAAAAGGCCGTTGATCTCGGCCAGGTTAGGCTTGACCAGCTCGGGCTTAATTTCGGACTTAAGGGCGGCCTCGAGCGAAGCACCCGAGGTATCGAGCAGCACCTTGGCACCGGCGTTCTCGGCAATGCCCGTGATCTTGGCATAGTAGTCTGCCTCGACACCACGGGGCAGCGAACCCGAGATGGTGACGACGTCGGCCTTGCTCGCAAGCTCGGTAAACTTGGCGGTAAAGGCATCGAGCTCCTCGGGGGCAATTGTCGGGCCGCTCTCGAGCAGCTCGGTCTGGTTGCCGGCATGAAGGATATTGAGGCAGATGCGGGTCTCGCCCTTGATGGGCACAAAGTCGTTGTTAATACCGTTGGCGTCCATGAGCTCAGCCATGTAAGCGCCCATGTGGCCGCCGAGCAGACCGGTTGCCACGACGTCGTCGCCCAGCTGACCCAGCACACGGGCCACGTTGAGGCCCTTGCCGCCGGCGGTCTTTTCGGGCGTCACACGGTTGACGTCGTCGATAACGAGCTCATCGAGCTGATAGCGCGTATCGACAGACGGGTTCATCGTAACGGTGAGGATCATTTTTAGCTCCTTATCTCGCAGGCTCCTAGTGCCTCGCGATACGAGTCGACAAAACGGAATTACAGAATTTCAATCGTGAACGAGCGAACGACGGTCTCCTTGGGCTTGGCGACAAGGCAGCCGCGCTTATGCTCAAGCACGTCATCCTCATCGGAGCAGGTCGAAAGGCCGCCCCAGGGCTCAACTGCCACAAAATCGCCCTCGGGCTTACTCCACACGATGAGGTACGGAAAGCCCTCGAAGCTCAGGCGAACGCCCTTGTCCTCGCCCTTTTTGGAAAGCGTGACCTGACGACTCTCGAGTACGTCAAAGATGGTCTCCGCAAAATCGAAGAGCTCGTGCGACAGGGGCAACGTCTTCCCCACCATGGGGTTCTTGGAGCGGTTTGCCACATCAATCAAGCCAGTCGAAGGAACGGCGGTGCAGAGCTCCGCAGCCTCGTCCTTCTCAAAGCGCAGCTCGTAGTCCGTATAGGCCTCGCCCTCGTCGAGCGGGCACCTAAAGCCGGGGTGTCCACCGATAAAGAACGGCATGTCCTCGGTGCCCTCGTTGGTCACCTCATAGGAGACGCGCACGGTATCCCCCTCAAGCGCATAACGAGCGACAAGCTTAAACGGGTACGGATAATCGCTCAGCAGCGCGGCGTTATCCTCCGAAGCCAGGCACATCGCCAGCTCGTTCTCGCTCTGGCTCAGCAGCTTCCACTCCTGTTTGCGCGCAAACCCGTGGCGAGCGAGCTTCACATGATGCCCGGCAAACGTCATGGCGCTGCCATCACGCAGGCCTCCGCAAATCGGGAAGCAAATCGGTGCCTGGCCGGACCACACGGCGGGATCACCCTGCCACAGGTACTCGCGACCTCCAGCCTCAATCGAGGTAAACGAGCCGCCGGCCGTGGAGACCTTGATAGAAATCGAATCGTTGGAGAGAGCGTATTCCATTGTCCATCCTTTCGAACAACTGCTTTTTGCTCGCAAGAACCCGTCTCGGCCCTGACCAAAGGACAAACCCGCACGTTCATCGATGCGTCCGGTATCCCAGCCATGCAACGGGGTACCATACAGACATTGATGCAATTACAGCTGAAAGGCCTTCTTATGCGAACCATCATCCTTTATGCCTCACGCCACCACGGCAATACGAAAAAGCTCGTGGACGCCATCGTCGAGGCGCACCCCGAAATCGATACCCTCGACGTCAAGGCGCTCGGCAAAAACGAGTATCCCAACCTGCACGAATATCATCTGATCGGTGTCGCCACGGGCATCTATTACTCCGAGATCGACAAGGACATGGCACGCGTGCTCACGAACGTGCTGCAGCCGCAGGACAAGGTGTTTGGCCTTATGACCTACGGTGGCAAAAACAAGTGGTACGGCAAGGATATCGATGGCATCTGCCGCATGAGGCAGGCCATCTTTATGGGCGTCTACGGCTGCCCCGGCTTTGATACGTGGGGGCCGTTCAAACTCACCGGCGGTGTCCAAAAGGGGCACCCGAACGCTGAGGAAATTAAGGGCGCCGTCGACTTCTTCGACAAGATCGAAGACGAGTATGGCGACATCATCGTCGAAGAGTATGCCAAGCGCGAGAAGCGTCTAGCCTACGAAAAGGAGCATCCTGCAGGAGGCCTGGTGGCCGGCGTTAAGCGCACGGCAAAGAAGATCGCTAACAAGCTGTAACTGTAAAGGTGCTTTTGAGCGTTTAACCCATACGGCGGGTCCGAGCAGATTCGGGCCCGCCGTCTTTTTCTATCGTTACTCGGTAAAGGCGTTACCGACGCTCTGACCGCCAACATACGTCTCGACGAGGGTGAGCTCGTGGTCGAACACGACAAAGTCGGCGTCGCGACCCGGCATGATGCTGCCACACTTGTCCTCGATGTGCGCAGAGCGAGCCGGCACCTCGGTTGCCATGCGAATGGCGATATCGGCGCTGGCGATGCCCCAGTCGACGATGTTCTTGACGCCCTGGGCAAGCGTAAGCACCGAGCCGGCAATGCTCTTGCCGTCGGCGAGCCAGCACAGGTTGTCCTTCATGATGACATCCATGCCGCCACTGGTGTAGCTGCCCTCGGGCATGCCGCCGCAGCCCAGGCAGTCGGTGATGAGCACCGTATGCTGCCAGCCCTTGGCCTGCAGCAGCGCCTTGATGGCGGCAGGGTTTACGTGCTTGCCGTCACAGATGATCTCGGCGTAGGTCTCGGGCGTGGACATGGCAGCACCCACAACACCGGGCTCACGGTGATGCAGCCCGCGCTGGCCGTTATAGGTATGCGTAAAGCAGCTGGCACCGGCGTTGATGGCGGCGATGCACTCATCGTAGGTGGCGTCGGAGTGACCGATGCTGGTCACCACACCCTTGGCGTTCAGAGCAGCCGCATAAGCAGCGGCGCCGTCGCGCTCGGCCGCCATGGCGCTCTTGACGATACGTCCGCCAGCAGCCTCCTGCCACTGGTCGAAGACCTCCTCGGAGGGATCGATCAGGTAAGCGGGGTTCTGCGCGCCCACGTGCTTCATGGTAAAGAAGGGGCCCTCCAGGTAGATGCCCTGAATGCGAGCACCGCAGAAGTCGGGGCCGCGACCCTCGTCCGCCTGGGCGATAGCGGCGCAGGCGTCCTTGATCTGCTCAACGCCATCGGTGAACGTCGTGGGCAGCCAGCTGGTGGTACCGCGACGGGCGAGCTCGGTCGAGCTGATATCAATGCCCTCGGGATCGTTATCGGTAGTTGAGTGGTTGTAGAAGCCATGGATGTGAGTATCGACCATACCCGGTGCGATCCACGATCCCGTGTAGTCCTTAATCTCGCAAGAGGGCTCGTCGGCCTGCCAGGCGCCAAAGACGCCATCCTCGACCATAAGATAGCCGCCCAGTTGCGGGCCTGCCGGCAAGAAGAACTTGTCAGCCTTAATTGCGTACGTGCTCATATGCACTCCTTGCTTCTAAAGCAGTTGACTGTGGTGATGCTTATACCCGGTCCATGTAAAAACAAAAAGCGCCCGCCCGCCGTTATGAGCGGACGGGCGCCCTTACAGGGGGACGCGATTAAGCGGTGAAGGGGTGAATCGTCACGCCCTTGACCACGCGGTTGACCGTGCCGGTGGGGCTCGGCGTATCGGGCGTGTTGCCCACGCGCACGGAGTTGAGCAGGCTGATAGCCTGGGCAAACATCACGAACGGCAGGGCAAGGTAGCCCTCGGGAAGCGCCTCGTAGCCCTTAAAGGTAAAGGACTCACCCTCATAGACGGTAGCGCCATCCTGCTGAACGGCAACGGTGTGCTGAGCGATCTTGTCGCCACCGATCTCGTTGAGGATGTCGATGTCGTACTGACGGGTGTAGACGTCGTTGTTGACGAACACGAAGACGAGCGTCTTATCGTCGACGAAGGACTTAGGTCCGTGACGATAGCCCATGGAGGTGTCGTAGGAAGTAGCGACCAGACCGTGAGCGAGCTCGAGGATCTTGAGCTGGCTCTCCTGGGCAAGGCCACCGAAGGAGCCAGAACCCAAGTAGGTCACGCGGTTGAAGTCGCCAGCGAGGTAATCGGCAACCTCGGACTCGCGAGCGATAACCTCCTCGCCCATCTTGGCGATGGTCTCGACCCACTCGGCCTTCTGCTCGTCAGAGGCAGTGTCGAAAATAAGGGTGGAGAGCAGGGTCATGCAGGTGTAGGAACCGGTCATGGCGAAGCCCTTGTCGTTGGCGCGCGGGATGAGCAGCGTCAGCGCATTGGGATCATCGGCGGACTCGACGGCAAGCTTGCCCTCGGGAGCGCAGGTGATGTTGAGGAACTTGACGTTGTGGACGAGCTCCTTGGCGACGGCAACGGCGGCAAGGCTCTCGGGGCTGTTGCCAGAGCGGGCAAAGGAAACCACGAGCGTGGGATCCTCGGCGCGCAGGAAGTCGCGCGGAGCGCTCACGATGTCGGTCGTGGCGATGGGCTTAAAGTCGTAGAGATCAGTGTTGCCAGCGTGACGCAGGTACGGGGCGCAGGTATCGCCAACGTAGTCGGACGTACCGGCACCGGTGAAGACAACGGACAGACGGCCCTCGCCCATAGCGCGAGCCTCGGCCAGAAAGGCCTCGATGGCCTCCTTGTTCTCGCGATAGATGTTGAGCGTATCACGCCAAAGCTCGGGCTGCTGAGCAATCTCGGCCGTGGTAATCTGGGCGCCGAGCTCGGTGAGCTCCTCGACACTCTTCTCGAACATTTCTAATACCTCTCTCTAGAAGTAATCCTCTGACGTGCAATTATACACTTCGGTTGGTTATCTGGTAGTAACCAGTTAAATGCAAAGAATCACCATATGGAAACGATGTGGACACTAGTTGCTACGCTGGTGGTAAACCTTGTATTTAAACTGATCGGCACGAGCAACCGAGAGTGTATACTCCACAACCTCGTTTGACTCGTTATACGTAGTCCTAACCAAATCGAGCACAGGCGAGCCCTCGACAATTCCCAAAAGGTGGGCGTCGGTGGGACGGGCTATGCTCGCATAGAACTCCTCTTCAGCCACGCGTATCTTTTGCTGAAAGTCTTGCTCAATCACATCGTAAAGCGGCTTGCGCTCCAGCAGCGGTCGCTTTAGGGACAGAAATTGACGAACCGGTAGATAGCTGCGTTCGACCATCATGGGCATGTTGTCGGCAGAACGAAGGCGCTTAAGCTTAAAAATGCGATCACCGATACGCAATCCCATATGCTCGGCCAGATTCTTATCGGCCTCCATCTCGCAAAACTCGAGAATCGTGGTCTCGGGGTCGCGACCCATCGCGCGCATCTGCTCGGTAAAGCTGTAGGACTGCATAAGATTGGTTGCCTTTGCCGAACGGTCGGTCACAAAGGTACCGCGACCGTGCTGCCGAACCACCAGTCCTAAACGCTCCAGTTCCTGCAGAGCCAGGCGTACCGTAGTGCGCGAGAGACCATAGCGCTCCGAAAGTTCGCGCTCGGAAGGAATCATGTCACCGGCGCGATATTCATGGTCAATCTTTTCGGTCAGAATATCGACCAGCTGATCGTACAGCGGTTGCTTACGCGCTCCGATCGCCATCCTATCCTCCCTTTTGCTCGAATTCGGCTAACTACCTAGGGTGTTAAGCATTATCTGTCTGCCACACCCGAATCATCAAGAAAACAAAAGCCGCGCGCTCTTTCGAGCACGCGGCTTTTAACATACACATGGCTTAAGGGGTCGGGGTGTGAGCCGCGTAGGGACACACCCCTCAAGCTAGAGCCTTACCAGATGCTCGGCCAGAGACCAAGCGGGCCAGCGCCCAGGATGCCCAGGACGAAGAGCAGCAGAATGCCCTTGGTCGGGGTCCAGCTGTGCTTAGCGAACATGTAGTAAAGCAGCAGCGTAAGCATAAGCGGGACGAGCTTCGGGACGATGGTGTTGAGGGTGTCGGCAACGGAGAAGTTGACCGGATCCTCGGTGACGGTGCCGTAGGTAACGGACTCCATGCCGTTGCCCAGATCGGTGACGCCGCACTCGACAGCGTTGCCGTCGGCATCGGAAGCGGTGAGGGCGTTGCCGTCCTCATCGGTCATGGCGATGGTACCGGCCTCAGCGGTCTCGGTATCGATGCCCTCCATACCGGTGAAGTTCTCGGCCTCCTTCTCGGAGACGATCACGGTAGTAGCGGAGAGGCCACGGGTGGTGCCGTTGGGGATCTGGAGGTTGATCTGGGTGCCACCCATGGTGACGACCAGGCAACCGACGACGAAGACGCCCATGATGGAAGCGGCACGCGTGAAGGCCTGCATGTTGGCAGTCAGAGCGTCAATAGCGCTGGTGCCAAGTTTGTAGGACCAGTTCATGAGCCAGAAGCGCAGAGCGAACTGGACGACGTTGAAGATCACCAGGAAGATGATCGGCGCAGCGGCGTTGCCGTTGATGGCCATGTTGGAGGTGATGCCGGCCGTGATAGGCACGAGCGTCAGCCAGAACAGGGCGTCACCGATACCACCGAGCGGGCCCATTGCGGCGACGCGGACGGCGCGGATCGTGGGGATGTCAACCTTGTTCTGCTCGAGCGAAAGCACGATACCCATAACAAAGGTGACGAGGAACGGGTGGGTGTTGAAGAACTCCAGGTTGTGGCTCATGGAAGCCGCGAGGTCGTTCTTGTTGGTGTGGATCTTCTCCAGACCGGGGATGATGGAGTAAAGCCAGCCAGCGGCCTGCATGCGCTCGTAGTTGAACGATGCCTGCAGGAAGCAGGAGCGCCAAGCCATCTTGTTGAGGGTCTTCTGGTCGAGCTGCGGAGCAGGAGTGAGATCCTCGTAGTGCTCCGGGATCACATACTCATTAGATGCCATCTTCGAAGTCACCTCCGTCAGAAACAGCTGCACCCTTCAGCTCGGTCTGCTGCTGGAAGTCCCAGAAAGCGATGCCGAAGCCGATGAGAGCGAGGATGAGCAGAGCAGGGGTTGCCAGAGAATCGTTGGCAACGGTGATGAGCGCGAGGCCAAAGCCCATGAGGAAGAAGCCCCACATATCGCGGTTCATCATAACCTTGAGCAGGACGGCGAAGCCGACGAAGCGCATCATGCCGCCTGCAGCGGAGAGACCGGTCTGCAGCCAAGTCGGGATGGCGGAAGCGATGGTCTGACCGATGGTGGCGCCAGCGATGAAGAACAGGGTGACGACGACGGCGAAGATCAGGCCGAGCAGAGCCATGGCGAAATAGTTCAGACGCTCGATACCCTTGGTGTCAGCGTTGTGAGCCATGTTGTCCGCAGAGGACATGAGCGGCGACATAAGCGTGAAGACCAGGGTAACGCCGAGCTGACCAAGCAGAGCGAACGGAATGGCAAGGCCGACTGCCGCGTTGGGCTCGAGGCCCGTAGCGATAGCGAGAATGGCTGCCATGATGCCGCCGATGACGGCGTTAGGCGGCTGAGCGCCTCCGATCGGCATGTTGCCGATCGTCATGAGCTGATAAGTACCACCCACGAGAAGACCGGTGTTGAGGTCGCCAAGGATAAGACCGATGACGGCGCCGGTGACGATGGGCTGATAGAGAGACTCGAGGAAGTTGAACTGGTCGATTGCCGCGACGAACGTGACGATGAAGACCAGAGCGACCTGGATGATCGAGTATTCCATCTTGCTCCTCCTTTCAAAATGTATGTACGCACTTTGGATTTCACGTACAGAATGTCAGGGTTTCATTCCTGACAACGTGGATCATGAGGATTACGAGAAGAGCTTGCTCGTGTCCTCAACAGGCGTGCTCGGAACGCGCCTGATCTCCAACTCCACCCCCAATTCCTGCAGCTCTTTAAACGCAGCGACATCCTCGTCGTTAACTGCGACGGAGGTGGCGACTTGGCGCTTTCCTTCCGACATGTGCATGTTGCCGATGTTTACCTTCTTTATAGGCACACCGCCCTTGACGAGCGTAAGCACGTCTTCCGGTGTTTCGGCCACGATGAAGATCTTCTGGCGCGGGCTCGCCTTGCCAATGACGTCGATGGTCTTCTGCAGGGAGAAGAAACGCGTAGCGACGCCGGCGGGAGCGGCCATCTTCATGAGGTTCTGACGCATGGTGTTGGTCGACACATCGTCGTTGGCGACGAGGATGAGGTTGGAGCCCAGGGTGGAGTTCCACTGGGTCGCGACCTGACCATGAACCAGTCGGTTATCGATGCGGGTAAGAAGAATGTTGGGTTCTGCCATGTTGATCAGCTTCCTTTCGTTGATTGCTGACGACAGTTACTTAATCTCCTGAATCGCGTAACGCGAAACATCTACGACGGCACCGGATCGGACTTTGATCTGGACCTTTTCGCCTTCGATGCCTTTGACGGTTCCGTAGATACCGCCGGCGAAAAGAACCTCCTGACCCGGCTTGAGCTCCGTGTGCAGCTCCTTGAAGTACTTCTGCTTCTTCTTCATGTTGATTTGCGACCAGATGGTGTAAATCAAGCCCATGATGACAAGCAGGCCCAAAAGAGCGACCGAGGAACTCAGAACACTGGCTCCGAAATCGGCCATTAGATGCCGTCCTCGTCGCCGAAGATATCCTCTTCCTCGGCACCAGCGACGGAAGCGACCGTCTGGGCGGTGATGCCCGTCTGGCCAACGGTCACGGCCTGCTCGCCAAGCTCGGCGAGCGTGGCGTTGCCGCGGAGGAACAGAAGCTCAATAACCATGGGAAGGTTAGTTCCAGTCAGAATCTCGACGTTGTCGACATCCTGGGCAATCATCATTGCCTGGTTGAACGGGGTACCACCAAGCAGGTCGGTAAAGACGAGCACGCCATCGCACTCCTCGCGCATGGCGGTAATAGCGGCGCGGAGATCCTCACCGTAGGAAGCAGCCTGGTCGCCCTCAAAAGGAACGACGGTAAAAGCGGGCTGGTCGCCAGCGACCATAGCGATAGCGCTTGCGAGGCCGGGTGCGAACTGTCCATGACCGGTAAGAATAAAGCCAACCATTCAAATTTCCCTTCCGAAGGTGTGTACGATCTGAGTCCGATGATGTTCGGAAGCCAACGGGCAATCGCCCTTAAAGCTTCTTGGAAAGCGTTCTTTGAGAACCAGTGGTCTCTCAACTGGTAGTAACCACGTGACGTGTTGTTGTCACTATATCACCACAGAAGAGGTTGCTTTCGTTGATTCATACAGTAAAACGTTTTTGCACCGTTCACGGTAAAAAATCGACCGTTTACCGCTCGTTAACACTTCTACCTGCGGTTTTGAAACCGTATCGAAATACTTTGACGAAAGATCGGAACTTTTTTCGTGTCTAAACAACGCAGGGTGGCTAAAAATGGCGTGTAGAAAAAATGCAGGTCATTGTGAAGATTTGTGAATTGGTCTTTTTGACTTAATACCAGTTAGAACCAGTTTCGATATTATCGGTGAACGGTAGTTTTCGACCGTTCACCGGTTATTTGCAATCGTTTGCAGCCGTTTTCCCATATGAATTAGGGAGACCCGATGAAGCACTTGCGCGGTTGCAGGATATTTCAATACTCGTCCATCTCCCCGCGCGCCAAACTCCCACTCCCTGAATGTGCCATAAGCTCTCGCTATTCGTCGTACAAATATTACTTACTCTATTATGTAATTGTTTATCGTTTGTCGTTAAGCATGTTATAAGATACAAGTATCATCCAAGACATTGGTTGGAGGAGCTATGATCCGCTGGAACGTATCCACATCGAATGAAGCCATCGACCGTGAACAGGCAATAGCCAAACTGAGGAAGCTCACTCGCTACTGCAAATGGGGCACAATCTGCACCATCGTGGCGCTCGCTCTGGGACTCCTCGCAGTCATTGCAATCTACGATCTACTCATATTGCCTAGCCTCTCCCAAGGGTTCTGTCTCCAATCCGTAGAGCTTGAGGCTAGCGAAGGGCCAATTCTCGCTCTCGTCGGCACCAATGAACAGACTCCTCTTATGCTTGTCGCGCACGACGGTCATACTGCCATAGGGAGCGGCATGATGGCATGCCTCGCGCTTGCCATCGCGCTAAGCGCATACAGGTTTTTCTCCGCCATTGAAAAGGCGGGCAGGCCCTTTGACCTCGAATGCATCCGCATACTACGTCAAGTAGGACATTTGTTCCTTATTGGCGGCGTTGCTGTGAAGCTTCTTGGTGCCATAGTCACGGGGCTGATACTCTCAGGATTTGGCGGCAACTTTACGGATGCGCTTGGTGGCCAGCACCTCGACCTCTCTATGGTCTTTGCAGGCCTGATTATTAGCCTGATTGCCAGCGTCTTCCAGTACGGGTGTATCCTGCAAAAACAAGATGACGAGTTGCTCTAGGGGGAATCCATGATTATTCTGCGGCTCGACCGCATGCTTGCCGAACGCAAGATTTCATCCAAAGAGCTTGCGGAACGCGTGGGTATCTCCCAGGTCAATATGTCGCGTATCAAGACGGGCAAGGTTTCTGCCGTGCGCTTTTCAACTCTTGACGCGATATGCCGGGCTCTCGACTGCCAACCGGGCGATGTGCTGGAATATATGCCTGACGATGAAGCCGATAACCTCTTTGGACTTAAAGATGAATAGCCATAATTAAGCCGCCAATCACGCCCTCAACGCAAAAAGCCCGCCAGAACGACGTTCTAGCGGGCTCAATCAGATATTTCGACTTCGTGCTCGAAAGCTCGGGCAACCTTTAAGCAAACAGGCCGTAGATGCTGATGTTGGCCTTGGCGTACAGGCCGTTGGCATACTCGGTCCACTTGGAGCTGGCGCTCGAGGCCTGCGAGGAGTACTGCTGATAGGCGGTGTAATAGGCGGTCATGGCCTGCTTATAGGTGGCACTATCGGCGGTAAAGGCATCGTTAGCGAAGGCCTTAGCGTAGGTGCTGTTCTCGTCCTTCCAGGTGCCCTTCGAGCTATCCCACTCGTCACCGGCAAGGTTGATGATGTAATCGGCGTAATCCTTGCTCGCGGTGTCCTCGTTGCCGTCAGAAGGCTCGGTCGGAGCGGTCGGCATGCTCGCGGAAGCATCGCCCACCTTCTTCTTGTAGAGCTTCTGCAGCGTCGCGGACTGGCGGACGATCTGCTTGGCCTGGTCCTTGGACACGCCATACTGCTTGGCCATGGTGTCGTAGTCCGAGGTGCCGATAGAATCCTCGGCGTACTTCTTCATCTCCTTAGAGGAGACGGTAATGCCCTCGTCCTCGGCAGCATCGAGCAGAATCTTGTTGCGCACGTAAGACAGGATGACGTCGGCAGAGGGGGCGGTGTAGTTGCCGTTACTATCCTTGACGGTATCGAGGCTGTACTGGCTCTCGATGGCCTCGCGCGCGGTGATGTCGCTCTTCTTGCCGCTATAACTATAGCTTGCCACGGTCGAATCGAGCTGGTCCTCGGTCAGGGTCGACGAACCGACGCCCTTGCCGCCAAAGCCGCCATTGCCCATAAAGAAGCCGACCACCGCAGCGATCACGACTGCAACCACAAAGGCGGCAATCATCGTCTTCTTGTGCTTGGATGCATGGTCGTCCGCGTCGGAGTCGTCCTCGTCTTGCTCCTCGGGCATGAGGTTCTCGTCAGCGGCATCTGCGGCGATCTGAGCCTCCAGACGGGCGTCCTCTTCCTCGGCCGTCGTGCCAGCAGCAATGTGCTCGGCAGACGTACCGGCAACCAGGTCGATCTTCTCGTCCTCGTCACCATCGGGGCCTTCGCCGCGCTCGATGATCTGGATGCCGTCGATCTCGTCCTTCTCGTCCTTCTTTTGAATCAGACCCATATCAGTTACTCCTTGTTAGGAAACATAGTCCGCAATAGAATACGCCCGACAGAGCGCCGGGCGTATTGATTCTCAGGTTATACGCAAACACTTAAGTACTATTTAGGCGTTTGCAGTCTGCATGCCTTAGGCCAGGTGCGCGATAACGGCATCGGCAAAGGCCTGCGTGCCCACAGCGCCCTCAACGGAGCCGGTCTGGGCACGACGAACGTCGCCGGTGACCTGCTCACCCTCGTCGAGCGTGGCAGAAACGGCGGCGCGAATACGATTGGCCGCGTCGTTCTCGCCCAGGTGATCGAGCATCATAGCCGCAGACAGAATCTCGGCCGTGGGGTTAGCGATATCCTGGCCAGCGATATCGGGCGCGGAGCCGTGCGTCGCCTCGAAGATGGCGCAGTCGGCACCGATGTTGGAGCCGGGGGCCATCCCTAAGCCGCCCACCAGGCCGGCGCACAGGTCGCTCACAATGTCGCCGTACAGGTTGGGTAGCACCAGGACATCGAAGTCGTTGGGGTTCTGGACCAGGCCCATGCAGGTGGCGTCGACAATCTTGTCGTTGAACTCGATATCGGGATAGTTGGCGGCCACCTCGCGCGCAACGCGCAGGAACAGGCCGTCGGTCGCCTTCATGATGTTGGCCTTGTGCACAGCCGTCACCTTTTTGCGGCCGCAGCGGCGGGCGTACTCAAAGGCGTACTCCACAATGCGGCGGCTCTTGGCGATGGAGATGGGCTTGATCGAGATGGCGGAATCAGCGGCGAAGGTCTTTTGGCCCGAGCGCTCGACGAGCTGCGAGAGTTCCTCGACCTCGGCAGCGCCCTCATCGAACTCGATACCGGCGTAGAGGTCCTCGGTGTTCTCGCGCACGATGACCAGATCGACGTCACGGAAGCGCGAGCCGTCGCCCGGCTGCGACAGGCAAGGGCGCACGCAAGCGTACAGGTCGAAGTGCTTGCGCAGGGCCACGTTGACGCTGCGGAAGCCCGTACCGACCGGTGTGGTGATGGGGCCCTTGATGGCAACCTTAGTCTCGGCAACCGCATCGAGCACGTGCTGGGGCAGCGGCGTGCCAAACTCGTCCATGACGCCGGCGCCGGCCTCCTGGACGTTCCAGTTGATCTGGACACCGGTGGCCTCGACCACGCGGCGCATGGCCTGCGTAATCTCGGGACCGATACCGTCACCGGGAATCAGGACTACATCGTGCGCCATAATCTGTTACTCCTCGTCTTCGGCGTCGTCAGATTTTTTAACGCTAGCACGCTTCTTCTTTTTGGAGAGATCCAGGCCAAAACGTTTAACAAGCATTTCGCAAATCTCGCTCGAGCGAGCCTTGAGATAGCTGCCCTTGCCGTTCTCGGCATCGAACTTAAGACGCAGCGCAAGCTTCTCTGCGACCTCGGCGTCGATCTCGCCCTGGCCAAACTCGTACAGGCAACCGAGCATGTCGCGATACTCAAGGTCGCCGTGGTAGCACTGAATGGCCTCGTCCAGGATGGGCCAAGCCTCGCGCGAACGCTCAACGCTCGTGGCGCCCCACACGCACAGCAGGCGGAAGGCGGCATAGCGCAGCGTGGAGGAAATCTCGTCGAACAGCGCGGTCTCGGCGCCCTCAAAGGCATCGCCCATCTGCTCGGGGCAGGTGGTGGCGAGCGCCGCCAGGGCATCGAGAGCCTCCCAGCGGGTCTGCGCCTCGGGGCGGTCGAGTGCCTCGATCAGCGCGGGCACGCAGGGCACGACGCGTTGCGGGTCGCGCTCGGCCAGCAGATGCAGCACGCGGGCGGCAAACTGGCGGATGCGGCGTGTGGGGCAGCCGAGCTCCTGGACCAGGCGGTCGACGGCGTTCTCGTTCTCCTCTGCCAGCTGAAGCTGTGCCAGCTCCTCGTCGGTGAGCTGTTCGTCTTTGTTTTCTGCCATAGTTACCTCTTCTTACTATTTCTTAGCGTGCTTGCCAACACCCTTGCTGTCATCGGTGACCGAGATGAGCTGTCGGTCTGCCGCACCATTGTGACGCGCGCGGCGGCGCTCCTCGGCGTCGCCCGCATCGGCGGCGGCGCGATGGGCCTTGTTGACATTAAAGACCTCGTCGTGCTTGCGCCACGGGCCAACGGACTCGCCAAAGCTCATCTTAAGACCGGCGATAAAGCCGCCGAGCCAGCCGATCGGCGCAAACTGCACCAGCGGGAACAGCGAGAACACCCAGGTCAGCAGGACGACTGCCGCCGCTCCCGCAAAGTTGGCAATCCAGTAGTCGCGCTTGGTGATGACGCGCTTTTCGCACGCCCACTGGCCGCACAGAAAGCCGATGTAGATCGCAAAGAGAAAGAGCGCCAGCGCAAGCACCACGAACGTCCAGCTCATGGGCGCTACTCCCCGTGATGGTGGCCACAGCAGCACTCGTGGCCGTCGTCATGACCGTGGCCGCCGCAGCACTCGTGGTCCTCGCCGTGATGGTGGCCGCAACCGCACTCATGCTCGTCGCCGTGCTCGCCGTAACCGCAGCCGTCCTCGTGGGCACCGTGCTCCTCGGGGCGATACTGCGACCAGTCCAGACCGGCGGCGATGGCGTCGGCCTCCTCCTTGTAGAGGACCGTGATGGCCTGGGTGCCCAGCTTGGCGCCACCGATAGCGTCGAGCATGTCGTAGAGCGTAAAGGCCACGTCGGCGCCGGGCAGCGCGAGCTCGCGGTCGTCGGCGTAAGCAAGGGCCAGGCGCAGGTCCTTAATGAAGTGCTCGACCATAAAACCGGGCTTGTAGTCGCCGTCGAGCGCCTTGGGAGCCAGGCTCTCCATGGCGCCGGACTTGCCGGTACCGCCCAAGATCATCTGGCGGGTCTTCTCCAGGTCAAGGCCGCTCAGCTCGGCAAATGCCATGGCGTCTGCCATGCCGACCATGCAGGCGCCCAGCGACACCTGGTTGGCGAGCTTGGCAGCCTGGCCCTTGCCGGCGCCATCGAAGCAGCAGATGTTGGCCGCAAAGGTGGCAAGGATATCGCGGACCGGCGCGATGTCGTTCTCGGTGGCGCCCACGATAGCCGTGAGCGTGCCGGCGATGGCGCCCGACTCGCCGCCGGTGACGGGGCAGTCAAACGCCATGCGACCGGAGACTTGAGCGGCCTCGGCAATGTCACGGGCGAGCTCGGGCGAGCTCGTGGTGAGGTCGATCAAGACCGCGCCCGGCTTGGTGCACGCGAGCAGGCCGTCGCCCGCCAGGTAGAGCTCCTCGACCTCGGAGGGATAGCCCACCATGGTAAAGACGACATCGGCGTTCGCCGCGGCATCGGCCGGCGTATCGGCCCAGACGGCGCCGCGCTCAACGAGCGCTGCGGCCTTGGACTTGGTGCGGTTGTTGACCGTGACGGGATAGCCGGCGTCCAGGATGTGGCCGGCGATGGGGGCACCCATGATTCCGGTGCCGATAAATGCGACGGAGAGCTTGTTTGCCATGAAACCTTTCCTTTTGGGTTGGGTGTTATTACCAGGTTGAATACTCGGTGCCAGCGTTTGGGCTGTGAGTTGAGGGCGATTACGGCCGCGTTACTTGCCTACTGGCCGCGCACGCGGCGGGCGATGCGGTCGGAAAGCGAGGCTTTCTCGGCGCGGTTCTTGCCCCAAAACGCAAGTGCCACCATGCCGGGCCCCACGTGCGAGCCGATGGTAGGACCGACGGAACTACGGATAATCGTGACGTCGGCGCAGCCCTCCTCCTTGCGGATGGCGGCTTCGAGCCAGTCGCCGTCCTTCTCGGCATCGGCAGTCATAATGGCGATGGGCATAGTGCGATCGGGCACGTAGTTCTCACGGAACGACTTGAGGATGGACTTGAGCGCCTTCTTGCGGCCGCGGTTGACGCCGATCAGCGACAGCGAGCCGGCAAGGTCGTAGGAGAGCTCGGGCTTGACGTCGAGCTTTGCCGTGAGCTGTGCCGCCGCGGGCGGAATGCGGCCGCCTGCAGCCAGCGCGTCAAAGCTCTCGAGCGTAAAGTAGCCGTGGACATAGGTCTTGGCCTCGTTTGCCCAGTCGACCAGCTGCTTGGCGGTGAGTCCCGCTGAGCGCTGGCGCACGGCCTCGAGCGCCAGGAGCTCGCCGGTCGCGCAGGGCAGAGCGTTGTCGACCACGTACAGCTCAAAGTTGGGATACTCGGCGCGCACGGCGTCCGCCGCCTGGCACGCGGAGTTGTAGCTCGACGACAGCGCCGAGGTAAAGCACAGGTAGACCGTGGGCGTACCCTCTTTGGCGCACTCGGTAAAGAACTCGATATAGCGACCGAGCGACACAGCCGAGGTGGACACGCGGGCACCGGCGCGCATGCGGTCGTAGAACTCCTTGGGTGTGATGCTCGACCAGATGTCATCCGTGCGCTCCTCGCCATCGATAATGAAGGGGAAACCCAAGATATCGACATCGAGGTTCGCGGCGACCTCGGGGCTAAAGTCGCAGCAGGTATCGACGACGATGCGGCAACGGTCCGAATGACCGGCGGATGCGGCCTTGTCCATCAAAGCGACTCCTTACGTAAAAAGGCGGCCACCCGCATGGGATGGCCGCCAACCGTTAACTCATGCAAGTTAACGTATTTTACTCGTCAAGTGTTTCGATGCGGGGCTTGATGATGCCATATCCACCATTCTTACGGTGATACACCACATTGATGAGACCGGTCGTCGCGTTCTCGAACACGTAGAAGTCGTGGCCCAGCAGATCGGTCTGCACCAGCGCCTGCTCCTCAGTCATCGGGGTGACGTCGATAACCTTCTCGCGGACGAGCAGGTCGTCCTCCTCCTCGGGCAGCAGCAGGTCGGCCAGATCCTCGACGCGCTCGACCGGCGCGACATCCGCGGCGCTGGCACCGCCCTGGCGGTTGTCCACGACCTTGGTCTTGAACTTACGCAGCTGGCGGGTGACCTTATCGGCAGAGAGGTCGATGGCGGCGTACATATCTGCACCGTGCTCGGCAACGCGAATTACCGAACCGCGGGCACGAACCGTAACCTCGACGATTGCCGGGTTGGGGTTCGAGGGGTTCTTCTCATAACGAAGTACAACGTCGACCGTCATGGGCTCGATATCGAAAACCTTGAGCGCCTCGCCGATCTTCTCATCCACATGCGCACGCAGAGCATCGGTTACCGTCGTCTTGCGTCCAGAAACCTTGATATCCATACGTGGCTCCAATCTGCCTCGGGGACTTACTGTACTGGCTATGTACCCATTGCCGTGCATTTAATCACGCGGATTCCTAAAGACCCGAATAACGACTGCTTGATACCGCATACCGAAGTCTCGCACTTTTCTGTGGCAAAGTGCGCTATGGAAGAGCGACGGCGACTTTGGTTTTGCACCTAAAAAATGTCTTTGACCTGCTGGTTTTATGGAAACGAAAAAGCCGGGCTCCCCTGTTGGGAGAGCCCGGCGATGCGTGTTGAAACCGTGAAGAGGCGTCCCTCCTAGCGCATAGGAGACGCCACCCCTAGCAATAACTAGCTATTGAGCTTGTTAATGTCGTCGTCGGTGATAGTGCCCTCCTGGCTGGACGATTTATCCTCGGAGGATGCACCATCGCTGCTCGAATCGGAGGATGCGGACTCGCTGGATCCGGTGTCGGTCGGCTGCACGTCGGCGCCCGAGACCGTCTTGGTGGTGAGGTCATAGGGCATCGTGCCGTACCAGACGGAGTGGACCGCCTCGAGCGTGCCATCGACCGTGATACCGTCGAGGGCATCGCTCACGGCACGGCATAGCTCGTCGTTGGCCGCGAGGCCCGCGACGCCGAGCGTCGAGGGCGTCTCGAGCGTGCCGACGTAAGAGACCTGGCTCATCAGGCGCGCAAGGTAGCCGCCGGCCGTGGAGTCGCAGATCACGTAGTCGACCTCGCCGGACTCGAGTGCCTCAAAGCACTCGTTGATGTTGGAGAAGGTCTTTTGGTTGGCCGTGATGCTCTGCTTGGCGAGCGCTTCCTGCGAGGCCGAGGAGGTCTGAACGCCCAGGGTAGCGGTGTTAAGCGTTTCGGTGGAAACGCTCAGCGACTCGCCGTCGCTCGTCTTTCCGAATACTGCCGCAGCGTCGTACAGGCAAGTACCAAGCGTGCTGATGTCATCATCCGTGGAATTGATATCGCCAATGAAGATGTCGGCCTTTTTGTCGCCAAGCACGGAATCAGCAGAAGACGCATCGACGAAGGCAACTTTAAGGCCCATACGGCTTGCAAGGGCGCGGGCAGCGTCGACCGCATACCCCGTGAGCTCGCCGTCGGTGCCCTGCATGGCCTGCGGCGCATCGGAAGTATCGAGGGCGACCGTCAGGGTACCGGGGGTGAACAGGGCATCATCCGACACCGTGGGCGTGACGGTCTCGTACTCGATCTGGTCGATCGTGGGAGTCGTGAACGTAGACAGCGGGTTGAACGCGCATCCGCTCAGACCCAAAACGGCGATGACCGCTGCGGTCCCAGCACCTAACCGAGCCGCGTGCATCAAGCTGCCCCTCACCATGTCCACTACCCTGCCTTCTGTGTCGTATACGATCCGTGCGATGCGCGGAATATCAGATTGTTCCCACCAGCTGACCTGGTATTTGACCCCACACTTGCGCACCGGGGTGTTTGCTCGGGAGGCCGCAGCCACCTTCACGACTGGCCCGCTCGCCCGCGAGGCGGTATTGCCCCAAAGAAAGTAGAACGGACGGTGCGGCTTACATCTAGGACGCGCCATGATCGCGCCGCGCGCACGCGGTCGCTTACGTGGATCCCTTTGACCGCGTCTGTCTTGGACTAGGACGGGCATTTCGTCCGTCCGCAACCACAGCCTGGTAGGAACGTAGCGCATTATAGCTAAGTTCAAGCTAAAGTTTAAGGTTAGGGGCGTCATTCGCATCGCGAGTACAGATTTCGCAGGTCGGAGTGGGCTATTCGTGCCCCTGTGAAGCCCGGAGCTCCCCTATGGGGAGCTCCGGGGCACCCTTCCTAGGGTGCTGTGGCCAAAAAATGGCAAATATGAGTACTGTCACCAATTTAGTAACAGGCAGTTTTAGCCTCTCGGACAGATTTTGCGCTCAGTGTCGCCAACCTGATGCTTAGTTATTCTACATTTGTTTATTATCTTCTTACTTTATGACGCCTCCGAGTCCTAAATTCCTTGATTTTGCTGTTACTGATTTAGTGACAGTACTCATATTTGCCATATTTTGGCCAGGGCATATGATTAACCCCCTATTTTCGACGTGAATTAGACCGGCTTAAGCCCAAAACACGCCCGCAGCGTGTTAAGCAACGCCTCTTGCTTCTTCCTGCGGGCATCGACACGATTCCGGTACCGCTTTCGCATACGCTGGTGCATGCGCCATGCGAGCGCTTCCATCGCTTCCATGTCACAGAGCATTTCGTTGTTGACCGTTGCGACCTCGATTCCCATAGTAATCAAGCCCGTGTTGCGCTTTTCATCATGGATACGTCCCCTCCGAGAGGAATGGCCCAGCTCACCGTTGTATTCCAGATCAAACCGGGCTGTCTCCTGATATGCATCGCAAACTGCATGGGGCATCCCCGAGATTGCCTGCGCACGGTCATCGAACTCGATCTTGTAGTCGGTCTTAAAAGGTCCGCAGGCAAACCCGCCATAGGAAAACGGAAGCGAAAACAGGGCGAGCATGATGCACTCCATGGGCGAGAGCAGGTTTTCCGAAAGATAGGGACACAGACGCAGCAGCTGTTTGGCCACATTCCCCTTGCATGCCGCAAGGTAATCTGCCAGACGATCGGGCATCAGCACCGGCTCGACTTCAAAGTAGCCCACGTCTGCTGGCTGGTCCTTGTCCTTTGTAAGTTTATTCGTAACAGGCGAGGTGTAGGGAGGCAGATACTTCCCGCGGTCGCTCAGTGAAATCTTAGAGCACAGCTCCTGGGCCAGGGCAAACGCCTGGATGCAGCCGACCTCACGCGCAACGGCAACACAAAGGGCCTCGGGAGATAGGCTGTACACCCCCGGTTCCACCTCTAGAATCGAGCCGGCGGGCAACCCGGAACACACGGACCAGCCTACGCCAGGCATGCGGCGGCGCTGCGCCGCAGATCCCACCAACAAGCACAGATCTTCCTGCACCTCGCCACTTTTGGCTCCAATTCGCACCAAGTCAGGAAGATAGATATCCTCGGTCGAGGGCGACGACGTGCGCAGCACACGGCGCTCTTCATCGGGATTAAGGTCCTTCCAGCTGATATAGCCCATCTGCCGGCGCTCGGCGCGCATCATGCGAAGCGCCGAGGCACCTGTTAGGATTACGGAAGCCGCTAGCTGTTCGCCTGTCGGCTCGTTGCGCCGCTCAATCTTCACTGCCACAAAACCACCCCTACCAAACACGTGCGATAGCGAGGCCATCGACTGCCGCAGCGCCGGCGCGCTTGAGTTCCGCCGAAGCCGTGGCCATCGTCGCGCCCGTGGTGATAACGTCATCGATCAGCAGCAGGCGGCGGCCGTGCACGTCCTCAACCGTCTCGTACATGCCTTGGGCACGCTCGCGGCGCTCCTCACGACCGAGTTCGCGCTGGTCGCCATGCCCGTACTTGACGAGAGCATCGAGCAGGGGAACACCCGACAGCTCGCAAAATGGGCGCGCAATAGCCTCCATATGATCAAAACCACGCCGCCGAAACGCTGCCGCCGTCGCAGGCACAAACACCACCGCATCCGCACCGGATAGCACACCTCCTAAGCGTTCGGGCGCTACGACCTGGGCATGCAGGGCGGTGTCGTAAAGCAGCTCCGCCAGATACGGAGCCAGACGTCGCTCGCCCGCATCCTTGTACGCTTTAATGATGCGCGGCAGCGGATGCGCGTAGACGGCGCACGCCAGGCAGCGGTCGAGCGCCTCCGACATTGCCGAGGACGTGCCCTCGACCGAACATTCAGTGCACAGCAAATCCCCAAACGGGGCGCCGCATCGGGTGCAGCTATGACGTGGGTCGATGAGCGTGAGCGCAGCCAGGCAGTCTTGGCAAATAAGCGCACCGGCGCGCTCGCAGCCGGCACATCGTGTTGGCGACAATGCCTCGAGCGCCTCGCGTGCCACCCGCTCGGCAAACGGTAGCAATTCGTCCGCAAACGGTAGGGCGCCGGCACCCTGCAGACGGCTCAATATGTTCAGATGGCTCTTCAAGACACAACCCTCCCTACGTTCGGTCGCAGGGAGGGTTGTTGATTCAGCGCTATGATACCCCGATGCGCTCGGGGCAAGGCGAGCTAAATCCGCTCGCGGGCGTTATTCGCCGGCGGGCGGTTGTGGTGCAGACGAAGACAGGGTCGAGCCCTCGCCACCATCCTGGCGCGGCTTGCGGGAACGGCGACGGCGACGGCGCTTTTGACCCTGGTCGGCCGAGCCCTCGCCACCGCGATCCTCGCGCGGCTCGCGCTCGTCGCGAGCGGCGCCACGCGAAGCCTTGGCAGCAGCCCCCCCGCCATCTCCGGGACGACGGCGCGTGACCTTGACCTCGCCATCCGAGACCTGATCGGCCACGGAGGGCACTGAAGGCTTCTGCTGTGCGCCCGAGGAATGGCGACGGCGCGGACGCGGCGCGCGCTCCTCCTCGCCACGTGACTTGCCGCCCTTGTCGGCAGGCGCATCGGAGGCCGAGGGGCCCTTGGAAGCGGCACCAGCCTCGCGAGCAGCTGCGGCGCGGAAGGCGTCCTCGCGCTCCTCGCTCGACAGATGACGGCGACGACGGCGCGTGGGATTCATGCCACCGCCGCGATTCTGCTGCTGGGGCTGTTGAACCTCGCGCTCGCGAGCGCCGTTCTTGCCGGCGGCTGCGGCCTCGCCGGCATCGGCAGAGCCCGCACGCTTGCGGCGGCGACGGCCGCCAGCGGCCTCCTCGGCCTCAGGCGTTGCGGCATTGCCACGGCCCTTTCCGCGGCCACGACCCTCGCCCTGCCCCTGACCGGCACGGGCATCGGATTCAGCATCGCGACGACGGCGCTTGGGCATCGACGTACCGGCCAGACGGTCGGCACTCGACAGGCCATCGCCCACGTCGACGCCGTTCTCGCGATCGAGTTCCATGAGCGCCAGGCGCATCTCGGGCGACTCGATGCGCTCGAGCACATCGCGCGTCACGCAGTCGGGGCGGCAATTGCAGCCCTGCTCGGCAGCCTTCTTCTTGCAGCCCTCCGAGCAGGTCATATCGGCCAGGTTGACCTTAAAGACCTTGCCGTTCTCCAGGCGCAGCACCAGCTGCTCGCGCGGCGTGTCATATTCCTGAATACGCGCCTTGCCGAGCGGCGTATCGATGAGCGTCTTCTTTTTGGGCGCGCGGCTCTTAAAGTCCTTGTAGGCCTCGAACTCGTAGCGCAGGCAGCACATCAGGCGGCCACACACGCCGCTGATCTTGGAGGAATTGAGCGGCAGGTCCTGCTCTTTTGCCATGCGGATCGAGACGGGCTCAAACTGTCCGCCAAAGCGCGTGCAGCAGAGCTCCTGTCCGCACTGGGCATAGCCGCCCACCAGGCGGGTCTCGTCGCGCACGCCGATCTGGCGCATGTCGACGCGAATGTGCAGCGTCGAGGACAGGTCCTTGACGAGCTGGCGAAAATCGACGCGCTCCTCGGCCGCAAAGTAGAACACGGCCTTCTCGCCGCCAAACAGGTACTCGACGCCGACCGGCTTCATCTCGAGGTCGAGTTCTTTGACCAGACGGCGGAAATCGACCATGGCCTCGTCGCCCTGGATGGCAAGATCGTCGGCAAGCTGCAGGTCAATGTCGCTCGCCACGCGCAGTACGGGCTTGAGCGGCTGACCGATCTCGTCTTGCGGCACCTCGAAGGGATCGGCCGTAACCAAGCCGATCTCGGTTCCGCGCTCGGTGGAGCAAATGGCATAATCGGCCTCGAGGATATCCAGGTCCTGCGGGTCAAACCACAGGTCGCGCGAGGCGTAGGTAAACTTAACGGGTACGACTAACGGCATTTCAGTGCCTTCCTGATATCGAACAGCATGACCTCGATGGCCAGCTGGGGAGTAACGTTTCTGGCGATGTTGCGCTCGGCGGTCGCGACCGCCTCGAGCGCCTGGGTGGCACCCGCAACATTGGTCGCGGCGGCAAGCCGACCGATCGTGTCGCGCACGTCCTCGTTCACCACGTCGGCTGCCTCGTCCTGAAGTGTCAGCAGCACGTCGCGCATGAGCGTCCGCGCGCTCGCCAGCGCTTCCATGATACCCGAACGCTCGCGCGCGTTGAGTTCGCGCTTGTTGCGGTCCTCAAGCTGCTTCAATGCTCCACGCGACAGGTAGTCGGCGTTTTGCTCGAGTACCTTTTCCTGCGTGGACTTGACCTCGGCAAGCGGCGCCTTGACGGCGACGATGAGCGACTTGGCGCGACTGAGCACGTCGGCCTCGTCGGCGGCAATGAGTGAGTCGATGGCACGGACCATCTGACGACGGGCGTCCTGGCGCTCGGCGCTCTTAAGAAACTCGATGCCGCGTGTGGGGCTTCCCGCCACGGCGACCGCCATGCGGCAACGCGCAGGGTCCTGACCGGTGGCGCGGCTCACGGCCTGCGCGGCGACGGCGGGCGATACCAGCCGAAACGGCACGCACTGGCAGCGGCTCACGATGGTGGGCAACATCACGTCTGCCGAGGTGCCCAGCAAGATAAACATAACGCCATCGGGCGGCTCCTCGAGTGTTTTGAGCAGTGCGTTGGCGGTGTTAGCGCGCAGCTGCTCGGCACGGTCGATGATGTAGACCTTGGCCTTGGCGCGAATGGGCGCCAGAGGCACGTCATCGAGCAGCTCGCGGGTCTGGGCAATGAGGTAACCCGTGGCGCTCTCGGGCGTGTAATAGTGCACGTCGGGGTGCGTATGGCGGGCGACGCGCACGCAGCTATCGCATGAGCCGCAGCCATCCTGCTCGCACAGGAAGGCTTGGGCGAGCGCCCACGCGGCGTCGAGCTTGCCCGCGCCGGGAGCGCCCAAAAACAGGTAGGCGTGCGATGCGCGACCGCTAGCGACGGCATTGGTCAAAAAGTCACGCACGCGCTCTTGGGTGTCGAGCTTGGTCAGCAGGCTTGCCTGAGCAGGGGCCATGTTACTCGGCCTCCTTGGCAAGCGCGGCGGCGACGGCTTCCTGCGGAATGTCGAGACCGTACGCGCGAACCTGCTCGACCGTCTTCTCGAAGACTTCCTCGACGGTCGTAGTGGCGTCGATGAGCTTTACGCGGTCTGGCTCCTCGGCAGCAATTGCGCAAAACCCCTCGTAGACACGCTCCTGGAATGCCATGCCCTTAGCCTCCATGCGATCTGCCGCGCCACGGGCTGCCATGCGCAGCGCCGCCTGCTCGGGCGTGATGTGGTAGACGAGTGTGAGCGCCGGGTGCGTTCCCGCGACGGCCAGGTTGTTGGCGTCGCGCACCATCTGGCGGTCGAGCCCATCGGCAAATGCCTGGTAGCAGGTCGTGGAATCGTAGAAGCGATCGCACAGGACCACCTTGCCGGCAGCGAGGGCGGGCGCGATGACCTCGTGCACCAGCTGGGCACGCGCAGCCTCGTAGAGCAACAGCTCGCAGGTATCGCCCATCGTCGTGTTGGCAGGGTCGAGCAGCAGGGCGCGAATCTTTTCGCTGATGGCAGTGCCGCCCGGCTCGCGCAGGCTCACAACCTGATAGCCAGCGAGTTCGAGCGCGCGGGCAAGCAGGCGCGCCTGCGTGGACTTGCCGGCGCCATCGACGCCCTCGAGCGTAATGAAGCTATGTTGAGCGGGCTCAAAAGCCATGGGCGCAGCCCCTTCCTACAAGGCGCGTAAATGCAGATATATCAACCAAGCCATGATACCCCAGCGTCCGGTGCACCCCAAATCCGACCTAGTCGTTTGGGGCGGCAGTTGGGGACGTTCCTAAACTGCCGGCACAGACGATATGAGCAGGACATAAAACATTGAGAGCCCCTGCTGCATGAAAGACCGCGGATTAGGCCGACAATGGTGAGTGTCTAATTCAGCCGCGGCGGCCACGCCGCATTCATGGAAGGGGCTCCCATGCTCGATACTACCACCTTCGTCGGCCTCGACGTCCACGCCCGCTCGATAAAGGCCGTCTCCCTCGACGTCATGACCGGGGAGGTGCGCTGCGCGACCTTCGGCTACGACGCCGGCGCCGTCGCGGAGTGGGTCCGCTCCGTGGACCCCGGGGCCAGGTGCGTGTACGAGTCCGGGGTCACGGGCTTCGACCTGCAGAAGAGGCTCTCCGGCCTGGGGGTCGACTGCGTGGTCGGCGCCGTCTCGAAGATGATCAAGCCCAGCGCGGACAGGCGCAGGAAGAACGACCGCAACGACGCCGAGTTCCTCGCCCGCATGCTGTCGGTCGGCAACGTGGTCGAGGTGTGGGTCCCCGACGACGAGTGCGAGGCCGCCCGCGACCTGACCAGGGCGCTCGAGGACGCGAGGGACGACCTCTCGCGCTCGAAGCAGCGGCTCTCCAAGTTCCTGCTAAGGCACGGGCTCGTCTTCGGCGAGAGGACGCCCACCGGCCGCAGGAAGGGCAACTGGACCCGGGCGCACTGGTCCTGGATCGAGTCGATTAGGTTCGCGGAGGGGGCCGACAACGACGCGCTCGCCTACTACGTCGACGCGGTCAGGCGGGCGGCGGAGGAGAAGGCGAGGCTCGAGGGGCTCGTCGAGGCCGAGGCCCGCAAGCCCAGGTGGCGGAAGAGGGTCGACTCCCTGCGCTGCCTCAAGGGCGTCGACACCGCTTCCGCCGCCGACCTCGTGTTCGAGGCCGGCGAGTTCTCGAGGTTCAGGAACGCCCGCTCGTTCGCGGCATGGGTCGGCCTGACGCCCTCCGAGCACTCCAGCGGGGAGAGCGACCGCAGGGGCGCGATCACCAAGGCCGGCAACAAGCACCTGAGGAAGACGCTGGTCGAGGCCGCGTGGCACTACCTGACGTGCTCGGGGCGGCCGAAGGACCTCGCCAAGGGCCAGGCCCCGGACCGGGGCGCCCGGAGGCATGCCGCCAAGGGCGTGCGGAGGCTGGTCGAGAGGCGGGAGGCGCTGCTCGCGCGCGGGGTCCACGGCAGCAAGGCGAACGTCGCCACGGCGCGCGAGCTCGCCTGCTGGGTGTGGGCGGTCGGCCTCATGGCCGAGGGGGCGTAGGGGGGCGGTCCCCCGCACATAAGCCAGTCACCCCGGAAGCGGTTCGATCCGAAGCCGTTGAGGCGAACCTCAGGTCCCTTTTCTGCGAGCGCCCAGGGCGCCACACGCGTGCACAGACTGTCGGTTCGACGTAGAAGCCTCAGCCGTAGCAACGGATTGCCCAGCGAGAGATCGCCACGGGCGGATATTAAACTGCAAAGACGAGCGTCGGTAAGACACGCCGAGGTCGCCGCGGACGGGTTGATATAGGGAGAGGGCCTGACCCCATATCGTTGGGGCCAGGCCCGATTTTGCCTCTTGACAATGTCCTGCTCATATTAAAAGGAACGTCCCCAACTGCCGGCTTTTTTGTACGCTGGGTATAATCGTCGTATTGCATTGAAATGTGGCGAAAGGAGTGGCAATGTCTCGGTATTGCGCCTCGTGCGGCAAGCGTCTTGCAGATGATGCCAAGTTCTGCACCTCGTGCGGTGCACCCGTTGAGCAAACAGCCGCGAGCGATAGCCAGCCCGCTTTTGAGCAGACCGGCTCCCTTGATGCGCCGCAAGCCAAGGCGGACGACCCCCTCGCCTATAGCCCCGACCCCGCCGCAAGGACCGAGGCCGTCGAGACCACGCAGCGCATACCCGTCGCGAGCGGCTCGCCCCAACAGCAGCCGGCTCCCGCATACGCGCCCGCTTCGCCACAGACCCCCGCTTCCAAAAAGAGCGGCACCGGGCCGCTTATCGCCGTTATCGTTGTGCTGGTGGCGATCATCATCGCCCTGGTCATTTTCTTTGTGATCAAGCCTTTCGACAACGCCGGTACGCAGACGACCGCCGAGGTTACCAAGCTGCACCACGATGTTGACGATGATGACCTTGAGCCTCTCGGCGATCCCAATAGCCTTTACGACGATGACGATGATGACGACGAGGATGGCGGCGAAGCAACGCTCTCTGAGCAGAACCTCTACCGCCGCCTGAGCGAATACTACGACCTGCTCGAAGATCTCGACAGCCAGGTCCGTGGCTGCGCGCAGAACTTCAACGGCAACTATCTGGAAGAGGATCGAACCACCCGTCAAAATCTCGCCGACGTCGCCGAGCGCACGGAGGACACCATCGAGCAGTATTACGACATCGTCGAGGACCTGGACGTCCCGACGAGCTCCAAGAACTACAGCTCCTGGAAGGACATCATCGCCCTGTACGACGACCTGGATCACCGCATTGACGCAATCTGTGATGCCTGGGAGATCAGCCTGAAATACGCCAAGCCTGCGGACCACAAGAATGAGATCGTGGCGCCGCTGTCGCGCGACAACGTGGCGGGCACCAATGACAATAAGTACCGCCTAGACTTTGAGGAGCGCTATCCCGGCGCCAAGCCTGTCGAGGTGAACTAGCGCTTTGTCGTTCCCGAGCCGGCAGTTAGGGACGTTCCTAAACTGCCGGCAGAAAAAGAACATCCCTAACTGCCGGTCAAAAAAACGAGCGAGGATCGCGGGGTCCTCGCTCGTTTTTTTGGGCAATGTTTCGACTGCGCCGTTACTTGTCGGCGGCTGTTTTCTTGGCAGTCGACTTCTTCGCGGTCGTCTTCTTGGCGGCAGTGGCTTTCTTAGCCGTCGTCTTCTTGGCCGCCGTCGTCTTCTTTGCCGTGCTCGCCTTGGTTGTGGTCTTGCGACCGCGGGCGGGCTTCTTCTCCTTGGTCGGGCAGTCCATGTTGACGCAGATACGCCACGGACCGCGCGCCGTGTTGACCACCACGATGGGGGCGCCGCACTCGGGACAGGTCTCGCCCGTCGCCTCGAGCTTGCCACGCGCCGGCAGCGGATAGCTCACGCCGCAGTCATCGTAGTTGGTGCAGCGGATAAAGCGCTTGCCGCTCTTCTCGCTCTTGTGCGCGATCAGGTCGCCATGGCGTCCGGCCTCGGCACACACCTTGCACTCGCCCACCTTAAGGTCGGGCTCGTAGTTGGTGGGGCACGTCGGGTTCACGCAGATCTCGAAAGCCTTCTGGCGGAACGGCTGACACTTAATGCGCGGCGCACCGCATTCGGGGCACACGGCGGCCTCGCCCTCGAGCGGGCTCACCTTGACGCCGCTCGGCACCGGATAGGTCACGTCGCAGTCGGGCCAGCCCATGCAGCCGATAAAGCTGCCGCGGGTCTTGGCGCTCGTCTTCATAACCAGGTCCTTGCCGCACTTGGGGCAGGCGCCCACGCGCGCATCGGCCGTGACGGCGTCGCTGATGGCATCGCCCAGCTCCTGCGTATGCTTGAGCAGCTCGTCGAGCACGCCGGCCAGCAGCGCACGCGAGTGCGTCACGACATGCTCTTCGGTGTCCTCGCCGCGCTCCACGCGGGTCATGTCGCCGTCGAGCTCGCTGGTCATATCGGGGCTCGTGATGCGCGGGGCAAACTGCGTCAGCGCGTCGATGATGGCGATGCCCAGCTGGCTCGGCTCAACGGGATCATTTTTGAGATAGCGCACGGCATACAGGCGCTCGATGATGCTCGCGCGCGTGGACTTGGTGCCCAGGCCACGCTTCTCCATCTCCTGCACGAGCTTGCCCTGGCTGTAGCGCGCGGGCGGCTCGGTCTGCTTGGCCTCGAGCTTAATGTCGAACACGTCGACCGTATCGCCCTGCTCAAGCGGCGGCATCTGCTCGTCGCGCTTGAGCCCGTACGGGTACGCCTCGCGGAAGCCCGGGGTCACGAGCACGTCGCCCGAGGCCACGAACGGCTCGCCGCTCACGTCGAGCTCGAGCTTGGTGTTCTCGATGGTCGCGGGACCCATAAGCGTCGCCAGGAAGCGGCGGGCGATGAGGTCGTAGAGCTTACGCTGGCCGCCATCGAGCGTGGACGGATCGCCTTCGCCCGTGGGGTAGATGGGCGGGTGGTCGGTGGTCTCGACCTTGCCGCGCGTGGGCTTCATGGGGCCGGCGAGTACCTTTTTGCACACGGGCGCCAGCGCCGGGTTGATCTTTGCCAGGTCGCTCACCACGGCGCCCAGATCGAGCGTCGCAGGGTACACGGTGTTGTCGACACGCGGATAGCTGATGAGGCCCGCCATGTAGAGGGACTCGGCGATGCGCATCGTACGCGCAGGCGAGATGCCCTCGGCCGCGGCGGCAGCCTGCAGCGAGGTCGTCGCGAACGGCGTGGGCGGCTGCTGCTTGCGGGAGCGCCTGGTCACCGCGGCGACGGTCGCCGTCGTAGCGCCGTCGACGTGGCCGTACGCCGTCTCGGCAGCATCTTTATCGGTAAAACGCGCCGTCTTGTGCGCAATTTTAAAGCGGTCGTCCTCGGCAGCACCCTGCGCGGCACCCATGCCGCGAATCTGCCAATAGTCCTCGGGCACAAACGCCATGCGCTCGCGTTCGCGCTCGACCACCAGGGCGAGCGTCGGCGTCTGCACGCGGCCGGCGGAGCGCACGTTGCCAAAGCCGCCAAACTTGGCGAGCGTCAGGTAACGCGTGAGCACCGCGCCCCAAATGAGGTCGATGTGCTGGCGGCTCTCGCCGGCGTCGGCCAGATTCTGGTCGAGCGAGACAAGATTATCGAAGGCCTGCGTGATCTCGGCCTTGGTAAACGAAGAATACTGGGCGCGGGCGACCGGCAAGTCCGGCGCGACCTCGCGCACCTTGTTGAGGGCGTCCGAGCCGATCAGCTCACCCTCGCGATCGAAGTCAGTGGCGATGATGACGCTGTCGGACTTTTTGGCGAGGTTCTTGAGCGAGCGAATGAGCTCTTTCTCTGCCGGCAGCTTAATGACGGGCGCCCAGGTGAGATAGGGCAGGCTCTCGAGCTTCCAGCCCTTGATGGAGATACCGTCGGCAAGAAACGGCTTGCGCTTGGTGTCGTAGGGCGGACGAGCCAGGCCATCGGGCATGTCGGCCGGCAGCATCTCGCCGTCCTCGGTGACCGAATACCAGCCCAGCTTTTTATCGAACAGCACGCTGTCGCAAAAATCGGGCGCAAGGATGTGACCGGCAAGGCCGATCGTCACGCACTCCTCGCCCTTCCACTCAAAACGGTAGATGGCGGTGTTGTACACCTTGTCCTTTTTGGGCTTGCCCGTGGACAGACGCTCGGCGATCTGACGCGCGGCGTCGTTTTTCTCGGCGATGATGAGCTTCAAAAGAGGCTCCTATCTCGTATCTCTGCGGCTACGCCCGCCCGTATGGCGGCCGACTTACGCCCTTGCTTGCTCAATCTGCCCGATGAGCCAATCGCACCAGGCATCCATGCCCTCGCCCTTGCGCGCGCTCACGGCAAACCGCGGCGCTTGCGGATTGAGGTCATCGAGTGTCTTAGTATACCTATCCATGTCAAAATCGAAAGCCGGAGCCACGTCGACCTTGTTGAGCAGCTGCGCGCCGGCGTGTTGGAAGATGCCCGGGTACTTGATGGGCTTGTCGTCGCCCTCGGGCACCGAGAGAATCATGATGGACAGGTTCTCGCCCAGGTCAAAGTCGACCGGGCAGACCAGGTTACCCACGTTTTCGATAAAGATGACGTCGATGTTCTCCAGACCGACGGCCTGGTCGAAGGCGTCGACGGCCTCCATGATCATGTTGCCCTCGAGGTGGCACAGGCCGCCCGTGTTGATCTGGATGGCGGGCATGCCGGCTTCCTTCATGGTGATGGCGTCGACATCCGAGGCGATATCGCCCTCGATGACGGCACAGCGCAGGCCGGCTTTGTCACGCAGGCGCTCGTTGGTGCCCAGAATCGTGGTGGTCTTACCCGAGCCGGGGCTCGACAGCACATTGATCACGTAGGTGTTCGTCTGCTCAAATCGCTGACGCAGCTGATCTGCCAGGCGCTCGTTGCGCGACAGAATCGGCGACGCAATATCAATCGTTTTCTCGGCCATACTTAGCGCTCCTTACTTTGGCCCCTTTATACCCCATCACCAGATGGCTAGCGGGCTAATCGTCGGGGGTTTCGATTTCGATACTTGCGATATCGAGCTCGCGGCCGTGCAGTAGGCGCACGTTGGCACCACCACACTGGGGACAGCGACAGTGGAAGCGATCGTGGTCGAAAACCTCGCCGCAGTCCAGACACTCGCTTTGTGGATGGACCTCCTCCACGGCAAGCTCGCAGCCGCGCGTGAGCGGGTCATCGTCGCGAAACGTCTCCCACGCAAAGTCGAGCGCCTCGCGCACAACTTCGGTCATATCCCCGATACGCAGCGTTACCAAAACGGCGCGCGAGGCCCCCGCCCCACGCGCCGCGCGAATCACTGTATCGAGTATGCCGTTGACAATGCCAACCTCGTGCATACCGATTTACTCCTCGTCGTCCTCGTCGTCCGAGAACAGGTCCAGACGGCTCACGAACAGGCCCTCCTTGCCCTCGCGCGCGGTAATGACCACGCGAGCGATGGCGAGCGAAATCTCGTAGAGCGAGAGCAGGGCGCCATACATGAGACCCAGCGTAACGGGCGAGCCGTCGGGCGTAATCACAGCCGAACCCACGAGCAGGCCTACGTACACGTAGCGCCAGGCGCTGCGGAAGGCCGCATAGGACACGATGTGGAAAACGGACAGGTAGAAGATGATGAGCGGCAGCTCAAACGCCACACCAAAGCCGATCATAAAGAGCAGCTCCATGTTGACGTAGTTCTCCAGGTCGGGCAGCGCCGTGGCGACGGCCGAAGTCTCGCCGATGAGCCACTCAAAGCCCGCCGGGATAATGATGAAGTAGCAGAAGATGGCGCCCAAGAAGAACAGCACCGTCGAGGCGAGCACCGTGGGTACGACCCATTTACGCTCGTTGGGGCGCAGTGCCGGCAGGAAAAATGCCAGAATCTGCCAGATGATCATGGGCGTGCACATGACCACGGCCATCTTGATGGCCAGCGAGAAGCGCAGGCCAAAACCGCCGAGCGTGGTGGTGATGTAGAACTTACCGTCCGGCACAAACGAGCGGATGGGATCCTCGAGGATATCGAGTACCACGGGCGTGGCAAAGTACAGCACGATGGCGGCGGCAAACACCGACACGACCACGATGGTCAGGCGGCGACGGAGCTCTCCCAGGTGATCGAAGAGCGGCATACGCGCAGGTCCGATAGGCATTACTCATCGCCTCCCTTCGGGGCATCGGCGGCAGCAGTGTCGTCCTCGGCCTCGAGCTCGCGAGCGAGCTGGTCGGCGACGGCTTTGCGCTTGCGGGGACGACGGGCGTAGAGGTCAGCCGTCGTGGGCTCTGCCGGCTCGGGCTCGGGCTCGGGCTCTGCAGCAGGCTCGGGCTCGACAGCGGCGGCGGGCTCTGCACTCTCGGCCTCCTCGGCAGCGGCCTCGCCCTCAGCGGCACCCTCGCTTGCAGCCTTCTCGGCAGCAAGGCGGGCACGGCGCTCGGCGAAGGTCTCCTTCTTTGCTGGCGCAGCCGTCTCGGCGGCTTCCTCGTCCGCATCGGAATCGTCGTCGGTCGCAGCGGCCTTCTTGGGCTTGACCGGCGCCGACGCGGCCTCGCTTACCGGATCGATAATCTCGGACTGAACAACGGCCGTCATCTTTTCCTGCGTCTCGCGGAACTGACGGATGGCACGGCCGATCGTGCGGCCCATCTGCGGGAGCTTATCCGGGCCAAACAGCAAAAAGCCGAAGACCACGATGATCGCGAGCTCACCCTCTCCAATACCAAACACACATACCTCCAAGGCTCGATGTGAGTCGAGCCCGCACCGCGCCATTCGGCCGGAACTCGTCTATTCATTCGGTCAAGTATAGCGCCCGGACGCCAAAACGTCCGAGCGCATCACAAACATATGCCAAACGGCACGCCCTTTTGGGGGCCAAGATTATGCAGCGGTGATCGAAATCTCCTGGTCGACACCCAACAGCTGAACCACGCGCATCACCGGAGGCTGCACATTGGTGCAGCTAAAGCGCTTACCGTGGTCGACCGCGTGGTGCACGGCGCCCACGAGCACGCCAATGCCCGTCGAATCGATGTAGCTCACCTGGGCAAAATCGAGCTCAACGGCCTCAGTGGGCTGCTCGAGCGCCAGGTCGATGGCATTGCGCAGGCTATCGGCGTTAGAGATATCGATCTCACCGGTCACCTTAATGGTGTAGAGCTCTGGCGTGGGGTTGGTGGAAATACCCAAATCCATGTATACGCTCCTTTACGTATCGAAAGTGCGGATAGTACTGGGCCGGACTTGCGGGGCCATACTCGCTAGGCGCGCTCGGCACGCGCAAGCTCGGCAGCGACGAGCTTGACGGCCAGCACCAGCACATCGAGCGCGGCCTCCAGGTCCTCGACCGTGGGATAGCTCGGCGCGATGCGGATGTTGGTGTCGCGCGGATCCTTGCCATAAGGCCAGGTGGCACCTGCCGGCGTGAGCTTGACGCCCAGGTCGGCGCAAAGCGCGGCGACCTTCTGGGCCGAGCCCTCGGGACCATCGAAGCTCACAAAGTAGCCGCCGCGGGGATGCGTCCAGGTGGCACAGCCCGTGTCGCCCAAGCCCTCGGTGAGCTTGCGCTCGACGGACTCAAAGCGCGGGCGCAGGAACTCGGCATGCTTTTTCATGTGCTCCTTGACCGCCTCGATGGTGGGAAGGAAGCGCACGTGACGCAGCTGGTTGAGCTTGTCGGCGCTGATGAGGCCGGCCTTCAGGCGCTTGGAGAACTCGGCGATGACCGCGGGGCTCGCACCGATAAAGCCGATGCCGGCGCCCGGGAAGGTGATCTTGGACGTCGAGGCAAAGGCCACCACGCGATCCTCGGTGCCCGCCGCGCGAGCGAGGTCAAAGATGTTTGCGAGCTCGTCGGTCTCGTCGTACAGGTCGTGCACGCAGTAGGCGTTGTCCCAGAAGATGCGGAAATCGGGCGCGGCCGTGGGCATCTCGACCAAGCGGCGCACAGTGTCCTCGCTAAAGGTGATGCCCGTGGGGTTGGAATACTTGGGCACGCACCAGATACCCTTGATGGAATCGTCGGCGGCAACCAGGCGCTCGATCTCGTCCATGTCGGGGCCGTTGTCGGTCATCGCGACGGGGACGTTCTCGATGCCCAGATCGGCGGTGATGCCAAAGTGGCGATCGTAGCCGGGAACAGGGCACAGGAACTTGACCTTCTTGCCGTCGTGCGCGGCCTCGTAGGCGTCCCAGGGCTCGCTGCCGCACGAGCCACAACGCCAGAACATGCCGGCGATGTCATGCTCGATCAAAAGGCTCGACGAACCCAGCACGAGCGTCTGCTCGGCGGGGCAGCCCAGGAACTCCCCTGCCAGCTTGCGTGCCGAGGGAATGCCCTCAAAGCAGCCGTAGTTGGAACAATCGACGTTGCCGTCGTGCAGATCGGCGTCGGCATTGAGGATATCGAGCATGGGGCGCGAGATGTCCACCTGGGAGGGCGACGGCTTGCCGCGGGCCATGTCGAGCGCCAGGCCCTTGGCCTTGACCTCGGCGACCTCGGCTTTGAGCGCCTCGATGGCGGCATCGAGTTCGGTGGTTTCCATCTTCTGGTAGATCGTCTGCATGGGTGCGACCTTTCGCGAAGCGGTACGTTGCAGTTCGTCTAAGTATAGACCGCCACCGCCGCAACGTTATGAAGCCGTGATAGATTAAGTTCATCGCAATCAATTACGAATCGCCGCGCATGCCGGCGTGGGGCGCCCAAGGAGGCACTATGGAGTACGGATCGTTTCAGGCCGAGGAATTCGGCGACTTGCAGCGCCTGGTCGACGGACTGTTTTACGACCGCCACGCCATCGACCGCCTGGATCTGATCGTACAGGCCGAAATCTTGGACCTGGCGCCCGACCTCATGGAGATCGTGAATCTTTTGCCGCCCGGCTACTACGACCGCCAGTCACTTTGCGACCAGCTCAACTCCGCCTTGGCCGCCCACGGCTGGGGCGCCGTCTACGGAACGGTGGAATAAGCCTCGAGGCCGGCGATTTGGCCCGCTTCCCGACCTTGGCGAGGCTTGTTTTAGAGCTTGTGGCCAAAAAAGGGCAAATATGAGTACTGTTACCTTTTTAGTAGCAGCGATTCTTGGTCGAAATCGGCAAAACTCGACTTGAAACTTCCTAATCACCGTCAGCTAGCGCCAAATTGGAAGTCGATGGTCACTCATTAACGTACAGTTCTTATAACTTTGTTCATTATTTTCCGCACCTAAAATGATACGCCGTTTGTGACAGTACTCACAAACGGCGTTTTTTTGACCACTGGCGTGTCTGGCAGGCGGCAAGCACCGCCCGAATCCGCATTTTGAACGCGCCCGAATCGGTTCTGGAGCCGGTTTTCGCGCTCTTACTCGTCTTTGGGCGAGGGATGCTTGCAGACCACGCTCATGTAGATCATGCCGAGCACGGCTGCGGTGACCGAACCGGCGAGAATAGCGGCCTTGGCTGCAAGAACCTCAAACTGGGCCGTCGGGAAAGCAAGGCCGCTGATGAGAATCGACATGGTAAAGCCGATACCGCCCAGAATGCCCACACCGGCGATCATGTGCCAGTTGACATTATGCGGCAACTCGGAAATCTTGAGTTTAACCAGGGCAAACGTCATGCCAAAGATACCGATCGGCTTGCCCAGCAGCATGCCAAAGTACACGCCGAGCGTCACCGGGTCGGTGAGCAGCGTGCTCATGTCCACGCCCACCAGGCGAACCTGCGCGTTCACGAACGCAAAGATCGGCAGGATCACGAAGTTGACCGGCGTGGAGATCAGACGCTCCATGCGGATGAGCGGCGGGGTCACGCGGTGCATGACGCGCTCGACCTTGGTGGTCGAGACGGTAAAGTCATGCTGGCCCAGGATGTGCGCCTCGTCGTCGTAGCGATCATCGAGCAGCGGCAGGCACTCGCCCAACCAATCGGTGAGGCTATCGAGCTTGACACCGCACTTGGCCGGGATGGTAAAGGCCAAGATGACACCAGCAAGCGTAGCGTGCACGCCGCTCTTGAACATGCAGAACCACAACAGCAGACCCAGTACCGAATACGGGGCAAGGCGGTAGTGCTGCGTCTTGTTGAGCCACACGAGCGCGCAGGTCACAAGCGCGGCGGCGCCCAACCAAAACGGATTGGGGCTCTGACCGTAGAAGATGGCGATGGCGGCGATGGAGATGAGGTCGTCGGCGATGGCGAGCGTCGAGAAGAACACGCGCACGCCGTTGGGCACGCGATTGCCCAAAAGCGACAGCACGCCCAGCGCAAAGGCAATATCGGTTGCCATGGGAATGGCCCAACCGCTGCGGGCGCCAGCATGGTTGAAGATCAAGTAGATGCAGGCGGGAACGACGACGCCGCCCACGGCCGCCAGCATGGGAAGCATAGCCTGGCGCGGGTTTTTGAGCTCGCCGACCGTCATCTCATACTTGAGCTCAATGCCCACCAGCAAAAAGAAAATCGCCATGAGGAAGTCGTTGACGAATAGCTCGACGGTGAGACCGGCCGTAAGGTTGCCCAGACCCACATACAGCGGGGTCTCCAAAAAGTGATGGATGGCCTCGTAGGCATCGGTATTGGCGCAAATGACGGCGGCGATGGCGGCGAAGACCATAACGGCGGCGGAAATCGTGCCGTTCTCGGCGATGCGCTCCCAAATGTCGTGGCGCTCAAAACGCTTGCGCTCACGAACGTTGAACAGCTGCTCAGTTGCTGCCATGGGCGGCTCCTTTCACGGGAAAGCTCCCGTCTTAAAAAAGCACGGCCCGCCCAAGTGGCGGCGCCGCGCTCTAACGTATTACGCTTGCATCTAGCCTACCCTGCACGACAAGCACGCAGGCATGGCCGAAAAGCGGAACCACAGGTTGAACATTATTTGTTCAACGGCACGGGCACGCCTGTCCAAAAGACGACGCGGCACCGTGCACAAAAAACGACCGGAGCGCGGGGCGTCCGCGATCCGGTCGTAGCGTTTGGTCAACTAAACCTAGCAGGCGGCCATGATGGGGGCAGCGACCTGCTTCTTACGGGAGAGGACACCCGGCATCCAGACGCCGTCGTGCTCGTCGGCAATGCCCAGGCCCTTCTGAGCGGCCTCAGTCTCGCCCTCGAGCAGGACCTGCGAGCCCTCCTCCATGATGTCAGTGATGCACAGGACGATGCCGTCAGCACCCTTCTCGGCGGCGTAGGCGCGCATGGCCTCGCGGATCTCGTCAATCATGCCAAGCGCACGGCTCTTGTCGACGGTCTCGTACTGGCCGATGAGCAGCTTCTTGCCGGCAGGCTCGAACATCTTGATGTCGTTGCCGACCATCTCGGCTGCGGTGAAGGAGCCGGACGGACGAGTGAGGAAGACCTCCATGCCAAACTTGACCGGGTCGACGCCCACCTGCTCGCCGAGCTTGGCGGCGACGGCGCGGTCGACATCGGTGGTGGTGGGGCTCTTGAGCATGAGCGTATCGGTCATCATGGCCGAGAGCAGCAGCTTGGCCTGGACATCGGAAAGCTCAACGCCGAGCACGCCGGCGAGCTTGGTGACGATGGTGCAGCTGGAACCCCAGGGTAGGCAGATGTAGTGCAGCGGGCCGGCGGTCTCGAAGTCGCCGATGCGGTGATGGTCGACAACGCCAAAGACCGTGGCGTCCTTAAGGCCGGCGACGGACTGGGCGGACTCGTTGTGGTCGGTGAGGACGACGAGCTGACCGGCCTCGACGGACTCGATCACGCGGGGCTCGGCGATGCCGGCGTCGGCGAGCAGCTTGGCGGACTCGGCCGGAAGCTGACCAAGGGCGCAGGCCTCGTAGGTGTTGCCGGCATACTCAACCTGGTTGAGCAGCTGGGACAGGACGACGGCGCTCATGATGGCGTCGTTATCGGGGTTCTGGTGACCAAAGACAAGAACGTTTGCCATGGATATCCTCCACTTGATATGTGTACTTGGACGTAGCTATGGTAGCACGCTGACGCCGAACCCTATGAGATGGAAGGGCCGCGGCACAAATTGGGGCAGGCACGGGGGCCAAGGCTGTCCCTTTTGCACCATGTTGGTGCAAAGTAACCTGTCCCCCTTGCACCAGCTATTTACCGGCGGCGCGCAGGGCTACGTAGGCGGCACCGATGATGCCGGCGTCGTTTCCGAGCGAAGCGACATTGATGGGTGTCTCGCGCGAGGCGGAAAGCGCGTACTGCTTAAAGTGCTCGCGAACCTTGTCGAGGTAGACATCGGCCGAGGCGGAGGCGCCGCCGCCGATGAGGAACATCTCGGGATCAACCACGTTGGCAATAAGCGCCAGTGCGCGGCCGAGATAGTCGGCCATGGTATCGGCCGCGGCAAGCGCGAGCTTGTCACCCTCGCGGCAGGCCTGGAACACGTCCTTGGAATCGGAGGGGCCGGTGAGCTCGATGGGCTCGACGCCCGCCTTCTTGCACTCGGCAAGGTAGTTGCTCACCACGCCGGTGGCGCTGGAATACTGCTCCAGGTGGCCATGGCCGCCACAGCCACAGGTGCGCTCCTCGGCCGGGTTCAGGCACATGTGGCCAATCTCGCCGCCGGCGCCCACAACACCCGATACCACGTCGCCGTTAACGATAACGCCGCCGCCCACGCCGGTACCGATGGTGACCATCACCACGTTCTGCACGCCCTTGGCAGAGCCGAGCCAGGCCTCGCCCATGGCAGCGGCGTTGGCATCGTTCTCGTACTTAACGACCGCGTCGGGGCAGTGCTCCTGAATGGCGACTCTCAGCTCGGGCAGGTTAATGGCAATGTTGGCCTTGACCTTGGCATCGCCCGATGCCGGGATGGGGCACGGAACGGCCAGACCAATGCCCGCCACAAAGGCACGCGGAATCTGAGCCTTGGCGACCACCTGGTCGATAGCCTCGGTCACCGCGGCAAAGCCCGCGGCGTCAACGATAGGAGGCGTAGGCACGCTGGCCTTGGCCAGCAGGTTGCCGTCCTCGTCGAACAGACCCTCCTTGACCGAAGTGCCGCCGACGTCAATGCCGATGTAGTACTGCTTAGGTTCCATGGGAGCCCACCTTTCTCGTTTAAACATTGCCAGTATGGTACCGCTCCCAAGGCAAAAACCTACCAAAAAGGGACAGGTTTGTTTTGGCAGGTTTTATCTGGGGAAACGCAATTAACCGCTCAACAGACCGCGCAAGACCATCCCCAAAAAAAGGCGCCGGGAGGCGGAGACTCCCGGCGCCCGTCAAAGGGGCTCTGTTGTCTGTTGGACCGCACGGTCCGTCGCGGCGATAACGCCGACTAGGCCTTAAGTGCCTGCAGCTGCTTGTGGATCTCGATGAGCTCCGTCGCCATGACGCGCATGGTCTCGGTGCCTGCCATCTGGTCCTCGGCATGCAGCAGAATCAGCGGGGCCTCGCCGTTACGCTCGCCGTTGGCCTCCTTTTTAAGGAGCCCCATATGGACATCGTGGCCACCGTTATAGGCCTCGTCGCCCTGCTTGATAAGCTCCTCGGCAGCGTCAAAATCGCCCTCCTTGGCCTTTTGCACGGCATTGATGTACATGCTCTTGGCGGTACCGACGTAGCTGATGATCTCGAAGCAGGTCATCTGCAACTCGTTCATATCCTCCATGCGGAGCACCTAGCCCATCACGCTGACGCAGTGGTCGATGATGCCGGCAGCGTTCATGCGGCCATAGTCGACCATGTTGATGACCTCGACCGGGAAACGACCGGCGGCCTCCTTCTCAAAATCGCCCTTGGTGTAGCCGATCTGCGGGCCAAGCAACAACATGTCGCACTCGTCCAGGTGATCGTGGGCCTCGTTCATGGGACGAGCCTCGATCTCGATATCCAGACCACGGTTTGCAACCTCGGCCTGCATCTTCTGGACCAGCAGGCTCGTGGACATACCGGCATTGCAGCAGAGCATGATCTTCTTCATGGTTTCCTCCTTATAACTGCGCGGCGCGCAGACGACGACTGGTTTTATTCCTTGCGGCTATTGTGCCCAACCCCTGCGTCTTTACACAAGGGAGAGAGCTGCGGGCACCGGCACCGCGTACCGGCGCCCGCAGCGGTGAAAGGGACGAACGTTAGGCGTTCTACTCGGCGAGAGCCTCCTGCTTGGCGATTGCCTTCTCGGAAATCTTCATAAAGGGCAGGTAGACGGCCATGCCAATGACAATCTCGAGAGCCTGCCACACGCCGGCGCGCCAGTCAAAGCCCGTAGCGAGCAGGGCATTGATGACGGGAGGCATAGTCCAGGGCACCTGGGCGATGCAGGGGCTGATGATGCCTGCGCAGGTAAGGCCATAGGTGATGCCGATGAACAGATCGGGAAGAAGGACAAACGGAATCATGAGCGGCAGGTTGTACACGATGGGGTAACCGTAGATAACCGGCTCGTTGATGTTGAACAGACCAGGCAGGATAGCCATCTTGGAAACGGTCTCGGAAGCCTTGTTCTTGGAGAACAGGAGCGTGTCGAGCAGAAGCATGAGGGTGCAGCCCGAGCCGCCGATGAGGGCGAAGCTGTTAACGATCTGCATGTTCATGTAGTGATCGGGCTGGATGGTGCCACCGGCGGCAAAGGTAGCCATGTTGTCGACGATGAGCATGGTCAGGATCGGCTCGACGGTAGCGCCAGAGATGGTGGACTGGTGAATACCGACGCAGAACAGCAGGTTAGCAAGGGTGTAGATGAGGATAACAGCCCACGGACCGGCGTTCATGATGCTCTTGAGCGGGTTGGAGATGCACGTGGAGATGATGGTGCACAGATCGGTGCCGGCGCACACGGCGAGCAGGGCTGCGGCAAGAGCGAAGATCGCGAGGTTGAGCAGCATCGGGATCATGACGTTGAAGGAGTTGGAGACCGCGGGAGGCACGCCCTCGCCCAGCTTAACCTTGAGCTTCTCGACGCCAGAAATCTTGATGAAGAGCGAGACGGAAAGCAGGGCGATGATAATAGCCGAGAACAGACCGTTGGTGCCGGTGTTGGCAGTCGAAAGGGCGCCCGTGACCTCGGCGGAGGTGATCTTGTCGGTGAGCAGCGGGCTCGTGGCGGCAAGCGTGGCGGTGACCTGCTGCGGCATCATGATGACGAAAGCAGAGATAGCGACGACCACGCAAGCAAGCGGGTTATCGAAACGCTTGTTCTTAGCGAGGCTGTAGCCAATCAATCCGGCCAAGATAATGGCAGAGACGTTGAGGGTGCCCAGCGTAATTGCCGAACCCCACGTCTGAAGATTGGCAAGGCCCGCCGCATCGAGCGGGAACAGGGGGAACACGACGTTGTTAATAAGAACCGCGATACCCGCAAGGATATAGAGCGGCGTGATGGTCGCGAAGGCGTCACGCAGGGAACGCAGGTGAACCTGGTTTCCCACCTTCGCAGAGACCTCGGCAAACTTGTCGAGGAAGCTCTTTCCGTTGTCACTGGCCATGATTGCTCCTAACTTTCAAATCCGGCCTTTTCCTATGCGCACGGTGGTCTGTCGCCCTCTGCCACCAGATGTGCCATGTGTTGCGCGCGGCGGCGCGCGGTCTGGGCGTTCGCCCGATCGCTAATCAACCACGTGGGTCGTGGCGACCTGTTTGAGCCAGGCCGCCGACTTCTTAAGACGGCGCTTATAACCATCCATCAAATCGACCTCGACAAAGCCATAGCGATTCTTAAAGGCGTTCGCCCAAGACCAGTTATCGATGACGGCCCAATAATGGTATCCGCGGCACTTGGCGCCCTCGGCAATTGCCTTGGCAACCCACTCCAGGTGTTGACGTACAAAGTCGACGCGGTAGTCATCCTGGATGGTTCCTTCGGCGTCACGGTTCTTGTATTCGTCCATGATGCCGATGCCGTTCTCGGAAACGAACCACTCAAGATCGGGGTAGTTCTTGGCGCAGTCCATGCCAAAGTCGTAGAGGCCCTGCGGGTAGATCTCCCAGCCGCGGCTCTCGTTCATAACGGCGTCGGGCCACACGTACTCGTCGGCAAAGTGCGGCAGGCCGTACTGGTCAATCTTGCTCGCCGGCGCCTGAACGCGCGTGGGGTGGTAGTAGTTGCAGCCGAGCCAGTCGACAACACCCTGCTTAAGAATCTCTTGGTCGCCGGCGCGGAACGGGAGCTTAACGCCGCCCTCGGCCAGGCTTTCGAGCACGTCGGCAGGGAGCTCGCCCTTGGTAATGAGGTCAAGCCACCAGCGGTTGTTGATGCCGCTGGTCATACGCACGGCCTCGAGGTCTGCCTCGCTGGGGTTCTCCTTGGTGTAGACCGGGGTAAAGCAGTTGATCATGCCGATCTTGGCATCGGCGCGAATAGCGCCCTCGTCATAGGCGCGACGATAGTTGGCCACGGCCAGCGCGTGCGCCAGCGAGATGTGATACTGCACGGTGCGGGCGCGGTTGAAGTCGTGGAGCTGCGGGAACCACACACCCTCCTGATAGCGCTGCTCGGGCTCGACGATGGGCTCGTTAAAGGTGAACCAGTACTTAATCTCCTGGCCAAACTCGTGGAAGGCGACGTCGGCGTAATGCGCGTAAGCCTCGACGACCTCACGGCTCTCCCAGCCGCCGCGGTTAAAGAGGTAGGTGGGCATGTCAAAGTGGTACAAGTTGACAAACGGCTCCAGGCCGGCCTCGCGAGAGGCGCGGAACAGCTCGTGATACCATGCAGCGCCCTCCCCATTAAGGTTGCCGTCGGCATCGAGCAGACGACTCCACTGGATGGAAGTGCGATAGGTATTCAGGCCCAAGTCCTTCAAAATGCGAAAGTCTTCCTGGTACTTGGCCATAAAGTCATTGCCGGCATAAGAGCCAACGCAGTTGTAGAACGAACCCAGATCCTGGATGGACCAGGTGTCCCACAGGTTCTCGAGCTTGCCGCCCTGGTTCCACTGACCCTCAGTCTGCGGGCCGGACATAGCAGCGCCAAAAAAGAAGTCACGGGGCAGCTGATACTGTGCCATCAAAGTCCTCGCTTTCGTGTTCTAGAGCTTCCGGTTGGAGACGGGTTTGCTTTGGCAGGTTATCCGGCGCGGGCGCGCACCGGTCATACCGATATCCAACCCGCCAAAACAAAGCCGTCCCCAAACAGTACAAGGAAACGCCAATGCATCTCGCTTGTTGTCTGTAACTATAGCGCTCTAATTTTCTATGTAAAGCGTCTTTTTCATTTTTCTTTATCGAACTTCTTTCATGAAAGCCATATGGATGCTTTCTAAGTAGGTATACTTTCTAAATATCGACGCAAATATGAAGGGAGGATTGCATGATTCCCAAATACGAGGCGATAGCTGCAGATATCCGTCGAAGCATCGAGGACGGCGCACTTAAACCGGGCGATAAGTTGCCCACCGTCGTTGAGTTCTGTGAGCTCTATGGCGTTTCCAAAATCACCGTCAAACGAGCGATTGAGCAGATCACCGAGGAAGGCCTTATTACCAGCCGGCGCGGATCGGGCACCTACGTCAAGGACACGGCGGGACTTCCCGGCCAGGTGTTTTTTCAAGGCAAGAACGACCGTGCCCAGGGCTTTTCGTATGAGCACCGCGGGGAAAAGGTGACCTCGGTGGTCTACGATTTCTCGATCGTCAATCCGCCGGCAGAGGTTGCGACCCAGCTGGGAATGGCCGAGGATGACTTCGCCTATCACATCGTGCGCGTGCGCCAGGTCGACGAGAAGCCCATCGTCATCGAGTACACCTATATGCCGCTCGAACTGATCCCGGGCCTTAAAAAGAAGGACCTGTACGGATCGGTCTACGGCTTTATCCGCGAGCAATGCGGGCTGAAGATTTCGAGCTTCCATCGCACCATTCGCGCTGTCGCGGCAACTGAGGAAGAGGCTGAGCGCCTGGATACCAAACCCGGCTCTCCCCTGCTCGAACTCAACCAGATTGGCTTCTTGGATAGCGGCACCGCGTTTGAATATTCTATCTCGCACAACGTAGGCGACCGCTTTGAGCTGCACAACGTAACGCTGGCCTAGTTTTGCAATCCGGTGGGTGCTCGTTTTGAGCTGTCTTACGCGGCACCCGCACAACCTTATGGGAGTATGCACATGTCCGACTTGATTAAACTGACGCCGATCTTCCACGAGAAGATCTGGGGCGGCCGCCAGCTCGAAACCGTATTTGGTTACGACATTCCCGAGGGCCCCATCGGTGAGTGCTGGGCCATCTCGGCCCACCCCAACGGCGACTGCCAGATCGCGGAGGGCCCGTACGCCGGTCACACGCTGTCATGGCTGTGGGCCGAGCACCGTGAGCTCTTTGGCAACTGCGAGGGCAAGGAGTTCCCGCTGCTCATTAAGATTCTGGACGCCAAGGACGACCTTTCAATCCAGATTCATCCCAACGACGAATACGCTGCGAAGCACGAGAACGGCAGCCTGGGCAAGACCGAGTGCTGGTATGTGCTGGACTGCGAGCCCGGCGCCACGATCATCGTCGGACAACGCGCTAAGGATCGCGCTGAGGCCGCACTGATGATCAAGGACGGCCGCTGGGACGACATGCTCAACGTGCTGCCGATCCACAAGGGCGACTTTTTCCAGATTGATTCCGGTACCGTGCACGCCATCAAGACCGGCACGCTCATTTTGGAGACGCAGCAGTCGAGCGATGTGACCTATCGCCTGTACGACTACGACCGCCCCGGCACCGACGGCAAGCTGCGCCCTCTGCACATTGAGCAGAGCCTCGACTGCATCGATTTTGATGTCCAGGCTCCGACCGACGGCACCGTGACCGCGCCCGAGGTCGACGGCGTGACTGAGCTCGAGTCCAACCCCTGCTACACCGTCGATCGCGTTCGCGTCGACGGCAGCAAAACCCTCGACCAGCGCTGGCCCTTCATGTGCCTGTCAGTCATCGACGGCGAAGGCACCGTCTGCGGCGACCCCGTCCACAAGGGAAGCCACCTGCTAGCCCCCAGCACCGTTAGCTCCATTGACCTCGAAGGCAAGATGGAACTGATCGTCAGCCACCTCTAGGTCGCAATAACAACCAAAACGAAACAAGGGGCTCCCCCGTCCATGCACGGGAGAGCCCCTACTCACATCTATTTTTCTATCAGCCCACCCGGCTCTCCAGACCAAAAAGCGAACGAGCAAAGCGACGTTCGCAAGCTGCAGGCTAAAACGCCACAAGGAAGAGGGCGCGTCGGGGGCTTTGGTCGATCGCGAGTTCCGCACGAGCCGGAGAGCACTTAATGTGCTCTCCGTGCGAGCAGGACTGTCCGAGCAGGCGACCAAAGCCCCCGGAGCGCCCGGTCAACCTCGCAGTTAGGCATTCAGCTTAACGATCGGTGCAAAGCCCTTCATCAGCTTTTTGGTCTGGCCGGTCTTTTCGAATTGAACCTCAATCATGTCTCCCGCGACCGAGATCACGGTACCCGTGCCAAAGGTCTTGTGACTCACGGTATCGCCCGCGGCAAAGTCCTGCGATGCACTGGCGCGATCGACCTTGCGTTCCACCGTCGGCGACACCTTGGACGATGGCTTTTTGGCTCGCGGCGCACCCGAACCAAAGGTCGAGGCAACACGGCCGGCGTCGGGCGAGACCCCGCGATGACGCTCGGTCCCGTAGCTGCTGCCGCCAAAGAAATCGTCGAAGCTCGATCCACCACGCGAGGCGGAACCGCCCGTCGAGCGCGTATGAGAGCCAAACACCTTGCCGCCGTACATATCCGAGCCCATGCCCGAGCCAAAGGTGCCATGACGGTCGCCGCGCTTCTCCCAGCCCGTGCCCTCAAAACCGGCAGAACCGATACCGCTAAACTCGATGTCCTCAAACGGAATCTCGTTGAGGAAGCGCGAGCGCGGGTTGGCAGAGGTCGAGCCGTAGGTGCGACGCGTAGCGGCATAGGTCAAGAACAGGCGCTTACGGGCGCGTGTGATAGCGACGTAGGCCAAGCGGCGCTCCTCCTCGAGCTTACCCGGGTCATCGCTGCCGCCAAAGTCGTGCACGTGCGGGAAGATGCCCTCCTCCATGCCGGCCACGAACACCGCCGGGAACTCCAGGCCCTTGGCGGAGTGGATGGTCATCATGGTAATGGCGTGCGTCTCGCCGGCCAGGGAATCCAAGTCGGAGCGCAGGGCCAGCCACTCCATGAGTGCCGGTAGCGCCTTACAGGTGAGCGGACCGTAGGTACGCTCGATCTCGTCGGCATGCACAGCGCCCGCCGGCAGCTCCGTCGGCGTGGCATACGCGTTGCCCGCGATGGCGGCGGCCAAGGCATCCTGCGGCGAGAGCGCCGGGACGGCTAGGCTATCGAGCGGATTGGAACCTGCGGCATCGCGCGCGCCGACGAGCGCCTCAAACGAGGATACCGGTGCAGACGGCCCCGGTTCGGGCGCGGGCGCGCTCACCACGACGGGCTCGGGCTCGGCGCCGGCAGGCACGTCGGCAACACCGGCTGCGCGCAGCTCTTCTAGGCTCTCGAGCGTACCCTCGATATCCTCGTGCGTCTCCTCAAATTCGGCAGCGACGCCCAGGAATTCCTGGATGTTCTCGGCGCGGCTCTCGGACTCCATGGTGCCCTCGGCGCGGAACGCCTGCAGCAGGCCCGTCTTGTCGACAATCATCTCGACGACGTCCTTGAGCTCGCCGTCCATGCGGCGGCCCTCGCGCACCAGCGCCACAAAACTCGACAGGCCGTTGCGCACCTTCGCGCTAAACATGCCCGTCTCGGCTGTTGCGATCTCGCAGGCCTGGAAGAACGAGCAACGGTTGCCGCGCGCAAGCTGCTCGATCTTTTGGATCGAGGTGGAGCCGATGCCGCGACGCGGCGTGTTGATGACGCGCTTGACGCTCATCTCGTCTGCCGGGTTCACGATCATCTTGAGGTAGGCCATGACGTCGCGGATCTCGGCACGGTCGAAGAATCGCGTGCCGCCCACAATCTTGTAGGGCACGCCCGCGCGCAGGAACATATCTTCGAGAATACGCGACTGGGCGTTGGTGCGATAGAACACAGCGATGTCGTCGTAGCTCGTGCCCTTGGAGTGCAGCTTTTCGATCTCGCCGGCAATCCAGCGGCCCTCGTCGCGCTCATCGCTTGCCTGGAAGGCCTGGATCTTCTCGCCGTCGCCCTCGGCCGTAAACAGGCGCTTGTCCTTGCGTTGCGAGTTGTGACGCACCACGGCGTTGGCGGCGCTCAGGATATGACCCGTGGAGCGGTAGTTCTGCTCCAGCTTGACGGTCTTGCAGTTTTTAAAGTCCTTCTCAAAGTCCAGGATGTTGGTGATGTCGGCGCCACGCCAGCTGTAAATGGACTGGTCATCGTCGCCTACGACCATGAGGTTTTGGTACTTGGCGGCCAGCAGGTTGGCGATCTCGTACTGGACGTGGTTGGTGTCCTGATACTCGTCGACGCTAATGTAGCGGAAGCGCTCCTGGTACTTGTCGAGCACCTCGGGGCGGGTGCGCAGCAGCTCGAGCGCGCGTACGAGCAGGTCGTCGAAGTCCATCGCGTTGGCGGCGCGCAGGCGGCGCTCCAGCTCCAAGTAGACCTGCGCGGCCTTTTTGTCGTTGGGGCTATCGGCGGACTTGAGCATATCCTCGGGACCGATCATGGCGTTTTTGGCCGAGCTGATCTTGCTGCGGATCATGTTGATGGGGAACTGCTTTTGCTCGATGCCGAGCGCCTGCATAATATCGCGCACCATGCGCTTTGAGTCGTCGTCATCGTAGATGGTGAACTGCCCGGTGTAGCCCAGCAGATCGGCGTCCTCGCGCAGCATACGCACGCACATGGCGTGGAACGTGCACACCCACATGCCGCGGGTGCCGCTGGGAATGAGCGCCGCCAGACGCTCGCGCATCTCTGCCGCGGCCTTGTTGGTAAACGTAATGGCAAGAACCTGCCAAGGCTTAACGCCCAGGTCGCCGAGCATATGTGCGATGCGGAAGGTCAAAACGCGGGTCTTGCCCGAGCCGGCGCCGGCGAGGACCAGCAACGGACCCTCGGTGGTGAGCACCGCCTCGCGCTGGGCGGGATTAAGGCTGTCGATGTCGACAAACGGCTTTGCGGGCGCAGGAGCCGGCGCGGGAGCGTCGTAGATGTCGAGCGGGACGAGTTCGGGCTCCGGCGCAGCGGGGGCGACGTATACATCGAGCGGCACGGGTTCCGGCGCGGGAGGCACGGGTACCGTGGTGTTCTTTTCCCAGGGCAAGGGCTGGGTCATGGGCGACTCCTCATCTGACGGACGGCGCGCCTGCGGGCAGCGCCATAGTTTGAGCCGTACCAGTATACCGAGCCGCGCGGACACCAACGCAAATCACACCACGACTCCGTCCGCCACTGTCAGGCCTGCCCCAGCGGATTTGGTGTAATGGGGTCAGGTTAATCTGCACCACCGGAGGGATAGAATATCTACCGCTCCTACCCACCCCACATCGCAGGAGGGCCGTTGTGAAACACAAGGTGCTCTATTACATGGTCGACGGCTCGACCGAAGCTGGTCAAGCGGTGCTCGACACAATCGAAGGCGGCGACCAAATTGATCTGGTTGGCTGCGCGCACAAGCCCAATGTCTGCCCCACCGCCGAGCAGTTGGTCGGCTGCGAGGGCTTTGTCGGCGAGTTCGGTCCCATCGACGATGCGTGTGCCGACGACATGGCCGCCGTGGGGATACGCATCGTTTCGAATATGTCCATCGGCGTGAACCACGTTGCTGTCGACCGCTTGGCCTCACACGGCATCACCGTCACCAACTGCCCCGGATACTGCTCGGAAGACGTCGCTCAGCATACTATTGCCTTGATGCTTGACCTGATGAGACAGGTTACGTTTCTCAACTGCGACGTGCGGACTGGCGTTTGGAATCCACTGGGCGGGTATACCATGCACCGCACGCAGGGCCGCACGTTGGGGCTCGTCTTTTTTGGCAGCATCGCGCGTGCCGTGGTGCCTATCGCGCAGGCACTCGGCATGAAGGTGCTGGTGTGGGCGCCAACCAAGAGCGCAGAAGAGCTTGCCGCCGCCGGTTGTATCAAAGCGCAAACGCTCGACGAATTGCTTGGGGCCTCCGATATCGTCAGCCTTCATTGCCCGTTGATTCCGGAGACCGAAACGCTAATTGGCAAGCGCGAACTTGCGCGTATGAAACCAACGGCATTTTTGATTAACACGGCCCGGGGACCCATTGTGGACGAAAATGCCCTAGTCGCCGCGCTGGACGAGGGTATTGCCAGCAGTGGCACACGCGGCATTTGCGGCGCTGCGCTCGACGTGCTCGCCGACGAGACCGCGCCCAACCAGGCCTTGATCGCCCACCCGCGCTGCATCGTCACACCCCACTGCGCCTACAGCACGCAGGAGGCCTACAACACCGTCCGTCATATGTCGCTTCAGGCCGTAGTGGACAAGCTCATCTTTAACCGCAAGCCCCAGCACACCGTGGCCTGAATGCGGCAAAGGGACAGTCCCTTTACCGCATTCGGCATTATCCTCAAACCGCCACCAACATTTTTCGAGTTGTGCGGCCTTTTCCACTGGCTCCACGCAAGGGTTGCTGAAATAACTTGAGTGCCTTTGTCCTATTTTGGGAATATTCTCGCGAATTTACGCATATAACTCACAGTAGCAAACACTACTGTGAATGCTGATGGTACCAAGATGGCGTTTTTTGTCAGCTAGAGACCTCCGAGAGGCCGCACAACTCGATTTTTGTTGGCGACCAGGAAGGACAGTCGACTCATTCGCCCAGATCACCATCTCCCACTGCGATTGATGAAAAGGTTTCAGGCTATTCTGAACCAAGTTGGTGCAAAATTACCTGACCCCTTTTACCTAGCCCCTTGACAAAGAGGGCGGCATAGACCTTTTGGTCATGCCACCCCCTTTGAATGACAAGTTGTCGTCCTGACCGCCGCGCAGCGTCGACTAAGTTAGAGGCCGAGCATCGGCTCCAGGACAAAGAAGTACGCAAGCACTACGATGCCCAGGACAATGCGATACACGCCGAAGCACTTAAAGTCATGACGGCGGACGAAGCCCATAAGCCACTTGATGGCAATGAGCGACACCGCAAAGGCGACGACGCAACCCACGCCCAGGATGGCAATCTCGTTGGCGCCAAACGTGCCGCCCTTAATAAAGTACTTGACCAGCTTGAGCGCACTCGCGCCAAACATAACGGGAATGGCCAGGAAGAACGTGAACTTAGACGCCACCGAGCGCGTGCAGCCCAGCAGCAGGCCGCCGATGATGGTGGAGCCAGAGCGCGACGTACCCGGCACCAGCGAGAGCACCTGGAAGCAACCGATACCCAGTGCGGTCTTCCAGCTCAGGTCCTCGAGCGTAGCGATGGAACCAAAGTCCAGGTTATCGTCATCGTCGTCTGCAGCAGCAACCGCAGCGGGCGCGGCAAAGTGTGCGCCAGCGGGACGTCCACCCGACGCCGCGGCACGCGAACCAAACGAACCGGCAACGGCCATTTCCTCGCGCTTGCTCGCGCGCCAGTTCTCAATCACGATAAACAGCACACCGTACACAATGAGTGCCAGCGCCACGACGGGAGCATTATAGAAATGCTCCTCCATCCAGTCGTTAAGCGGCAGACCGATCGCCGCGGCGGGAATGCAGCCGAGCACAATCTTGCCCCACAACACCCAGGTGTCGCGACGACCCTCCTTGCCCTTGCTGGGTGAGAACGGATTGAGCTCATGGAAGAACAGGACGCAGACGGCCAAAATGGCGCCAAGCTGAATCACGACCAGGAACATATTCCAGAACGTCTCGCTCACGTTCATCTTGACGAACTCGTCCACCAAGATCATGTGACCGGTCGACGAAACAGGCAGCCATTCGGTGATGCCCTCGACCAGGCCCATAAAGGCAGATTTTAAAAGCTCGATGATATCCAAAGGGACCCCCTCGTTAGACACCCGCCGATATTGTTCTGCGGACGGTGCGGGCGATGTCCCATTATCAACCGTTGGCGGCGCGCCTGCGCCTACCCTTACCAAAAAACTCGCCCGTTCACAGAATTGCGAGCGGTCAAACCCAAATCCTTGGGTATAACTGCAACAAGATAAAGTGTCCGGCGGCCAACGCGCCCGCGCCCGCCCGATGCACGAGCCCCGCGCCCGTGCGATAGACCAAGGAGGAAACCATGAACGAGGGCTACACCAAGGTATTTGTTTCACTCGACGGTACTGAACAGCAGGATTTTGTGCTCGCACGCGCCATCAAGGTCGCCGCGAACAACGGCGCCAAGCTAATCATCGGCCACGTTATCGATTCCACGGCGCTCGAGAGCGCCGGTTCCTATCCGGTCGATCTGGTCAACGGCCTAGAGGAGGCATTTAAGAACTCCATCGCCAAGCAGCTCGAGGAGGCCAAGGCCAATCCCGACATTCCCGAGGTCGAGGTCATGATTCGCGCCGGCCGCATTCGCGAGACGCTCAAGGACGAGATGCTCGACGTGGTTAAGCCCGACCTGGTGCTCTGCGGCGCACGCGGCCTGTCCTCGATCAAGTATGCGCTCCTGGGCTCGATTTCGACGTTCCTGCTGCGCAATACCGATTGCGACATTCTGGTCGTGAAGTAGCGTTGCTCCCACCGGCCGCGGGGCCTACGGGGTTTCCTAAGGGCACGTCCTCGCCGCGTTGCGGCTGCGGGATGTGCCCTTAGGAAACCCCTCCCGGCCCCGCGGCCTTCGCAGCCTTACTTCAGCGTGTTGGCTGATAAGAAAGATGGCGTGCCGCCCCGATCGGGGCGGCACGTTTTTTATGGCACGTTTTTTGTTATGGGAGATTCATTTGAGCCTCATAGTTATGTTCACGTTCGGGAACATAGCGCCAGTTGCCTCAGCTAAGTTCATGTTCGGGAACATAGCCATCCGCACCGCAAGACGGCCCGACTACTCAAAGTATTGGAACTTGTTCGTCGAGAAGGCAAACGTTACGACAAAGCCTTCGCCGGGGTCGGAGGCTGCGGTAACGTCGATGCCCATCTTGGAGCACAGGCGCGCCACCAGGTAGAGGCCGATGCCCGTTGCGTGCTTGGTGGTGCGGCCGTTGTCGCCGGTAAAGCCCTTCTCGAACACGCGTGGCAGGTCTGCCGTGCACACGCCGCAGCCGTTATCGGCAACGGTAAGCTCAATGCGCTCGCTCGCCAGGCCCTCGTCCAACAACGCGCCCGAAAACACGATCTTCGCGCCGTCCTCGCGCGCATATTTAATGCTGTTCTGAATGAGCTGGCCCAGGATAAACTCGAGCCACTTCTCGTCGGTAAAGACCTCGAAGTCGAGGTTCTCACACACCGGAGCCACGTGCGCCGCAATGAGCTCGCGCGCGTTGGCCTTAATCGCACCCGTCACCAAGGTCTTGAGATCCCAGCGGCGAATCAGGTAGTCGCGTTCCACGACTTCCGAGCGCGCATAGTACAGCGCTTGGTCGATATAGCGTTCCACGCGAGCCAGCTCACGGCCCAGGTCATCCACACGCGACAGGTCGTCTTCGCTGCCGTCCAGGTTTTCCAAAATTAGATGGGCCGCCGCCAGGGGCAGCTTGGCCTCATGGACCCAGCTCTCGATATAGTCGCGATAGTCATCGGTCTGACGCCGGCCTTCGGCAACCTCGTCGCAGGCAGCTTTGCCCACCCGGCGCAAGACCTCGTACTCGAGCTCGCCCTCGGCATAGGTCGGGCATTGCACCATCTCCTGCACCCATACGGGGCTCTCCAGCTCCTCTGCCGCACGCTCCAGCTGGCGCAGAAAACGACGACGGCGCGCGTACTCGATCACGATGCCGAGCATACCAAAGATAAAGGACACGCCGACCGCCACGACCACAATAGATGTCGAAGCACCGGCGACCGTCAGCACAAAGCAGCTCAGCAGCACGCCGCACGCCCACACGGCGACGGGAAGCAGCGCATCTTTAAAGAATTTGCCAAACGACATAGCCGACCCCTAGACCGAATAGCCTTGGCCGCGGTGCGTTGTCAAATACCCCTTGATGCCGATTTTTTCGAGCGTAGTACGCAGGCGGTTGATGTTGACGGTGAGCGTGTTGTCGTCCACGAAGGCGTCGGAGTCCCACAGGTCCTGCATGATGGCCGAGCGCGAAACGATCTTGCCCGCGCGGCTCAGAAGCAGCGAGAGGATACGCAGTTCGTTTTTGGTGAGCTCGGTGCTGGTACCGGTTTGCGTATTGGTGACCATGGAGCGAGCGAGATCGAGCTCCAGCCCCTTGTGGACGAGCGTGCCGCGCTCGCCCGCCGCCGCGGTGCGACGCAGCAGTGCGTTGATGCGCGCCACGAGCACGCGCGCGCTGTAGGGCTTGGGAACAAAGTCGTCCGCGCCGAGCGTCATAGCCATGACCTCGTCGATCTCGGTCGTGCGCGACGTGAGAACGATGATGGGGACCTCGGATTCGCGACGGACCTCATGACAGATGTGCTGGCCGTCTTTGACAGGAAGCGTGAGGTCGAGCAGCACCAGGTCGGGCGCGGCAGCGAGAATATCGCGCGAGACGTGCTCAAACGATTCGCAGGCCTCGACCTCAAAACCGGCACGGGCAAGGATGTCGGCAAGCTCGCGACGAATGGGCTCGTCGTCCTCAACGATATAGATCAGCGCCATGGATTCCGTTCCCCTCTTAGTTGCCTTACAGCCATTATCGCCGCGAAGTCGCCGGCACGCGCCTCGCGCGGCAACAAGGTGACAGAACTGTTCGCGAACGAAAGGTCCGACTCGCCCTCGCTCGCAACGGGTGCGGGGATCAAATGATTATAAAATCCCCGTCCCAGAAAAATCATTTAGCGGCGGGCGCGGAGCTTTTCGTAGCCGTCGGCAAAAAAGGCGACCGTCGCTGCATCGGACTCGGCGGCGTCGGCATCGGCAGCGGGAACCACGCCGTGCTCGTCGCTCACCAGAAACAAAGCGCCCTTGAGCTGCGCGGGAATGTCTACGCGCGTGACCGAGATGCCCTTGGTCTGGGCCAGCTGCTCGATGAGCGTCGCCGTGCCGCACAGGAACTCGTCCGCCGGCGCCACAAAGGCGAGCTCGCCGTTGTTGACGGCGGCGAGCAGCTCGGGCGCCACACCAGTTTCGTCAGCCTCGGAGCGGGCCTCGGCAGAGCGGGCACGCAGCGCCTTGGCCGACGTATCGGCGAGCGGCTCGTACTCCCCCACCGTCATGGCGGCGTTGCCGTTGATGTCGATCACCAGCATGAGCACGCCGTCGCGTGCGGTGTAGTCGCCTTCGGCAAGCGACCACTCAACGTGCTGCTTGGCCCAGCTGAGCATGTTATGGGTAAGCGGCTCGCCCTGCACCAGGCGCTCGGATAGCGCACGGATGTGGCGGTTGAGCATGGGCACCTTTTTGTTGGACATGCGCCAACGGCAGATAAGCGCGGGCTTGTCGAGCGTAAACTTCTCGACCGCCTCCTGATTGGCGCAAAAGTCCTCGTACGCACGCTGATCCTCGGCATTGCCAAACAGCTCGGCATCATCAATCTGGGGCATGGTCATACCTTTCGTGTTAGTCATTCCGTCCTCTTATACCAAAAAGACGGCCCTCCAAACGGAGCGGCCGTCTTTTGCAGAGATTATTTTAGAAGCGAGGCCAGTCCAAGGGACGAGATAACATCCCATCCTCCCCAGTCAACCTAACAGGTCGGCGAGGGTTGCCCAGGTGCCGCAGATTGCCGTGAAAGAGGAGCGACGCGTACTTGGGTACGCGAGCGACGAATGAACGGCAAGGTGCGGTGGCTGGGCAAGCCGCAGCGCCACCTCCCTACTTAATGGCGGAAGTGGCGGGCGCCCGTGAAGACCATCGCAATACCATGCTCGTTGCAGGCCTGGATGCTCTCGTCATCGCGCTTGGAGCCGCCGGGCTGGATGATGCAGGTCACGCCGTGTGCGGCAAGCACGTCGACGTTGTCGCGGAACGGGAAGAACGCGTCGCTTGCGCAGGCAAAGCCGCCCTTCTCCACGCCCTCGCGCTCGCAGAAGTCCTCGGCGCGCTCGCAGGCAAGCAGCGCAGAGTCAACGCGGTTGGGCTGACCGGGGCCCATGCCAATGCCGGCCTTGCCCTTGGAGACCAGGATGGCGTTGGACTTGACGCCCTTGCAGACCTTCCAGGCAAACTCGAGCTCGGCCATCTCGGCATCGGTGGGCTTGCGGTCGGTGGGGAACGTAAAGGTCGCGGGGTCCTCGATCACGTGGTCGACCTCCTGCACCAGCATGCCGCCGTCGATGGAGCGCAGCTCCACCTTGGCGCCGTGGTCCACGCCGCCGGTAGCCAGCACGCGCAGGTTGGGGCGCTTGGCCATGCGCTCGAGCGCCTCGGCGGTGTAGCTCGGGGCGATGATAACCTCGACGAACTGCTTGTTCTGATCGGCAAAGTGCTCAACCAGCTCAAAGGGGACCTCGCGGTTGCAGGCGATGATGCCGCCGAAGGCGCTCTTGGGATCGCAGGCAAAGGCGCGGTCGTAAGCAGCCGTGATGTCCTCGGCAACGGCGGAGCCGCAGGGGTTCTGATGCTTGAGGATCACGCAGGCCGGCTCGTCGAACTCGCGCACCAGGTTCCAAGCGGCATCGGCGTCCAGATAGTTGTTGTAGCTGAGCGGCTTGCCTTGAATCTGCTCGGAGCCCACGAGCGGGAACTGCGAGCTCGCGGTGTTCTCGCAGCCCTCGGCAAAGCGGTAGACCGTAGCCTTCTGCTGAGGATTCTCACCATAGCGCAGGTCGTCGACCTTCTCCAACGAGATCTCGAGCTTGGCAGAGGTGTCCGCCACGTCGCTTGCCTGGGCGGCAAGCCAACGGGAGATAGCCGTGTCGTAGGCGGCGGTAGTCTGGTAGACCTTCACCTGCAGGCGACGACGGGTGGAAAGCGTGGTGCAGCCACCGGTCTCGCGCATCTCGGCCAGGACGGCATCATAGTCGGCCGGGTCGGAGATGACGGTAACGCTCGCGGCGTTCTTGGCGGCAGAGCGCAACATGGAGGGGCCACCGATGTCGATGTGCTCGATGGCATCCGCAAAGGTGACCTCGGGGTTGGCGACGGTCTTCTCGAACTCGTACAGGTTGACGACGACCAGGTCGATCAGCTTAATGCCGTGCTGGGCGGCCTCCTGCATGTGCTGCTCGGAATCGCGGCGGGCCAGCAGCGCGCCGTGAACCTTGGGGTGCAGGGTCTTAACGCGGCCGTCCATCATCTCGGGATAGCCCGTGAACTCCTCGATGGGGGTTACGGGAACGCCCGCGTCCTCGATGGCACGAGCCGTGCCGCCCGTAGAGATGATCTCGACGCCAAAGTCATCGACCAGCGTCCGTGCGAAATCGACGACACCCGTCTTATCGGTAACCGAGATCAACGCGCGTGCGATCTTCACATCAGATCCCATGCAGTCCTCCTGTCTGATACGCCGCCGTGCTCTGTGAGTCGGTGATACGTCGATCTGCAGCGCTCGCGCAGCGGCATTGAAAATACTGATTCAATGTAGCGCATCGAGCGCGACGTTGCATCCCGCAACGCACGGCTGTGCAGAAAAAGTTTGCGAGCGGGGGGATGGGCACGGCACCGGGCACGGTGAGTTCATGGAACACAGGGGCACCATAATTAGATGCCAATGGCGTGGTAGAACTGTGCTCGATATGCATCCGCAAAAGAAAGAGGCACCATGGTCTCGCGGGTTCTCTACCGACCGTTTGATACCGAAGACTTCGACGCCATCGCGCTGATTCTGCAGCAGCTTTGGCATAACAATTCGGATAACGATGAGTACAACCGCCTCGAGGCCGCGTGCGACCTTGCCTACTGCCTTTCGTCGTCGACGTTTTCGCAGGTTGCGGTGATTGACGGTCAGGCGCGTGGCATTTCGCTCGCGCGTGCGGGACAGAGCTCCGGCGCCGTTAAGGAACACTGGATGGATACCGAACGCGCGCTGCTATCGCAGATGCGTGAGCTGGAGCCCGATGCCTGCGCCGAGTATCTCTCGTTTGTACGCGCAACCATCCGAACCAACAACCGTCTGCTCGAGAGCAGCCCGTTGCCGCACGACAACGAGGTCACGCTGCTTGCCGTGGATCGCGATGTCCATGGCCTGGGCGTTGGCACGGTTCTGCTCGATGCCGCAGTCTCGCACCTGTCCTCGCTTGGAGCGACGAGGGCGCACCTGTACACCGACTCCAACTGCTCGTGGAAGTTCTACGAGCTGCACGGCTTTAAGCGCACGGCCACGCACCGCGCCAACCGCGAAGAGCGCCGCCACGCCATGCCGCGCGAAAGCTTTCTCTACGAACTCGACCTAACAGCCTAGCCCAAGCAGCCACACCTAGTCATTTAAGAACGTCCCCAATGACTGATCCCCAACAACTAGTCATTTAAGTCTGTCCCCAATGAGTGGCCTAGGGGGTTTGTAGATAGCCGTGGTCAAAATACATCAAATATGAGTACTGTTACCTTTTTAGTAGCAGCGATTCAGGGCATTTTTGATGCTTATAGGCATGACGACCAGCTGCACGAGCTGACGTAACTCCCCAAATGTTCAATAAAATGGGCTCCTAACGAGAAGTACTCTCATTAGGAGCCCACTATTATGTGCAAACATATGTGACCAACGCAGCAACAGTACTCATATTTGGCATTTTTTGTCCACTGCCCCTTGCGCGAAGGTCCTCAGCGGAAAGTTTGACCCGTTTCGATGCACAAAAATGGGATGAATCTTCCCTGGCAACCGCCCAGAAAGATCCACCCCAAAGCAAGCGCTCGCTAGAACGTTCCGCCGCCGCCTCCGCCGACGCCGCCACCGCCGCCACCGGAAAAGCCGCCACCGCTGCCGCCGCTCGAGCTATCGGAACTCGAAGCCAGCTCGCGGATGGTCTCGTGGTACACATCGTTGAACGAATCGAGCGGGGACTCGTTGCCGTAGTGATGGTAATACCACCAGTAGCAGGGGTAGTTGTCGTAGAAATCGTCACTGTTGCGCAGGTCCGCAGGCACGGCTTCGGCCAGCTGTCGCAGCACTTCTTTCGAAACGCCCAGGGCAACGCCCATCACCAGAAACTTGTTCCACAAGATCAGGTCGCTGGGGACGGCCTCCTTCAGACGCGTAAAGTCCTCGAGCCAATGCTTGAGCGCCTTGCAGCGAGCCGCCACCTCGGCGCCCTCCGGCGTGTAACGGCGGAAGGTGCAGCTCAGGACAAAGCCCACGATCGTGACGGGGATCGAAATCATAGCGGCACCGACGTTGGCGTCCGCAAAGTCGGTATAGAACAGAGAGCCCAAAATGCCAAAGACAATGATGATGCCGAGAACCAGGCCGGCCACCATCGCGATAGTGCCATCCGATGCGATAAACTCGCACTCCTCCAGCTTGCCCTTAACCGTGCTCTGATAGTCCTCGAGCTTGTCGCCAACAGATTCAGTACGCTCGCTGGCATACTCCTCCAGCTCGCTAAACGTGCGCGAACGGACGCCGTCTTTATCGGGCTTAACGCCAGCGAAGAAGACCTTGAGCACGTCGCGATCGATGCCGTCCTTCTTGGCAGCCTTCCAGGCCTCGTCGGTCACTGTGATGCGATACGTCTGCTCCTCTTTTTCGCGACGGAGCAGACCCTTCTTCTTGGTCTCGGTCGCTTCTTCCAGCTTGATCACGCGGTCGTCGGTCAGCTTCATCAGCGTGGCGATATATGCCTGATCGGGCACGTCGTTCCAGCTCATAAGAGTTGCAAGCACCGCGGGATGATCGGCGGAGGGCACATCGCGGAAGTACTCGTCCTGGAAGAGCGGCTTGGGCTTGGGCCTGCGCAGCTTGAGCATCACGATTACACCGGTATAGGCAACCGCCACAACAACACACACCACGGCAATCGCGCTGGCAACCGCACGCGCGTGCTCACGGCGGGCGTTAGCTTCGTCGGCCCATTCCTTCTCTTCGCTCAGGATCGTTGACATGCGCTCTTCGCCCGAAGCGGCAAGCTGCGGCACCCAGTCGCTAGGGAAGGCGATGCGTGCCTCGGCGAATTCGCCCTGGTGCACGCAGGGAATGGTATAGGTGACCATGGGCTCGTCCGCATCGAGCGACACGTCGCCCGTCAGCGGGCCGTGGCCCCATGCGCGGAAGTTATCGCCCTTGACGGCAGCCGTCCCGGCAGCGGCATTTGCAAAGTAGACTTCCATCTCGACGTCATCGGAGTCCGCCGACCAGCCGTCGCCGACGAATTTCCAGTAGAGCTCGGCGGTATCGGCCCAGTTCATAACCGCACCGGTCATGGAATAACTCACGTAGTAGATTGCGCTGTCGCCGCTCTCGTGAGGGCTGAACACCTTAATCTTTACGCCGTCGTCGGACTGTTCCACCGTGTAAACGCCGTCGTCGCCTTTATTTGCGCTGTCGACCTTGTTAAACGCAGTGTCGTCTTCCTCGACGCTCAGCACATTGACGACCACCGAGCCGCCTTGCTGGTTAGAGCCTGTATTGATATCCCAATACACGCCGTTAATGTCATCGTCGAAATCGAACTGGCGTCCCTCGACAACGGTCAGCGAGCCATCGGCCTCAACCGTGGCACCGATATAGGTTTGGCTCATGGAGTAGCCGTCGGCGTGCGCGACGGCAGGCAGCAGCAACAACGCAAGCGCGACGAGTGCGCAGACGGAAGCGAACCGCGCAAACAGGCGGCGCTGCCGACAGGGCTGGGCAACGGGGGCGTTCATAGGCACATCCTTTGTCTGTGGTACCAGTAGCGTCATTGTCCCACGTTTGCGGGTTCATGTGACGAACATCTAGGTCAGCGGAGCGTCAAAACGGGACAAAAGTCACGCCCGCCGCCGGCACCTGGTGACGTTCCCTATCTGCCGGTAATCTGGAACACTCCTTGGCATAGCCCGCTCCGGCAATAGATACCACTTCATAGCTCCATCACAGGTGTAGCGGCTTTGTGTGGGCGCGGCATTCGCTGATTGAGCCGCCAGTTGAGGGGCATAAAGCAGTTGAGCGAAAACGGTTTGCCCCTTTGCCGTCCGCTTGAGGATCATGTCCCCCTTTTCCGCGGAAACCCCGGCAGTTGCGAAGAGCTGCCGGGGTTTCTGTCGTTTGAGGGCTAGATTGATTGACGACGATTAAGGCGCCGAGCCGGTGGTCCGGCACGCGCAACGTGTGGCCGCGGCAACTTGCGAGCATCGACGACGCCTCCCCTCACCTCACCCCGCGCTATACTCGTCCGCATGGATATCAACGCATGCAACATAGCAACGCCCGCCGTGGCCACGTCGACGGCGACCAACAGCAAGCTCGTCCCCGCCCCCGCGCCTGTCGTGGGCCGTTTTGCCCCGTCACCCTCGGGCCGCATGCACCTGGGCAACGTGTTCAGCTGCCTGTGCGCGTGGCTTTCGGCCCGCAGCCAGGGCGGCAGCATCGTGTTACGCATTGAGGACCTGGACGATCGCTGCAAGCGCCCCGAACTTGCCGCTCAATTGATTGACGACCTGGCCTGGCTGGGGCTGGAGTGGGACGAAGGCCCCTACTACCAGCACGACCGCCTGGACTTGTACGAGGACGCCCTGCACCAGTTGCAATACGCCGGCCTCACCTATCCCTGCTTTTGCACACGCGCCGAGCTCCACGCCGCGAGTGCACCGCACGCGAGCGACGGCACGCCCATCTACCGTGGCGCCTGCCGAAGTCTTTCGGCCGAGGAGGTGGCCCGCCGCAGCGCCCTGCGCGCGCCGGCCACACGTCTGCGCGTGCCCACCGTCGACGACCTCGCAGACGACGTGATCGAATTTGTGGATCGCACGTACGGCGCCCAATGCGAAGCACTCGCCACCGAGTGCGGCGACTTTTTGGTGCGCCGCAGCGACGGCGTGTTTGCCTATCAGCTAGCCGTGGTGGTCGACGACGCTGCCATGGGCGTCACCGAGGTCGTGCGCGGATGCGACCTGCTGGGGTCCACGCCGCGCCAGATCTATCTGCAGCACCTGTTGGGACTGCCCACGCCGCACTACGCACATATTCCGCTGCTCATGGCACCGGACGGCCGCCGCCTTTCCAAACGAGACCGCGATCTGGACCTGGGCGAACTCCGCGCCCGCTTTGGCACGCCCGAAGCGCTGCTGGGTTGGCTCGCCGGACAAACAGGCATCGCGCCGGGCACCACGCCGCGCTCTGCCGAGCAGCTGGTCGAGCATTTTAGCTGGGATGTTATCCGCAAGCACAGGGAGAACATTACCGTAACGGCTGAGTAATCAGGCACCCCACCCCTACGCAACATCCCAGGGCTGGAGTTCGTCGCCCAGGCGAACGATGCAGTCGTAGAGCACGGTATGGCGCTCGGCCGGGTTGGCATCCCGATGAAAATGCCCGTAGTACCAGCGCTTGTAGTCCAAGCGGTCCTCCAGCTCATCGAAAAACGCCGTAAGCCGATCAACGGCGGGGCAATTCCAGCCGAGCGCCGGATAAAGCGTGGGCGAAAGCATGCGCGTAGAGCAGGTGTGGGTGACCACGTAGTCGACCTTCCAGCCCACGCCGTCGAGCTTTGTCCGCGCCTCCTCAAAGTTGCGCTCGTCCGGCAGCTCCTGCGGCCACCAGCTGGAATACGGAATGCGGTATTCCTTGTCCACGCTCGTGGCGCCGCCCATGGTAAAGACCGTTGAGCCGTCGAGTTCAAAAACCTCGCCGCGCGTCAGGCGCCGTATGGGCGAGGTGTCCGACAGGCGCTGTGTCAGTCCGCCGTGCCACAACTCCATGGGTCGCTCCGCCCAGTGGTCGAAACGTTCGTGGTTGCCGTCGACGAACAGCACGGTATAGGGGCGCGACTCCAGCCAAGCGATGTCGGCGCACTCCTCGGCAGAGAAATCCCACGGAAGGCCAAAGTCGCCGGCAATGATGAGATAGTCGTCGCTCGTCAGGCTTTCCCCAAGATCCCAATCGCGCAGCTTTTGCATGTCAGCGCCGCCATGGACGTCGCCCGTCACATAGACCGTCATCGGATCACCACTTCCCTCTTATAGGTTTCGAGATCGCGCTCGACCTGCTCGTCGCCCGTGGCGTTGACCCACCACGGCCACTTAACGCAACACACCGGCTCGTCTACCTGTGCAAACCACGACTTGAGCTCCTCCAGGCTCACCGGGGCGTAGCCGTTGGCGTCCACGCCCACGTCGTAGCGCAGCAGCCCCTGCCGAAGGTTGAACTTGTTATACGCGTCGCCACAGCTGTGGATATGCCCGTGCAAATGCCAGCCGCCGTGCGACATACCCTGCCAGTCGACCATGGGATAGTGGCTCAGCACGATTTTCTGACGGTCGATCTTGAGCACGCAAATGGGCGGCTCGACGATAAAAGCATCCGCCACCGCAGGCTGCGTCCAGTCTTTATCGTGGTTGCCGGGCAGCAGATGGATGCGCTTGCATGCAATGCTTTTGCGCAACTCGTAGGCATCTTGGACCGTCATCTTAAAGCTGAAGTCACCCAAAATGTAAAGCTCGTCATCCGCAGCGACCTTGCTATTAATGCTAGCGACCATGGCGTCGTTCATCTGCCCAACAGTCGACCAAGGCCTGTCGGCGAGCCGCAGCATGTTCTCGTGCCCAAAGTGGGTATCGCTGGTAAACCAGATCATGGGGACCTCCTAACGCTCTTGCTCAAAATAGTCACTCGCCGTCTCATCCTGCCCATCGGCACATCGCGCTTCGATCGGCACGATATCTTGGTAGATAAGGCGATGCTTGTCATCGCGCCATTCATCGTCATGGTAATGGCCAAAGAACCAGGTGCGGTAGTCGAGCCGCCCGTCGAGCTCGCCCAAAAAGGCCTGCAGCGAATCGTCGTAGAACTCGCGATTGCACTCCATGCACAGCTCGTCAGCCAAATCGACCGGCGCCTCGTGCGTCACAACATAGTCGACCTTCCAGCCCGCGCGATCGAGCGAGGCGCGACAGTGTTTGATCTCGCGCTCACTCGGCATCTCCTCGGGCCACCACGTCTTTCCCTCCTGACGCCACTGTTTGTCATGGCTCGCGGCGCCACCCATGGCGAGCACCGTGGTCCCCGTGATGTCGAACACCTCGCCGCGCATCAGGTGCAGCACGTGCGGGCGAACCTCGTGAACGAGGCCCCCGTTCCACTCACGCATTGGCAGCCCCGCCAGCAGATGATGGTTCTCGTGATTGCCGTCGACAAAACACGTGGTCCAGGGCTTGGACTCAAACCAGTCGAGCCAGTATTTGTCGGTGTTCGAGCCGCTCCATATAAAGCCAAAGTCGCCGGCAACGATGACAACGTCATCGCGCGTCAGCGTTCGACCCAATGGCCAAACGCGCGACGAGAAGCGACTCGCCCCATACTCGGCAACACCGTGAACGTCTCCGGTAACGAAAATAGACATCAAACAACACCTCCGTGCTGTGCGACTCTGGACAAATCAATGGAAGAAATTGCAGGCCGGGCCGGCATCTGTATCCCTTAGGGCTTACCCTTCGTTCTTCCATCCAAACGGATCAAACACCCAAAAAACTAGATCGAGCACACTGTTGGCGGGCAGCATGTTGGGCAGGGCGTCTTGCCTCGCTTGAGTGCAGCCGCTAATGGTACGCTTGTTTTAATGGCGTTTTGAGGAAGGCTTTTGCACCCCGTAGAACGGTGGTAAATCTTGCCGTTCTTAGTGACGGTTACCTTGATTTTTGAGGTATCCACGCTGCGGGGCTCGATGGGCGCAGCCACCTCTTGACGAGCTGGCGCTGTTTTCCAAGGCTTGCCTCTCGAAAAACCAAAATCGCAGAATCGATTGATATAGCTGTCGAAACATCCATCGAACAGCAACCCCGTTGCCAGACCCGCCATGAATCCGCAGGCGATCGCGGCCTCTCCTCTTATTTGCATATATCCCTCCTTAATCAATCTTGAAGAAAAAGGCGGCGCGCGCCGCAGAGCCCATGCCCCTGCGGTGCGCGCCAAAAACAGCGCGCTTCCCTGTCCCTAACGGATCAGCTGGCGGCGCTTATCGGACAGGAATACGCCGGCGGCCACCAGGACCGTGCCGCCGATCACGAAGGTCTCACCCAGCAGCTCGGACGCATCGCCCGTGGCGGGCATCGCCGTCTGCCAAGTCGTGGCCTCGGTCTTTGCCTCCGCATGCTTGGCCTGGTACGTCACTTGCGTGACGGGCTGGGTCTGCTCGCCGTTTCCGCGGTCGGCGGCCTCTTGGCGAGCGATCTCGGCGTTAAGCTCGGCAATAGCCTGGTCGAGCTCGACCTTGGCGGCGGTGTAGTTGGCGAGCGCCTCCAAGTATGCCGGCGCCACGGCATCCGTCGCAGCCACGGCGTCATCGAGTTCGGCCTTGGCGGTCGCGGCACGCTCGGCGGCATCGTGGGCCGCAGCGATCTTGGCGTTAAGTACCTCGTCCGCATCGTCAGTGCTGCCGTTGACAATGGCTTCGGCAATATTGATTCTGCGCAGGCGGGCAACCGCGGCGGCAGAGGCGTCGCGCGCGACAGTCGCATCCACCACGGCATCGTCAGCCTCCACCACGTCATACTCGGCATCGCTCACGGCCATCGCCGCTGCATCGAGCGCGGCATCGGCAGTCGCTTTGTCCCCAGTGGCCTTGGCAAGTGCTGCGGCGGCATTCTTAAGCTGAGAGGCGCGGGCGGCAGCTGCATCAGATTTTGCCTGAGCCGTTGCCACGACGGCGTCGGCATCGCTTGCAGCCCGCTGCGCCATATCGAGCTCCACCTGAGTGGCAGCAGCATCGATGCCTGCCTGATCGGCATCGCCTTGGGTGGCAAGAAGTTCGGCCTCCGCCTCGCGCTGATTGGCACGCGCGCTTTCGAGTGCAGACGACGCCGCATCAAACGCACGCTGAGCAGCGGCGATATCGGCTGAGTACGCCGCTAGCTCATCCTGGGCCGCGGCAAGTGCATCCCGTTTGTCGCCAACACCGGCACGAGCGGCGTCCAGTGCGCGCTTGGCAGCAGCCACCTTGCCCTTGGCAATGTCGAGCTCGCCAGACTTGGCGGCCACGGCGTCCTGCGCTGCCGCAACAGCGGCGTTGGCAGCGCTCAAATCGGCGCGGGCATCGCTGACGGCACGCGCGGCGGCGTCAGCTGCAGCCTGCTTTTGCGCCACGGCAGCCTGGGCCTCCGAGGCCTTGGTTGCCGCGACATCAACGTTAGCGGCAGCGCGCTCAACCTGGGTTTGCTTTGCTGCAACGGCCTGCGATGCTGCACTCACCTTGCTGCCGGCATCGTCGGCAACGCCCTGCGCCACAGCAAGCTCCTTGCGTGCCGCATCCACGCCCTGCTCGGGATTTGCCAACGAGTCACACCACGCATTCAACGCAGCCTCATACTCTGCAACCGTCATCGGATTGAGGTTATACGGCTTATACCATTGACCAGAATATACAAATGTTTGCGCCTGTGTACTCCCGTACAGCGTCCCTCGCGTGCAAACGCCCATGCCCGTCACGGTGTAATCGGGGTTGATCACGTTGATGTAATGTCCGACCGAAGGGTTTGGTCCACCGTGCAGTGCGGCGTAGTTATCAATCTGGGAGCTATGCGCTGTATAGAAATCGTAAGCGGCCTTTCCCGTAAGGCCCGACGCGCCCAGCGAGGCGGCGGCAGCATCAAAGATGGCCTTCTCCTGATCGACCCACTGCTTAAACGGATTGCTTCCGTAGTTCCACGCCACATTCTCGCCCACGTTAAACTGCTGAGCGTGCGCGACCTTCGTATCGGAGAAGTTCGCGTCGGCGATGGCGGTCGCCATCATGGCATATGTCACCTTGAGCTCGCCTAGGCCAACGCTTGCGCGATACTCGTTGCACGCTTTGAGCCACACAACCGCCTGCTTCATATTGGTCAGGCTCGTCGCGTCGACTTCCTCGCCCACCTTGTTGTAGCCAGCGAGTTTGCAGTTGAGGATGATATCCGCCGCATCGTCGGCACCCACACTCTTAAAGAATGCGATGGCACCCTGGCGGTAGTTCTCCGCCGATGCATTCGCCGTTGCCTGAGCGGCATCGAGCTTTGCCTGGGCCTGAGCCACAGCCTGGTCGGCCTGCTGCTTTTGGGCCTTCGCCTGATCGAGCGCCTTGTCGGCAGCGTCTTTCTCGTCCTTGGCCGCCGAAAGCTTGGCCTGGGCATCGGCCAGCTCCGTGAGCGCACTGGCATGATCGGTCTTGGCCTGGTCAAGAGCGGCGTCGGCAGCGGTCTTGGCAGCAGCGGCGGCATCCAGCTTTGACTGGGCATCGGCAGCGGCCTGCTGCTGATCGGCAACTGCCTGCTGAGCAGTCTGAACCTCGCCCTCGGCGGCGGCAACGTCCTGCTCAGCGGCAGCAAGCTCGCTCTCGCACTTCGACCGCGCGGCCTTGGCGGCCGTCAGCGCTTCGGACGCAGCAGCCACCTTTGCCTTGGCGGCCTCGTACTCCGGGCCCGCGGCGCCCTGCTCGGCTCGATCCAGATCGGCCTTGGCCGCGTCATAGCTCGTCTGCGCGGCATCCACGTCCGCATCTGCCGCGGCCTTTGCCTGCTGAGCTGCCGAAAGCTTGCCCTGCGCGTCCTGCTGCTTGGCAGCGGCGGCAGTGGCAGCGTCTTGAGCATCCGAGAGCTTGGCCTGCGCATCAACGACCTGCTGCTTCGCCTGTTCCAGGTCACTCGCAGCCTGCCCTGCGGCAGCCTGGGCGGCAGCTACAGCCTCGGGCGTAGCATCGGATGCAGCAGCCTGTGCGGCCTCAAGCGCAGACTGGGCATCACGGGATGCCCTCTGGGCAGCAGTCAGGGCTTCATCCTTGTCCGCCAGCTCCTTCTTGGCAGCATCGAGCGCAGCCTGAGCGTCCTCAAACGCCTTGACATCCTGATCGGCCTTGTCCTGCGCAGCGCCCAGCTGCTTTTCCAGCTCGGCCGAAGCAGCGGAGGCCGCGCTATCGCTCGCACCGCGGGCCGCGTCATAGGCGCCCCGCGCCTGCTGCTGGTTGACGGCGGCAGCATCGTAGGGAGCGGCAGCCGCTTCCAGATCGGCCTTGGCGGTAGCAGCTTTAGCGCGCGCCGCATCAACTGCAGCCTGCAGGTCGGCGACCTTTTGCGCTGCAGACACGGCACCCGCGCCAGTACCGGCGGCCGCAGCGCTCGTCAGCGGCGACATCACCGCAGCCGTTGCGCCCGCGGCGCCAATGCCATCCGCACCCTGCGCCGCCGCGGTCAGAGGCGACAGCAGCGAGCCGCCCGTCATGGCAATCGTCGCCGCAGCAACCGTCGCCACGCGCCCAGCCGCCCTGGCCTTACCCAAGGCCTTGCCGTTCATGTCCTTGTTCATGTTCTTGCTCATTGCCGATTCCTTCCCACGGTGAGCCGTTGTTTGACACAGATAGTCGATCTAACTTGCCCCGCTAAAAAGAGGTGATAACGGGGTAATTAAATTGAGCGAATTGAATCGTGATGAAACTAATCTCCGCAAAAGCCAAACTCATAGTTCCGCTCGCGCTCAATCTCATCTAAATACTCGAGTTCTTCGCCGCATGGCTTCTCTTCATCTAGAAATACAAGCCCGTTCTCTGCGCGAGAACCGACAGTGCAACCAAGGATAGTCTCGAGATTAATGTAACTACTATTATCGTTGTTAAAGGAGAAACTGCTGGTGCTCATGCTCAAGTCCCGTCTACATAAACTCAAATTGCTGTGCTTGGCCTCTTTTAGAGACCCCATCTCATACGCTATGACTGCAGTATATGCGCTCCGCTTGTATGTTGCAAGAACAATTTTATTTTTCTAACGCATATAACGGATGTTCATTTCTGTAAACCGCCTCGCTCTCCCCCGCCGCTCCCTCACTTGTTTTGTTACATGTGTTGAATACCATCCCGTACGGACAAAATCTCACGCAGGGCGGTTAAGACAGTGGCGTCCATGCCACCAGAGAAAATAGAAGAAAGGAAAGAGAAGCAGTCGGCGATTACTCGCACGAAGCGAGCAGCTTCTCAAGATCACACTCCAATGCCTCACGCTCCTCAACGTCCATCACTGCAAGGGCGACACGCATCAGGGACACCTCGGCGGCAAGCTCCTTAACCTGGTCGGGGCGTTTGCTAAAGTGGTCGTAAATCCGCAGGGCCTCCCCGGCCGCCAAGTACTGCCACTTTTCCAACGAAGGCTTTTCGGACCTGCTCATGGCATCGACCCACTCGCCAAGACCCTGAAAACCGTTGCCCGTAGTCGTGCCGTTCATAACCACATCGAGCGGGCTCAGCAAGCAATCGGGCGTTTTTTTGTACACCAATTTGGTGAGCGTAAGCACCTGGGCAAGGTTGCGATACTGTTCCTTGTCGGCATAGAGCACGTCGTTGTAGCAGGCGCAGGCCTTAAGCAGCTCGTGGGCGGCAATGCGCTCCGGCCCATCAAACGGAACGCCGCGCAACAACACCCCAGCAAGATCGAATGCCTTGCCGCCCTGCACGATCTTGTCGAGCGCCGAGCCGTCCACCAAATCCGCCAGCCAAGCAAACTCAGGCTGATACGGCTTATGCTCGTCCTCGTCCTCATGCTCCATCCAGTTGCTCACCAGCGCAAGGGCTTCAATCTCTCTCCCGTTCAGAAAGGGCGAATTCTTCCCCATCTCTTCCCGCAAAAATCCCCGCGGCTCATGAGAGTGCTCGTACGCAACCGCAAGCTCCCCGTCGCTCACGACCAAGGTCGCACGGGAAATATAGGTATCTTCCCGCATGTCCCTCCAGGCGTACATCATAAGGGGACGCAGCTGACGGAGCATGCCGCGCGCGCCGGCACCTTCCTTAACCGCGCGCTTCGCCGCAAGGCGAGCAGCATCTGCCATCAGCTCCATCTTGGCGCCATTTCCCATCATGTTGTTGTACTTGGGCAGGTACTGTTCATACGCAATCTGGACCAGATCGTCCACGCTCAAGGCGTTAAAGTTAATCACCGAGCCAATGCGCCCGCACAGCTCGGACATAATACCCCAAGTCTCAACATCCTCGATGGTCGCACTGTCTCGCAGCTCGTTTGCCGATTTTGCGGCGGTGCGCACGGCGGCATACGAGGATCCGAAGCCGACCGTGGTGCCAGACTTGTCACTCAGGCGCTTGCGCACCAGAGCATCCAAGCCCATAAAGGCGCCGCCCAAAATGCAAACAACCTGATCGAGGTTGAGCGTCTTAATAGCCGCACTCTTGGAGGTATCACATTCAAACGGCATCTCCCCGCCTTCCAAGAGCTTAAGGAACGACTGCGATGGACTAAAGCTCGATGCAACTTCGCCCCCATCGGGCTCGGCACGAACCGCCTTGTCAAACTCGTCAAAGAGCACCAAGCAAATTTCGCCGGGATTGGCAGCCTGATAGTCCGCGACCTGCGACAGGCAGTTGCTCATGCTGGCACCGCGCCAGCCCTCGCCCGTCATGGTGGAGACATCGAACACGAACAGTTTGAGCCCCGCGGCATCTGCCACGGCCTTGATGGTGTGGGTTTTTCCCGTGCCGGTGGAACCCATCACCAAAATGGCAGCGGGCGAAAGAACGTCGCGCGGGTCGGCGCCGCGTGCCAACATCACGCAGCGGTTGACCTCAAAGCTCAGCGCCGTCACAAAGGCCTCCAAGCTTCCTTCGTGGCCAATAACACTCTGACGCGTCTGCTCCACCAGACGCGTAGGCGCAATTCGATTGAGCAAGTCCTGGTAGCGATCGATGTTTCGATACTGCTTCTGAGTCATGGGCGCCTTCCTTTCCATATTGGTTTTCTTTCCTTCGATGTGGGCCGAGCCCTTAAACCACTACAGTGCCAGCGATGTCGCCGACTCCAGATAGATCACGTTGCCCGGCTGGGTAAAGACCGGAATGTGGTAGAGCAGCTGCAAAATGCCCTGCTTGAGCAGCGGAAACAGTGTGGGATGCAACACTTCGTACATCAGGGCACCAGCCATAAGAGCGGTAAGTACGGCAAGCAGCAGAAGCTTTTGAGCGTTAGAGAATACCGACATGGTCGTTCCTTTCTTTATGCGAGATATTTGGATTGCGTTGTGGGTTAGCGACTCATAGCGATGGCAATGCCAATAACCGTGATAACCACGGGGATCGCAAGCGATGCGAACACAATCCCGGCAAAAAGGCCTACCACCACCGCGCACACGACGATGACCAGTGCTGTGGGCACAAGCGCGAGCAGAGGAGTAACCACGCAGGCAGATGCAAAGCGAAGCCCGTGGAACAAGCACTCATGAGGGAATAAAGCCTTGAGAACTCCTTCGACAATTCGCCACTCGACAATCGTTCCGACTGTTAAGACAACAGCCCAAAGCAGATAATCATTGGCGCGGGAATCCGAAGCCATCTTTCCGGTAACGCCAGCCCACCAATCAAATGCGGCGGCACAGCCCAGCAAACAGACGATCGCGCAGACGACGGATGCAAATGCGCCCGCACCCTCAATTGCACCGAGCAGCTCGCACATGTCGGATTCGCGCTCTCCCGTTAACAGCACAATCCATTTGTGGGCAAGCGCCGCAACGACCGCCACGCCCAGCACAACCCAGTACGCCCTAAACGCCACCAGGCGCCACGAATGGAGCGGAATCACCGTGTTGCCCTCGCCAATCTCGAACATAAAGCCGCCGAGCCACGTCGTCAGCAAGCACATCATGTCGACGGCGACAACGTACAGCACAACCGCAAAGAGGGTTTGCAGAATCATGCCGAAAATATTCACTGTTGTTGGCTTCTTGAGAGCGTCTGGCTCGATCCTATACGTGTCGTATCCGTTCATTAGCTGTCCTTTCGTTGCTGAAACAACTAGTTGGTTTATCCACTGTAGCTTGATACAATTAGGAGATATGCAAATCTCTTAGTGTTAGTATCTAGCGAAATATTACCCAATGCGTACGGCCTCATACGCACCATTCGATTTTTTCTTTTTCATTTGAGTGCCCCGTCTGAAAAACGCCGCAACTGCTCTTCTTGTAGACTGAAGGCAATTGAGCCGCGACGGGCCAGTCAGCGAACCGCGCAATATAGGGAATATGCAGGAGGTGCGCATGCTCAAAACTAAAGCAGAATTTGCAACTCTTCGCTTAAACGAAGATCTCAAGCCATATATGAGCCGATATCTATCGGATCTTGTGTCTCATATGGTCGAGAAATATCAGCCTTCGTCGAGAACGAAAAGGCTCATTGAACTGTGCTGTCGCGATTTTGAGTTTTCGAGCGAGCACGTCGATGGCCCCTCGTGGTCTGTTTTGGGGATTGACCTCAAGCGACCTTCGGCCGCCTCGTTTGAGTTTGAGGACCGCGTTTACAACGAAGCAACCGACGAATGGGATTATGTGCCCGCTTGCGTTTGCAAAAACCGAGTCAAAGTCCCGACGTCGACGTTTACTGCCATCGAAGAGAATATCTTTTTATACGACTACGAGCAGGACGCAGCCTCTCACACGTACGAATCAGCACTCATTTACTGCAGGCCCCCCGAGCTACGACCGCTATCCCAATTCCCGGCATCTATCGATGCGGCAAATGCGCGAGTCCTGGATTTCCTCAGAACGCGCTCGAAGCAGCTGCAACGCAGCGCAGGCATCCCCGATCTGCTTTCGGTCACTGAGTGGTACTACATCTTTCTTGCGGCATCCATTGCCTGCTCTCAGTCCCATGCCACGGCCGTCATTCAGATTTCGGACCGTCTGTTCAATCTGGCGCGAGCCGTAGATGGACGTCGCCTTCTTTGTGACCTCGGCCTGCTAAAGAGCATTGTGCTTCTTCCCAACACCATTGCCAAAAAGGCCGAGGGTCGCGCGCTGCTCTTTATTGGCGACGGCGAGCCCAATGATCCGTATTTCCTTTTTGACGGCAGGAGCTTTGACGACAAGCAAATGACCGATGAGATTCTGCACCAGCTCCTCGATTCCGTCGACCGAGCCTACGGCGATCAAAAGAATCCAGTCTATTGGCATCGGCTCGAGGATCAGGGCAACGGCATCTATCCCCTATTACCCAATACAAAGAGCGGATCGTTCGACGAGAGAATGTTCATCCCCCTTGGGTCGCTAGCGCCAATCTACCGCGGCACCGCCCGCAGCGTTGTAACCAAACTGCCCGAATCAGATCCGACAGACAGTTACCAACAGCACGACTGCTACTACCTGTCGCTAAAGCATCTTCATGATGGCGCAATCATTGCCGCAGAAGATGTACTTGAGCGTGTCCCCGATACAGATATCTACGATGTAAGCCGTGTAGACTACGAAGATTTTCGGAAGGCCAAACCGATCGACGCCCGCGAGGCGAGCCTTCTCATATCACGCGTCGGGCCTCCATTCAAGCTTGCCCTCATCACGCCAGGCCACTTTTCTGTCGGTTCTGAGCGCCCCGTGGAGCGCGGTCTTTTGTTTGAGAGCATTGTCCCCTGCGACGCCATGTTCTGCGCTACCTTTGAGGACGAGCTGCTTGCCCAGTTTGTCCTGGCATACCTGTCGTCCGATGAGGGGCAGAAGAAACTGGCGGACACCTCGCACGGAGACGCGCTTGTGCAACTTGCCCCAATGGACCTGCGAAGCATGACCGTGCCTGTTCCCGGGCGAGCGGAGCAGGAGCGCTACGCGCTAGAGTACGAAGCAAAGCAGCGCGCCTACGAGGACGCCCTTAAGCAGGCGGAACATTACGCTGCGAGCAAGGGAACGATGTAGCGACCGAGGCCGGCAGACTGTCCGGACTTTTGCCGACAGTCTGCCGATCAGGCACGCCGTTCAGCGCAGCAGCTAGAGATCCTCAACAGGCTTCGAACTGGCTTTGGCCGCCTCTTCGCCCGCGATCAGGTCCCTAACCGTTATATACGCACTGTACGTAGCATCTTCAATCTTTTCCATAACATCAGGGTCGCAAGTTCCCCAAATATCTTTGAGAACTCGAGCCAATCCCCAAGCAGCGCTGAGCAGGACGTCAACGTCCTTTAGATCTAAGTGGCTGACCGTAAAGGGACAGTACTCGCACTCCAACAGATAGGTGTCAACAGCCTCAATTGTCTCAGCCACATACTGCTCAAGATCGGGATGGGGATGGAAGGCGCACAGCGCCTTGTGCGGATCGGTCGGCTCAATCCAATACAGCGTTGTCGCTTCCTCGCATTTCTCGAGCGGATAACGCTCAGCTGCCTTCTCCCAGCTTTCATACCAGGGATCGGCATCGCCGTCCGTCATCGACCTGCAAAGATTAATCGCCGCAGAAACAGTCGCACACGAATATCTATAGCTGGCGTCTTTCTTAAACTCATCATTGAGCTCGACGTCACCAGACAGCTCCGCCTCCATGATAAGGAACGGACCATCCTCATCCGTAATGCTTATGGGATAGTTGTTGCACTCATAGCCCGGATACATTTTGTCTCCAATCAATCGTTCGGACACATTAACAAGCAATATCGAAACCGCGCTCACGCGGAGGACCGTCGTCCTCGCACCAACCTGCAAGTTTTTCTCATCGCATGAAAAGAACTTGCGATTCTTGCAAGTTTTTCTCACGCGGTGACAAGAACTTGCATGGTCGCCCCGCTACCTGCGCCACGAGGCGGCAAGGATAACGGGAAGCCCGGCGATGCACACCACTAAGGCCACGGCTGCGAACGCAAGCACGATGGCCACGCTCACGACGACATAGGCCACGGTAATGAAGGCCAGCGCCAGCAGGCAGGCAAGCAGCTCGGCCACGTAGCACAACACCAGGTTCGAGCTCGCGCGCTTCAGCAGAACGTCGGCGAGGCGGACCAGCTCGACGGCAAAGCCGCTGCCGAAATTGCGTCCGGGGCCCTTGGCAAGGAACCACTTGAACAGGCACATCAGGGCGCAGCCCAGCATCATCATGATGGAAACGGTCCATGCATTGTGCCCCGTCTCGACAAGGCTCTGGTCGCCCACCGCGCTGCCGTTGACGAGCCAGGCCGTTCCATAGCCCATGAACAGCATCGCCAGCAGCAGGCAGGCGCTCACCGCGGCGAGAGAGCGCGACACGCGCCCGCTGAACACCGGAGCCTCGCAGCTGAGCCCAAGGCCCTCGCGAACACGCCAGGCGGCATGGTAGGCAGGGTAGGCCGCGATGAGCGCGGCCACGAGCAGCGACGCCCAATCGGACCCGGGCACAGCCGACGCGTACTCCGCAATCGCGGAGATGGAGAAGGCAGCATGGAACGACTCGTTCAGAAACAGCGCGACCTCGCCCTTCCAGACGCAAAACGGGGCGGCGACGGAGGCGGTGCCGGCAGCGGCAACCGCAGCAACGGCAACGAGCAGCGCGCCCTGCACGAGTTTGACGACCTCGTCTTTGGCGGTGCGGGACGCAGGCTCAACGGCGCTGGACGAAATTTGAATAGAAGTGTTCATGTTTTCCTTTCAACAGAAATCAAACCGGAATCGCCGGCAACTAGGATGCAGCCTCTAGTCGGCTCCGATTAGAGATTGTTCGCCCACATTGATACCAAGTCGTGCGGACACACTAACAAGCGATATCGAAACCGCGATCTCGTGGAGAGCTGTCGTCCTCAATCCATTCGAGCCCGACGCACTCATCGATCCCTGCATCGGGAACTGACGACCATCTGAACTCGAAACCAAGCTGGTCAAGCTCATCGACTCGCCCACGGATCACTCCGTAAACATCCAACGCATTCTCGAAATCCTCCGAAGACGCGTAGCCTCGCTCGCACTGCCTGCGCATCTGATGCAAGCGACCCATGGCGGCGGCGATAATCTCGCGAAGAGCGATAACCTCGCGCTCGCATACATCAATGTTTCCTTCGTTGAGCTCGATGCGATCGGACATAACGGCCTCCCTGGTTTTAACCCTTTTCGCTTGACTCCATTGAACAACCGCAAACAGCCGCGTAATATGACTTTTATCGCGTTTTAAATTTTGGCTGTTTGGAGCATCAATGCATAAGTCCGAAAAAGAAGCATTTAGCTGGGGTTTTGAGGCTGGTTTTCTTCGCTCCCCTGTCAATCCCCGTATGCTACTTCTTAACAGGACGCCGGAGATTGATTGTGCCGGCGACGGAAACACATCCGGCAATGCAAGCGCATGGAGTCTCGTCTCCATAGCCAACGACCTATTGCGCGTCGACTTAAGCTCGCTTTTCAACGAAATCGGGGGGCACTTTCGTAAGCGAGCAAACCAGCGCTTTTATATTGATTTGCAGAACGCCATGCGCCAGTCCTCTGCTGCTCTCCACCATGCGCAACACGCTTCGATAGACTGTGCAGCCGAGCAAGACTATGACGATCGGCTCGATCCAGACGATCCCGACCAAGAGCCCACCCAAGCAGAATTGAACGAAGCTGAAATCGCTATCAACCTTCAAAAACAAAAGGAACGCGACCTCGATTTCTTTGCTCCGATATTCGACAAAGCCATTACAAGCCATGCACACGGAGAGATTTCCGGCATGGCCAGATATCTCCTTAAAAATGTCTGTAGACAGTGTGTCATGAACATCACGGCGATTCCCGACTATCGCTATTACAGCTGCTGGATGAACAACAACGCTATTGAGTGCGACGAGATCAACCGCCTGTACCGCGCGGTGATTACAACATCGGACCAACTCAACAAGCAAGAAATGGCGTCCCTCTTCAGCTCCTATCTCCAGCTCGAGTCGAACGACATGAGCATTAACGCTACCAACGGCGAGACCAATCTAACAGCACCGGTGCCGTATGACCGCGACAATCCTATACGCAACTTTCCCAAGGCGAAATCTCAGATAGAAACAGCTTGCGTCTGCACCAATATCGATCTCTTTCGAGCGCTTCTCATTGTTTTTTATCAGGAATGTCTGGAGCTTACCCCGCTGCTTAAAAACACCGAGGCACCTAGCCTGCTCGCGCAAAACGAAGAGTTTTTCCCAGCCGCCATCAAAACAAGCGACCCGCGACAATTTCGATTATTCGATGAGCAGCTGCCGGCAATCATCCGCTTTGGCGAAGCTTTTGTATACGCAGCCAAAAAACACTTGCCCGGAAACGAAACGGCCCAAAAGCTCGAAGAGCATTTGAATGGAATAAAGCGCATGAACAGCGCCCCCTTTATGCAGGCGTTTCGTAAAAACTATCTCGAAGCTATGCGCGAGAACCAGATCTTCGCAAATGGAGACTTCCATACGCATGCAGAGCTTAACGACCAGGAAAACCTCAATAGGCTCGTTGGGCTTCAAGCCGTTATTTCAAAGGCAGGAGAGCTCTACTTCACCGAAGAGGAATGGTCCTTTGCAAGCCTTTATGCCCGCATCCTTCACGAGCTGCTGCTGTGCGGCATTATGCCGATAGCATGCCAAACCTGCGGTTCGCTCTTTTTTCCGACCGGTCCTAACAGCAAGTACTGCGATCGATATAACGCGGCGACCAAGCTCTATTGCAACCCGCGCTTTAACGCCAAGAAGCATCTTGGTCGTAAATCGCCCCGCGATGTCGCGCTTAATATACAGAGAAAGACCGAAACGGCATATGAAAAGGGCCTAACGGATTGTGCCCACTATTTTGAGCGCCTCGGCAGCTTTGTCCTCGATGGTCTTGGCCCAGCATACCAAGCGAACGACCTCATTTCCGATGAGCTCTATAGGACGTGGCTGTCTATCGTCAACCAGCCCAATTGTAGAGCGAAAATCAAGCGGCCGGATAGGCTCGAGTATCCATACCCCGTGCTGTGGTACGGATTTGTCCGCGATGGCAATCGGTATGTACAAGTCGAGTTTCCTGGAGCCGAGCACCCGACGCTTTTTGAATGTTTGAGCCAGCTCGCCGAAAGCCCACAATCAAAGTGCACACTGGATTACAAGGGGCCAGATGAGCATCCATACAGCTCATGGCATGTAAAACTGCACATGTTGTTGGAGATCATTGTACAGATAAATAACGCCGACCACGTGGCGAGGCCCATTCCATTGCTTGGAATCGATGGGCCCGAATATGTCTGGACTGACCCGACCGTCCAAGACACATGGAGCACGCCCGACGCATGCATCTACAGCACCGGAACGATCGATGACCTCAGCTTTACCGTGTATACAAAGGGATATGACCCGGAAAAGCAAGACTGAGCTTGATGCCGCGGCTTTCTACGTGTCCGCGAACAGATTCACTCTTCTAGTCCTTCGAGCTAGCCAAGACACAGCCGATGCAAAGAGGGATAAAGATGATGGCGAGCACAATGCCCCAGGCGGTTAATGTAATCGTAATGATGGATGCAATAGCGCTAGCGATGCCATATCCAAAAATCAACGATGCCGCGCAGGCAAGCATCTCGGCACCATACAGCAACACCATGTTTGAGCTTGCGCGGTCCAGCAAGGCATCCGCGCGGCCGAACCATGCGATAAGGGCTTTGTCGCCACGATAGCGCCCAGGACCTTTGAGCTCATACCATTTGACAATGCACGCCAGGACGCATCCAGAAACAAGCGCAATCGATGTCACCATGAGGAAAAGGCCCACGATCATGAGGAGTTTGTCCCCCGTGACCCCGCCGTCGATATAGCACTCAAACCCACGACATACGGCAAGCACGGCCAAAAGCGAACAGGCGCTCAACGAGCCAAAGCGGCGCGACATCCGTCCGCAAAACACAGGTGCCTTGCAATTGCACCCAGCACCTGCGCAGAGGCACCAAATGGCATGGTATACAGGATACAGAGCAACGAGCACGGCCGCGGCCATCGACACCCGGTCAAGCGTCTCCATTCCCGACACAATATCCTCCGCCGTTGGAGCCTCGTAGGGATGATCGAACAGGTCAGGCGTGAACATAGGAATCTCACCTTTCCAGATGTACGACGGTGCAGTAAAGGAAATGATGCCGTTCACAGCTAACGCCGCGACAGCAATTAGCAACGCGCCTTCGGCAATCTTGGTGATGCTCGACTTGTGAGAGACGGACACATTTTGAATAGAAGTATTCATGATCTTCCTTTCAGAGAGACCCGATTGGTTGGTGATTGAGTTTTGGGGTGATTGGCGTAAAGAACGGGACTGCTTAGAAGTCCCGATAAAACAGCAGGTCGGCTTGACCGCCTACGAAGAAAGAAAGACTAACAAGCTATATCGAGGTCATTACGACTCGAATACTCGACGCCAACGGCGTCATGCGCTGAGATCCGCGCAAGCGAAACCGAACGGACCGGCGAGACCACCGGATAGTCCTCAACGCCCCACTCGAGCTCAAAGCCCAGACGAGCAAGCTCGTCACGACAATTGTCGAGCATGAGCTCATAGGCGCTTTGACGGGCACAGTCTTCAAAGAAGCCGAGCCCGCGCTCCTCAGAAAGACCCACCTTCAGCTCATCACAGATGGTCATAACTTCGCAAACGATATCTTCAAGCTCATCGCGCTTGGTGGAATTAACCAGTTCAAACAGGGTGCCGTCGAACATTTTCCGTCCTCCTTTGGACTTCTTTCTTGCTCGACTCCTATTGAACACGGCAAAGTGGCACAATGGCACAAAGTATATTTGATTTTAAAAGTTGTGCTGGTTTAAGAAATATGCAAGGTGCCAATTTAATAGCTCTGACCTGGCGTGTTAGGGCTAGCTTCATTCGGTTTGACAGAGATACCTCTTTGCATCTCTGTTGCAAACAACTGACAAACGCAAAACCCGATAAGGATCAAGAATGTGAAGGAGCGGAATTCGAACAGCATTGGTCTGCAAAAGAGCTGTTAAACGAATTCCTAAGAATTGATCTTGAGAAGTTCTTTAACGAAATGTCCTCTTGGTATGCCGAATATCGTAACGCCCATTCAGTGCCCGTTCCACACCGTATCTTTAATTCGCTACGGCGAATACAGCACATTCTAGAAGCTCAATATCTCGAAGGCTCAGATAATAAAAAAGGTGCCACGTGTTTTCCTCCGCTTTGTTCGAGAATAATTGACGCAGGCGATGACCTCGACAAATGCCGTATCGAAAAGGCAGATATAACGCATGAGCTCGCGGAGGCAGTCAAACAAGCGCTTGATTCCGCAATAAGCGGCGGCTATTCGGACGGTATCTACCAGCTCTTCTTCAATGCTTGCTCATTGTGCATCGATTCAGTTTATCTTGATGAAATACCCGATGCCTATTTGCCCTCGAAGGTTTTCTCTCTTTGGGCAATAGAGTGTGGGAACATCGCGAGAGTTACTATTCCGGCTCTTGAGTTACTAAGCAGTAACGATGCCGACGATTCCGTTGCACCTAATCTGGCCAGTTACATTGAAATGGTCTTTGACCTAAATAGAAGGCCCGAGCTCGCTCGCGGAGGCGAGCACTCAATTGTCCACCACCCGCTGGCGCTTAAAACGCCAGAAACTAAAAGGGAGTTTTATAAGACGCACTTCCACGTTCAATTAGTTGATAACCAACTAGCCATCGATATCCATGAGTTGGCAGTAGCCGTTCTTGGCGACATCATCATTGATTGTCTTAGCTTATCCAAGAAGATAAACGAACCTTCTTATCGGGATGACCTCAGCAGCTACGTTTCATTATTCGCGAAGCTGCTTTCTACCGGAGAATCCATCCTGGATGTCGCTAATCAAATTCGCCGTTTTGGGGAACTAACGTCCTCAAAATGCACGAAACATGCAATCGCCGGCCCAATGGTCCAGGACCTCAATAGCCTCAACTCTCTGGCACTCAACCTGATTCAGAACAGGCTCTACAACAAGGTGGAGTTATCGAGGAACGGCGAAAACACAATCGGCATCATGCGGTTTATCGTAAATGACGGAAAGTACCTTGTTGTCAACATCAACGACAGCGACGCAATGCAAGAAGCCCTCCATTTTGAGTAATCGCCCTCTTTGACACCGGCGATATTGAGCC
>NZ_QRQC01000053.1 GCF_003475325.1 Collinsella sp. AF33-16 | reverse complement strand
GGGGCGTGGGGGATCGCCCGCTCCGGGGCCGGGGGCCCGCGGGCCGAGGCCGCCGGGGAGGCCGCGGCCGCCTCCACCGCGCCCCCGCCGGCGCTCGTCGAGGCCGAGAACAGGCAGGTCAGGTTCCTGGCCGCCCGGATATCGGAGGCCCTCGACGAGGCCGGGGCCCTCGAGGCCGAGACGGCGGGGCTGCTCGAGGGCGACGAGACCTACGCGTGCCTGCTCACCGTGCCCGGCATCGGCCCGAGGACCGCGGCGCAGCTCGCGGTGTCGGTCGACATCGCGAGGTTCCCGGACCACGACCACCTGGCCTCGTACCGCGGCATAGCCCCGAGGGTGAGGAGCTCCGGCACGTCGGTGAGGTCGGTCAGGGCGTCCAGGCGGGGCGACGCGAGGCTCAAGTCCCTGCTGATCTTCTCGTGCAACAGCCTGGTGAGGTCGTCGGGGCGCTACGGCGAGTACTACCGGGCCTGCAGGGCGCGGGGCATGGGGCACGGGCGGGCGCTCAAGGCCGTCGCGAGGAAGCGGCTCAGGGCGATATACGCCGTGATGCGCGACCGGGTGCCCTACCGGGAGTAGC
>NZ_QRQC01000052.1 GCF_003475325.1 Collinsella sp. AF33-16 | reverse complement strand
GGCGTTGCCGCCAACATCCTGCCGGCCATGGGCTTCGCCATGCTCGGCCGCCTGGTGCTCACCAAGCAGCTCGTGCCCTTCTACTTCCTGGGCTTCCTGCTGTGCTCCTACGCCAACGTGCCCGTCCTGGGCGTCGCCCTGATCGCCATCATCATCGGCATCGACAAGTTCGACCTGCTCGGCCTGGGCGGAGCCCAGCCCCAGCTTTCCGCGGAAGGGGATGAGGACGATGACTTCTAGTCCCGAGAACAAGATCACGCGCTCCGACCTCGTCAAGAGCGCCGTCAACGTCGGCGCCCTGGGCATGGAGTTCTCCTGGACCTACTACAAGCAGATGAACATCGCCTTCTGCCTGATGGTCGCCAACATGCTCAAGAAGATCTACGCCGGCCGCCCCGACGACTACGCCGAGGCCCTGCATCGCCACTGCGCGTTCTTCAACATCACCGTCCAGTTCGCCCCGTTCGTCGGCGGCATCGCGATGGCCATGGAGGAGAAGGTCGCCCGCGGCGAGATCGAGCCCGAGAGCGTCAACGACGTCAAGGCCGCCCTCATGGGCCCGCTGTCCGGCATCGGCGACTCCATCTTCCTGTCGACGCTGCGCGTGGTCGCCGCCGCGGTGGGCATCAGCCTGTGCCAGGCCGGCAACCCCTTCGGCCCCATCGCCTTCCTGCTCATCTACAACGTCCCCGGCTTCGCGCTGCGCATCTGGGGCGCCGTCAAGGGCTACGAGCTGGGCGTGGGCTTCCTGGACGAGGCCCAGAGGACCGGCCTCATGCAGAAGATCATGACCTGCGTGGGCATCGTGGGCGTCATGGTCGTGGGCGCCATGTGCAAGGACATGTTCTGGGCCAGCATCCCGGTGGCCATCGGCTCGGGCGAGGACGCCCAGACCCTCCAGGACATCCTGGACGGCATCATGCCCGGCATGCTCGGCATGCTCGCCTTCTGGCTGTACTACTGGCTGCTGTCCAAGAAGATCAACCCCATGGTGCTGATCGTGGCCACCATGGTCGTGGGCATCATCGGCGCGTTCTTCGGCGTGCTGGCGTAAGG
>NZ_QRQC01000051.1 GCF_003475325.1 Collinsella sp. AF33-16 | reverse complement strand
CCCCCCTCGGCTCGGAGTTCACCTGCGACATGAGCAGCGCGCAGTCCGCCGCCGTCAGCCGGTCGAACCTGGCCCCGGCGCCCTTGGGCAGCAGCTTCCTGATCTCCACGTGGTTCTTCTCGCACGCGCCCTTCTGCTGGCTCTGCCGGGGGTCGCAGTAGAAGAGCCTGGTCTCGCCGTCCCGCTCGCCGATCAGCGCCGCGATGGCGCCCTCGTCGGCGAACTCGCTGCCGTTGTCGGTGAGCACGGCGCCGAAGGCGCGCCTCGCGCCGTCCTCGCCGAGGACCCCGCGCAGGGAGGAGAGCGCCGCCAGGACCGAGGCGCACGTGCCGTCCGGCAGCGGCAGGGCCAGCTGGAAGCGGCTCGGGCGGTGCAGGAGCGTGAGGAGCCTGGCGGAGTCGCCCCTGGAGCCCTCGACGGTGTCCATCTCCCAGGCCGCGGCGCAGGCGTCCTCGCCGAGCGCGAGGAACGACGCGTGCGACCTGCGCGACGAGTGGGACGTCGCCCTCTTCGGGGCCCGGCGCGACCTCGGCCTGTAGCCGACCTTGCGCCTGAGCTCCATGTTCGTCATGCCGTCGTAGCCGGCGTCCACCCACCTGTAGACGGTGGAGGCGCTGAGCCCGGGGGTCGTCGCCGCTATCTGCTGCGGGGAGAGCCCGCGCGCGAGCCCGTCCCTGATGGCCGCGAGCTTGGCGGCGGCGCCCTCCTCGGTCTCGTCGATCCCGGACCTGCTCGCCGAGAGCTCGGCGTCGGCCGCCTCCTGCGCCCTCCTGGCGCTGTAGAACACCCTGGGCCTCCTCGAGCAGCCGTAGCCCCTCCTGTGCGGGCAGCCGTTGCAGCACCTCGGCCACGCGGAGAGCCTGGGGCAGGCCCCCGAGAGGTCCGCGGGCGCGGGCTCGCCGTAGCGCGAGCGCGGCGCGGTGACGTAGCGGTGCGCCGCAACCTCCCTGGTCACGGTCGAGGGCGACCTGCCGAGCTCCGCGGCGATCTCGCGGGCGCTGCGGTTGCGGTCGAGCATCCTCTCGACCGTGTTCCTCTCGTGCCTCGTGAGCCTCCCGTACGACCTTCCGGACGGCTTGGGTCTGGACATGCCGGCCTCCCTCCATCGCGGGCCGGGGGATTCCGGCCCCTCTGGGGTTGCCTACCCGGATTCGCGCCTCAGGACTCAGCGCAACGCGTTGCGCTGAGTCCTGAGG
>NZ_QRQC01000050.1 GCF_003475325.1 Collinsella sp. AF33-16 | reverse complement strand
GGCCCGAAAGAAAGGTAGGAGGCCATGACGAAAGGTCTGCACGTGCCTTCCGAGATCGGCAAGCTCAGGAAGGTCTGCCTGCACCGTCCCGGCGACGAGCTCCTCAACCTGCCGCCCGACGAGCTCGAGCGACTCCTGTTCGACGACGTCCCGTTCCTTGAGGTCGCGCAGCAGGAGCACGACACCTTCGCCCAGATCCTGAGGGACCAGGGCGTCGAGGTGCTCTACCTCGAGAACCTCGTCGCAGAGGTGTTCGACCAGGTCCCCGGCGCCCGCGCCGAGTTCACCGACCAGTACATCGCCGAGGCCGGCATCCGCGGCCAGCACATGCCGCAGATCGTCCGCGAGAAGCTGGACTCCATCGAGGACAACCTCGAGTTCGTCAAGAAGACCATGGCCGGCATGACCAAGGCCGAGATCGACATGCCCCTCACGGCGTCCACGACCCTCGACTCCCTGGTCAACTCCGAGTCCGAGTCCGACCTGATCATCGACCCGATGCCCAACCTCTACTTCACCCGCGACCCGTTCGCGGTCGTCGGCGAGGGCGTCAACCTCAACCGCATGTACTCGGTCACCCGCAACCGCGAGACCCTGTACGGCAAGTACATCTTCAAGTACCACCCCGACTACAAGGACGTCTCGCTGTACTTCCGCCGCGACTGCCAGTTCCACACCGAGGGCGGCGACGTGCTGAACATCAACGAGAAGACCCTCGCCGTCGGCATCTCCCAGCGCACCCAGGCCGCCGCGATCGACATCATGGCCCAGAACATCTTCTGGAACTCCGACTCCAAGGTCGAGCGCATCCTGGCCTTCGACATCCCCGTCTCGCGCGCCTTCATGCACCTCGACACGGTCTTCACCCAGATCGACGTCGATAAGTTCACGATTCACCCCGCCATCATGGGCACCCTGCGCGTCTACGAGCTGACCGCCGGCAAGAACCCGGGCGACGTGAACATCCGCCTGATCGAGGACACCCTCGAGCACGTCCTGGAGGACGCCACCGGCGTCGACCAGGTCAAGCTGATCCCCTGCGGCGGCGGCGACCCGATCGCGGCCTCCCGCGAGCAGTGGAACGACGGCTCCAACACCCTGTGCGTCGAGCCCGGCAAGATCTGCGTCTACGCCCGCAACACCGTCACCAACGACGTGCTGTACAAGGAGGGCCTGGACCTTCTCGTCGTGCCCTCCGCCGAGCTCTCCCGCGGCCGTGGCGGCCCGCGCTGCATGAGCATGCCCTTCTGGCGCGAGGACCTCTAAG
>NZ_QRQC01000005.1 GCF_003475325.1 Collinsella sp. AF33-16 | reverse complement strand
TTCGCAATATTCAGCGGTGCTCATGCGGGCAAATACTCACTAAACCCCGCCGGAAACCGGAACGCCATGGCTGCAAACTGCTCTGTCGCTACCACATCGCTCACGGCACGATAACCGCAAACGTGCACGCCACGGTAGCGAGGGCTTGCTGCCACGGCCTCCAACAAGGCCCTGCTCCCCTCCGGATCCCACAGGTCGCCAATCATGTCCCGGTAGCACTCGGCACGCAGCAGCTCGCGTACGTCTAGGCCCTGCCAGTTCGTCAGCTCCGCCATATCACCCGGCAAACGCAAATAGGACAGCCACGCAAAGACCAGGCTATCCACCGCACAGAACGGCTGCTCCTCAAACGAATCAAACGTCGTCTGGGCATAGGTCAAAAAATTAGAGGAATCCGACATGGCCCTCCCATCAACTATGGTGCATTGGGGTCAGGTTACTTTGCATCAAAAAGGCGCCCGGGCCGCGTGGACCCGGACGCCTTCATTGTAGCTTTTCGCTCTAGCGAGCTTGATTTAGCAGGAGAAGTCGATTTAGCAGGAGAAGTCGACGCTGTCGATGATGTCCTTGAGGGCCTTTGCAGAGGCGGTGAGCTCATGCTGCTCGTCATCGTTCAGCGGCACGGGGACGCGGCAGACAACGCCGTCGCGGCCAACGACGGTCGGCATGGAGATGGCAAGATCGGACAGGCCATACTCGCCCACCATGAGCGAGGAGACGGGCAGAACGGTCTGCTCGTCACGCATGACGGCGGTGCAGATGCGCTTGACGGCCATGGCGACGCCATAGTAGGTGGCGTGCTTCTTCTCGATGATGGTGTAGGCGGAGTTCTTGACGTCCTCGGCGATGCGCTTCTCGGCAGCCTCATGCTCCAGATGACCGTGAAGCTCGCAGAAGGTGTTCAGCGGAACGCCGGCAACCTGGGCGCTGGACCAAGCAACGAACTCGGAGTCGCCGTGCTCACCCATGACATAGGCCTGGACATCGCGCGGGTCGACCTCAACGTGGGCACCAAGCATCTGCTGCAGACGACCGGTGTCGAGCACGGTACCGGAGCCGATGACATGGCCCTCGGGCAGGCCGGACATCTTGATGGCGGCATAGGTCAGAACATCGACCGGGTTGGAGACGATGAGCAGAATGCCGTCGAAGCCGGACTTCTTAATCTCGGGGATAATGGACTTAAAGATGTTGACGTTCTTGTTGACCAGGTCCAAGCGGGTCTCACCGGGCTTCTGGGCAGCGCCAGCGGTGACGACGATCATGGCGGCGTCGGCGACATCGGAATAATCGCCGGCGTAGATCTTCATCGGCTCGGCAAACGTCATGCCGTGCGCGATATCCAGAGCCTCACCCTCGGCGCGGTTCTTGTCCACGTCGATGAGGACCATCTCGGAGAACAGACCGCTCTGCATCAGCGCGAACGCCGAAGACGAACCGACGAAACCGCAGCCGACAATAGCGACCTTCTTCTCGTTAACCATTAGAAACTCCCATCTCTCTCCACAAGCAAGCCGCCCGGGAACGACCCGAGCGGCTTGCCGTAATCCCAATACATCCAATCGGGACTTTGATTATGCTCCTATTCGCAGCCAAAAATCGACCGTTTACCGAAATTGTTTGCAGGATTCGTAAAATAACTGCACGAAATCGGTTTCGAGCTATTGACGAGGCGAAATAGCTTTCTAATACAGGCCCGCCTCGCGAATGGCCTCGACAGCCAAAGCAATCTGATCGGGCGGCAGGACCAGCGCCATGCGCACGTGTCCCTCGCCCGAAGGACCAAAGCTCGCGCCCGGCGTCACCACAACGCCGGCCTTCTCCATAAGCTCCTCGCAAAACGCCATGGAATCGGTGCGACCACCGGGAAGCTTGGCCCACACAAACATAGAGCCATGCGCGTTGGGACGCTCCCAGCCCAAGTTCTCAAGACCGTCGCACAGGGCATCACGGCGCTCCTGGTACTTCAGACGCTGCGCCTCGACCTCATCGCGCGGACCGCTCAAGCAGGCGATAGCAGCCTTCTGGATCGGGAAGAACATACCAAAGTCGATCTGGCCGCGCAGCTTGGCAAAGGCAGAGACCACGTCCTCGCGGCCGACCAAAAAGCCGATACGCGCACCGGTAACGTTAAACGACTTGGAAAGCGAGAAGAACTCCACGCCCACCTCAAGCGCACCAGGATACTGCAAGAAGCTTCCGCCCGGCTCGCCGTCGAACACGATGTCGGAGTACGCGTTGTCATGGACGATGAGCAGGTCGTGCTCGCGGGCGAAAGCGATGATCTCCTCGTAGACCTCGGGCGTGCCCACCGAGCCAACCGGGTTCGCGGGCAACGACACGATCATATACTTGGCACGATCGGCCACCTCGGGATCGATGCCCGCCACATAGGGCAGGTAATTATGCTCGGCGACCAACGGATAGTACTCGAGCTTGGCATCGGCAATCTTGGCGCCCGCCTCAAAGACCGGGTAGCACGGATCGGGAACCAAAATGGTGTCACCCGGATCGAGCAGGGCCAGGCCCAAATGGCCCACGCCCTCCTGCGTGCCGTTGCACGACTGCACCATAGACGGCGTAATGCCCGAAACGCCAAAGCGGCGCTCATAGTAATCGCACACGGCTTGCTTGAGTTCGGGCAGGTCGCGCAGGGCATACTTCCACATCTCGGGGTCCTGGGCCGCTTGCGTGAGCGCCTCGACCACGTGGTCGTACGGCTTAAAGTCGGGCGTGCCCACGCTCATGTTGTAAATGGTCTTGCCCTGAGCCTTCAGCGCAAGCAGTTTGTTGTTGAGCGAGGCGAAGACCTCCGCGCCAAAGCGGTCGAGACGCTGCGATGCCTGCATGGTGCCACCTTCCGATATAAAAAAGCGGCGCTCCGACAAGAGCGCCGCGCGATACGGGCCATCAGATTGCAAAAGTGTAACGCTTGCAACCCCCGTATTGGTTCAATTTAGCCAACCTTAGTCAACTGGATTGAGCGCGTCGATCTGCGCAAGCCACAGACGCGAGCTGGCGTCACTCGGCATACGCCAATCGCCGCGCGGGCTGAGCGTCACCGAACCAACCTTGGGGCCATCGGGCAGGCAGCTGCGCTTAAACTGCTGGGCAAAGAAGCGACGATAGAACGTACGCAGCCACGCGTGGACGGTCTTGGCGTCGTAGACACCCTCGAAACTCTTGAGCGCCATGCGGTAGATCTTGCCCGGCTCAAAGCCAAAACGCAGCAAGTAGTAGAGGAAGTAGTCGTGCAACTCGTACGGGCCCACCAAATCCTCAGTCTTCTGCGCAATCTCGCCGTCGCCCGTGGGCGGCAGAAGCTCGGGGGACACCGGCGTGTCGAGGATATCGAGCAAAACCTCGGCAATACGCCCGCCAAAGACATCAGCCGCATAACGCACCAAGTGACGCACGAGTGTCTTGGGCACGCTCGCGTTGACGGCGTACATGCTCATGTGGTCGCCGTTATAGGTAGCCCAGCCGAGTGCCAACTCCGACAGGTCACCCGTGCCGATGACAAAACCGCCAGCCTGGTTGGCCAGATCCATCAGAATCTGCGTACGCTCGCGGGCCTGGCTGTTCTCGTAGGTCACGTCCTGCACGGTCGGATCGTGCTCAATGTCCTTGAAGTGCTGCTCCACAGCCGCGTGGATCGAAACCTCGCGGAAGCTCACGCCCAGGTCGCGCGCGAGCGACTCGGCGTTGGACTTAGTGCGATGCGTCGTGCCAAAGCCGGGCATGGACACGGCAGTGATGCCCGTGCGCGGCAGCCCCAGCGCATCGAAGGCACGCACGGTCACGAGTAGCGCCAGTGTGGAATCGAGGCCGCCGGAAAGGCCGATGACGGCAGCCTTGGTACCCGTATGGGCAAGGCGGGTCTTGAGGCCCGCAGTCTGCAGATTGAGAATAGTCTCGCAACGCTCGGCCAGATCACCGTGGTCGGCCGGCACAAAAGGCGCGCGAGGGAAAACGCGGTCGATATCGCAGGCATCGCGCAGGACAGGCTCTTTGGCCAGCACGCCCTCAAAAGAAAACTCAACGGTCGTGGCCTCCGGCGCATCGTCCGCGCGCGCCCACGTCGTCGAGCGACGGCGCTCGGCAACCAGGCGGTCAAGATCGACATCGGCGATGGCCATATCGCAGGTAAGCAGTTTGGTCGCGGCGAGCTTGGAGCCGTTTTCGTAGACGAGGTTCTCGCCCGCAAAGACCATATCGGTCGTGGACTCACCCTCGCTCGCGTCCGCGTAGGCATAGGCGCAGTACAGGCGTGCACTTTGGTTAGAGATAAGGCTGCGGCGGTAATCCGCTTTGCCGATGATCTCGTCCGAGGCCGACGGGTTGAGAATCACCGTCGCACCGGCAAGCGCCATCTCGGTCGAAGGAGGCGCCGGCACCCACAGGTCCTCGCAGACCTCAACGCCCAGCACCAGGTCCTCGGCGCCCTCATCACAGCAACGGTAGACAAGCCCCGAGCCCAACGGGACCGGACCCTGACCGGCAAATTCAAGCCAAACGGGATCGGTAGGTGCCGGAGCAAACCAACGGCGCTCATAGAACTCGCCATAGTTGGGCAAATACTTCTTGGCCGTGAGGCCCAAAAGCTCGCCCGCGCAGCACACAGCGACGCAGTTGTAGATATTCTCGGCAACCGCAACGGGAAGACCAATGGTAAAGACAATCGGCAGCTCACGAGTCTCGTCGAGGATATGCACCAGAGCAGCCTCGCAGGCATGCAGCAGTGTGCGGTTATGGAACAGATCGGCCGCGGTATAGCCGGTCAGGTTAAGCTCGGGCAGCACCAGCGCGCGAACGCCACGCTCGGCAGCCTCACGCACGGCAGCCAACGCCACCTCGGCATTGCCCTCGACATCGGCCACGCGAATCCGCGGCGACGCCGCCGCCACACGCAAAAAGCCGTCGTTCTTATTAGCCGAAACGCAGCATTGCCTTGTTGATCTGGACACTGGAGGCCCCTTCTACCCTGAGATTCAGTCTAACGGACGTTCACATATCTCTAACTAGCCAAAGCAACCTCCCAGTTTACTGAGACGCCAACCTGTGCTAAGAGCATGTATTCCAAAAATATCTTTAATTAAAAAAGGAGAAATCGATAATCGACTTCTCCTTTAAGCGAGGCAAGTAAATTCCGAAACTAATGGCAGAATTTATCCATGTAGTCCTCAAAGTCGAACACTTCTACCACGACGCCCTCTTCCTGAGACTCTTTCAGTTGCTCCAAGAGATCTTTGTTAATAACGTCCATGCAGAAACCTCCTCTATCTAATCAATTGTAGTATATCTGCTTTCATGCAATTATCAACCAACTTGTTTAATTGCTCCTCGTTTGCCGATAGTCCCTCTTTTTTCAAAATGTCGCGCAGCTCGTTCTTAGTAATCGGCTTTTCAAACAACGAAAGCAAAGCGAACGAATAATCATTAACCGCACACATTCTATGGGTGGCACAACTCAGCAGTACTCTTAACCCCTCTTTTGAGCGTCCGACTTCTTTAACAAACGAACTTTTAACCAATTGAAAACCATTATCGTGCATTACATAATCGGCATCGATATTTGTATTCAGCAATCCATAATGCAACAGTTCTTCTATCGCCCTTGTCAGCTCGAGGTCGCCCTGATCAAGAATAAGAGAAATGCTACAATCGGCCTCCAATAAACGGGCCAACTTAAGGTATACCAACTGGGAAACAGCATAGACATGATGGTATTCAGAATTATAGAAGTAGGCAAATGGCTCAACGAGCACGACAGAGGTCTTGGAATCCAGCCAGATTCGATCAGCTGGATTTAGACTAGTTAGCCGTCGCTTTACTTTGGTCAAATGTCCCTTATACCTGACAGCGTGAATAGAATCTAGGATCCAGGTCACCTCTGAAATATGAAGCCGCTGGGGCAAGTCAATTGTGTCACTACCGTTTATGACCTCTTGCATATAAAAATCAATATGATGCTCATCAGATAAGGATTTTGCTTCATTTAAAGTTAAACCAGTGCCTGAAACATAATCCACTTCGAGGCGCAAATCCTCATATTGGGACTTCGGCATTACAGAGACACCATACTTATCGGGATGATTCCAAACATCCGACCCCATAACGAGACCAAAATTCGTAAATCCTCTCGTGGAATATGGAACACCACATACCTGTTTTGAATAATTCAAAACATTCTCTGTATAAGCTAAGGTGTTCAGAGCCTCTTCTTTAGTTTCGGTCGGAAAGCCAATCATAAAAAATAGATGAACAGGAATACCCGCATTGAGACAATCATGGATATTGCGATCAATCCAATCAACTCTCGTGTTCTTCTTCATTAGATCAAGAACTCTTTGGTTGTATGACTCGAGGCCAAACTGAATCTGCCTACATCCACTTTGGTATATCTTGTTAAAAACGTCTGTACTTAGGGTTGGAGAGAACCTCGTTTCTCCATGCCAGAAAAACGTTTTTCCCGATGCGTTTATTTCATCCGCGAGTTGCTCCATTCTTTTGCCTTCGAATGTTTCATCCACAAAAGAGAAAACTCTCGTGCCGTATTTTTCATTTAACCGACACATTATTTCAAATACTCTCGATATAGGCATCTTTCGGTAACAACCACCGGTAGCACCGGGAATGGTGCAGAAGGCGCAATGATTAAAACACTGCCTAGAGGAATAAACCGGCAATATTAGCTCAGGCATGAAGTATTTAGAAAGGGCGAAGCCATCGAAATCGGGAACTGTATCGTTGATAAATGTTTGCTCAATCCGATGGTTTTTATATATCTTTCCACCTTTAGCATGGCAAAGGTTTGGAACACAGTCGAGATTGTCATCACCAGAGTCAAGAGCCTCAAGAAGACGTGCAAGCGGCTCTTCGCCGTCATACATCATTATCGAATCAATGTATTCAAAAAAGGGATGCCATTCTTTCATGCAGTCATCTGCTAAACGAGTAATGTAATTGCCGCCCAATGAGACGTGTTTAACAGATGGACATTCTTCTTTAATCAGTTTCGCTAACGTAACTGCAGAAATCAATTGGAAACAGCCGCTCACCGAAATCCCAATAAACTCGATTTTTTCCCTCTGAATACGCTTAAGAAAGGCAGTTTCATAGAAGGAAATAAACGGATTATGCAAGGTATCCGCAAGCGATTTCATTATTTCTGGTGTCGAATAATAATCATAGGGCAGATCTATGGAGTTGAACGTGTATTTAACTCCATATGAGACGTGATTTATGATATAGAGTGCATTTCTAAAAATGTTTTCAGCATATTGTCTTTCTTTTAGATTAAAGTATCTCTTCGATCTGAAAATATCTTTTGCCTCGTCAACATTAAGTGCCGACTTTTGTATCAACTCGATTGTTAATTGAACATTCGAACTAAACGAATCCTTTGATTCCCGATACCTTTTACAGCACTCTTCGACATGTCTAAAAGATAGGAGGTCATCGTAAAATTCCACGTTTAAGTCAACAATGTCAACTTTGTATTGTTCAACCTCTTGAAGATATGACTTCAAAACAGGCAAGGCAAGATACGGCCCCACTGGACTCCATCCTGGGGGAAATACTAAAAGCGTTTTAGGCATATCAACGTCACATCTTTCGCAAATAATTCAATTGAAACACAACTACCATCATAATTGAAAATACACCAAGTCCTGTAACGAGAATTGAGAACATCGCGATGCTCGTGAACAGGGAAACAAGAAGTGTTGAAATAACAACAGCAACCGATTGCAAAGACTCCCTAATTGAAAACAGGCTTATCGATTCAGATCCGTCTCTCGCCAAATCCTGCAGCGATGTTATGAGAAGCACATCTTGAATGGCGTTTCCGGCACCGACGATAAAAAGGAAAATAAACGATATCCCAGACGCATAGCGATAGCCAAACGCCAGATACGCACCGAGCGCAAGATACGTCACAAAACAATATGATTTAACGCAATCGGAACCACTGATTAAACGACCGTATATTGTATTTCCGAACAACAGTCCGATTGTAAGACTACTCTGAAGGAATCCATATTGTATCGATGACGAGTCAAATTGCAATTGCGCTATAGCTGGCAAAAGAGAATTCAGAGAGCCGAATGCCACGCCACTAGAAATATCGATTAATAGGAAACCAATTGCCAAGTGCTTCGCGCTAAGATCACTAAATGCAGTCCTGTTTTTTTCATTTTTGCTTATTCCCTCTTTATCATTAACCTCGATAACCGACGGAACATCTCGCAGCAACCAGAACGACGCGGCAAAAGAAAGCGCGTCTAATGCAAGAACAGCCTCCGCCCCAAATTGAGCGACAACAAAACCGCCGGCAACTGGCCCCAGGACCATCATCAAATTCTGCAGGAACCCAAACGAATTATTAATTACGTCGCGATTGATACTATTCGTATTGGCTCTTAACAACGAGTAAAAGCAGGGCATTTCTACCGTTCGGCAAAGCGATACCGCGCACGTAATAGCAAACATACTCCATTTACTATCAACAAAAATATAGCAAACGAATAATCCCGCGCGAATTAAGTCTGCCAATCTCATGGCCTGCAGTGTCCCGATACCCATCTTCTGAGGCAGCTGCGCGAGCGCAACTGAAAACAGAGAGGGGGCAAATCTGCAGCAGACCATCAAAGCAGTTGCAGAAACATCGTGAGTTACCTCGTAAATCAGCATTGGCAAAGCAATATTCGCACACCAATTGCCTATTTCGCTTATCCCTCTAGCAATATATAGGACCCGAACCGGACGGCTAGCTCTCAATACCGTGAACATCACGATTAACCTCGTATTTCAGGCCTCGTTCATCCCTTAATAGGAATCCATAATCAACCAAGTACCGCCTCAACACGGCATAATCAGGATAGAGCTGTGACAGCACACGATTAACCTGAAGCTCCGTATAACTTGTATTTAATTCAAAGAAAGAGACGGCCCATAGCAGCATGATTCTTTTATAGCTTTCCTTTTTTGGAATTGAAACCAGCTCGCCATTCTTGAGAAATCGTTTTTTAAAGTCTATTAGCTCATCCATTCACATCCTCCATTTCATACGCATCTAATACTAAAAATGCATACGCTTTAGGTCATCGCATTCAGCTTCTTTATTCGAACTAAACTCGAACTAATCTAAATTATTTGCTCAGACACTCTTCGAAAGCTCGTTTTTCACTCTGAGTAAAATGCCCTTCCCAGTCAGTCCACGAACAGGAAGGCAACTCACAACGAGCGGAGTCGAAGCCCTCTGCCGTCGGTCGCTCAAAATGCACGATAACCTTTTCGATATCGCCATCTGTAATCAGGTCAGAATGAATGACCTCGGTACCATCTTCGAATGTCATATACGGGTACATCACGTAAACCACCTCGCAATAGTAAATCCAGTTTAGCATCAAGCTATTGCACCAAAGACAGCAGGCCCCCTTGATGAGTTGATGGTATCTGTTAAATGTCACGCACGATTCACATCTGGTGGGTACCCTGATGGCTACACGAAACGAAGCAGATTTACACCGGGAGGACCCCGTATGACAACCAAGTACACCGACGCGCCGCGTACACGCGTCATGACTCCCGCCGCACTGAACAACGGCGTTCACGAAAACCATTCCATCGGCCAGACCATGGCCATCGCGCCCAAAAAGGGCCTGTTCGACGACATTTCCATTCCCCAGATCATCGCCGGCGCCGCAGCTGCCGCCACGAGCGTGGCGCTTGCTTCAAAGATCGGCATTGCCGGCTCGGTGATTGGTGCCGCTGTGAGCTCAGTCATCACTGTTGTGTCTTCGCAGGTCTATCGCCACTTTATCTCCGCCAGCGCCGAAGCAATCAAGGGCACGCATGCCGCTGTCGACTACCCTACCGGCGCCTACGAGCCCGTTGAGCCCAATGTCGAGGAGCACCTAGGTGGCGCCGCAACCACGCAGGAGATGCGCCAGGTTGCGGGACGCGCGACCACGGCGCGCGTCGCTCCCAACAGCCTGCGCGCCAAGGCGGCGGCTGAGCGCAGCCAGACGCAAAAGAAGGTCATCGTCTTCTCGATCGCTATCGCCATCGTCGCGGTCATCGCCTGCGCCGGCGCCATCCTTATCACCACTGCCGGTGAGGGCCTGGGCGAGCGTCCCGAGCCGATCCTTTCGTCGCGCACGACCGAGAGCGATGCAAATGGCAACACCCAGTCGCAGAATCAGCAGGCACAGACGGACGATACGCAAGACAGTTCTACCTCTGCCAATTCGTCCTCGAACACCCAAAACCAATCGCAGGGCACCGATTCCTCTACGGCCAACAGCAGCACGCCGTCCGGCACGACCGACTCAAGCCAAACGACTGACGGTTCGCAGCCGAGCACGGGCGGCCAAACGAGCGACAGCACTTCGGGAACGGGCACAGCAGACAGCAGCAACACCAACAGCTCGAACAGCTCGAGCGGAACCGCGTCCGGCACGGCATCCGACAACTCGAGCCAAGGCACGGCATCGGGCAACTAAGCACATTTGCCTCTCATAGATAACCGACCTGTATAACGGGCGCGAATCGACAGCGGTTCGCGCCCGTTTGCCTTGGGCGCCGCCATGGCGAACGCCATGCGATGGTAAGATGCTTTACATGTGTAAAGAGGAGATTTGCCATGAGCAAGACAATAGTTAGGCCCACGCTTTCGCTGGGCAACCACATCTATCTGTATCGCCTGCTACGCGATGCGATTGGATGCGGCAAGCAAACGTTTATGACGCAGGTCGAGGAAGCGCTCGCCGCAGGCGACATGACTGCTTATGACCTGGGCTTCGAGTCCACGCGCGAGTTGCTCGAGGAACTCGACGACTGCATTAAGCTGACTGTCTTTAAGGGCGGTCGTCTGTATGCCACGGTCATCGCCAACGAGGCCTGGGACGCCGCCCTTGCCAAGGGAGACGACAAGCCCAAAGCCGCTAAGGGCGCCAAGCAGTCCTACAAAAAGAAAAAGCGCGGTGAGAAGGACCTCAAGGCCGTGCGCCCCAAGCGCGTTAAGCGTCCCGAACCAGAAGCCGCGATTGAAGCTGTGCCGGAATCCGAGCCCGAGGCAGAGATCGAAGTCGCTATTGAGGTAATAGCAGAAGCCGAAACCGAAATCGCCGCCACGACCGATCCCGAAGTTATGTCAGAACAGGAAGCCGCTGCGGAGCTCAACGAGGCTCCCAAGTCGACAACCGAAGAAGTCGCTGACCAATCCGAGACGCCTGCGTTCCAAAACAGCGACGTCTTTGGCGACGAGGCCGAGGACGATCAGTCTGACGAACCCGCCGATCAAGATGTTACCGAGTCGGCGCCGGAGCCCGAGACACCGCAGCCCGCCATCTCGCTCACGGTCGTCTATGACCCCGAGAACGCCAACGCCGGCATCACCACCATGGCATCCACGCCCATCGAGGCAAAGTCGAGCGTCGAGAATGAGAGCGCGACGCAGGTTGAGCTCGACACCGCGACCGCAGACGCACCCGCTATCGTCGAGACTGCAGATTCCGCGGCGATGCCGAAAGTGGGCATCGAATCAGTACTCGGCACCGAACCCGTGCCCGTCGTCGAGGTGACGCCCGTCAATGAGCAGGCCTTCGCACCGGCGATGGTACCGGCCCCGCACCCGCAGCACCGACCATCCCCGAGGACTTCCCCGTCGATTTCGCAACTGAGGTCTTCTGCCCCGGCCCGCTTCTGCACCAGCTGTCGACCTATCTCCCCTACGGCGCCGACACGCTCGGCATCGTCGGCGAGTACTACTGGATCGCCCGCGAACGCGGCACCCTCGAGGCCGCGCGAAACCGCGCAAGCTTCCCCCTGCGCTACACGCAGGCCGGCAAGCGCCACGAAGTCACCGTGCGCATCCGCCGCAACACCACTGGCGGTCTCGGAGCCGCCTGGACCATCGACAAGGTTGAATCTTCTACCGAGTAGCAAAAAGGGACGATAACCTTGAGGGTTATCGTCCCTTTCTCGTTAGGTCACCTGAGCTCGATTAATCGCGCGTGAGCTTGCGGTGAATACGATGCGGCTGGGCTGCGTCCTCGCCCAGGCGCTCGATGCGGTTGGCCTGGTAGGCCTCAAAGTTGCCCTCGAACCAATACCAGTTGCCCGGATTCTCGTCGGTGCCCTCCCACGCCAGAATGTGCGTGGCGACGCGGTCCAGGAACATACGGTCGTGGCTGATGACCACCGAGCAGCCCGGGAACTCGAGCAGCGCCGCTTCAAGCGAGGACAGCGTCTCGACGTCGAGGTCGTTCGTGGGCTCGTCGAGGAGCAGCAGGTTGCCGCCCTGCTTGAGCGTAAGCGCCAAGTTCAGACGGTTGCGCTCGCCACCGGAGAGTACGCCAGCGCGCTTCTGCTGGTCCTGGCCCTTAAAGCCAAAGCTCGCCACATAAGCGCGGCTCGGAACCTCGGTCTCGCCGACCATCATGTGGTCCAGGCCATCCGAGACGACCTCCCACAGGTTCTTGTCGGGGTCGATGCCGGAACGGTTCTGGTCGACGTAAGAAATCTTGACGGTCTCGCCCACCTCGAGCTCGCCCGAAGTCAGCGGCTCCAGGCCCACAATCGTCTTGAACAGCGTGGTCTTACCGACACCGTTGGGGCCGATAACGCCCACAATGCCGTTGCGCGGCAGGGTGAACGAAAGGTCATCGATGAGCACGCGGCCATCGAACTCCTTGTGCAGGTGATGGGCCTCGAGCACCTTGTTGCCCAGACGCGGGCCCACAGGGATGCGGATGTCGGTCCAGTCGAGCTTCTGGCTTGCGCGGGCCTCGGCCTCCATCTCCTCGTAGCGAGCCAGACGGGCCTTGTTCTTGGCCTGGCGAGCCTTGGGCGAGCTGCGTACCCACTCGAGCTCGGCCTCCATGCGCTTGGCGAGCTTGGCGTCACGGTTGCCCTGGGCCTCGATACGCGCGGCCTTGGTCTCCAGATACGTGGAGTAATTGCCCTTGTAGGGATAAAGGTGACCGCGGTCGACCTCGCAGATCCACTCGGCAACGTTATCCAGGAAGTAGCGATCGTGTGTGACGGCAAGCACCGCGCCCTGGTAGTTGTGCAGGAAGTGCTCGAGCCACAGGATCGACTCGGCGTCCAGGTGGTTCGTGGGCTCGTCGAGCAGCAGCAGGTCGGGAGCCTCGAGCAGCAGCTTGCACAGGGCCACGCGACGGCGCTCGCCGCCAGAGAGCACGTTGACCGGCATGTCGGAATCGGGCAGCTGCAGGGCGTCCATGGCCTGGCCGAGCTTGGAATCGATATCCCAGCCGTCGGCGGCATCGATCTCGTCCTGGAGCTTGCCCATCTCGGCCATAAGGGCGTCCATGTCGCAATCCGGGTCGCACATCTCCTCGCCGATCTTATTGAAGCGATCGACCTTGGCGATCATATCGCCAAACGCCATGCGCACGTTCTCGATGACAGTCTTGTCGTCGTCGAGCGGCGGCTCCTGCTGCAGGATACCCACGGTGTAGCCGGGGGTGAGCCTGGCATCGCCGTTGGAGACCTCCTCAATGCCGGCCATGATCTTGAGCAGGGTCGACTTGCCCATGCCGTTGGGACCCACGACGCCGATCTTGGCACCGGGGTAGAAGCTCAGGGTCACGTCGTCAAGGATTACCTTGTCGCCATGGGCCTTGCGAGCCTGATACATCTGGTAGATAAACTCCGCCATTTGCCTGTTTTATCCTTTCTACCTGCTGTTTCCCTATTCTTGATTCGCTTTAGTGGAAACGAAATGAGAAAACCAGCTCTGAAACTTAACGAAAAAGGGGCATGGTTGCCCACACCCCCTAATACTACCTGGGAAAAGTCCCCCGGAACATACTATGAACTGCGTACGCTAGTTTTCCGCAACCTTAGCGAACGGCTCGCTGCGATTTACGCCACAGCAGATACGAATAGGCGTAGGCAGCTCCGGCCGAACCAAACGCCAGAGCCGCAATCACCGCGGCGACGACTTCACTCGAAAGCACGCTGCCCGCCACGCCCATCACAATCAGGCCAACACCCAGCACCATAAAGCAGGCACCGCCAAAACGCTGCGTACGGCGCCAGTTCTCGGGATCGGCAAGCGCCCAGGGCGTCTTGATACCGAGCGTGTAGTTCTGCTTTACGCGCGGTAAGTAGTTGCCTACGCCGATGAACAGCAAACCGACAGCACCGGAAATCAGCACGTTGACCGAACCGACCGCCGGCACCACGCCCCAGACCGTAAGCTCTCCCAGCCAGCTTATGGCGCACATGAACAAGGTGAAGGCAATTACGAAGCCCTGATAGAACTTACCCGAGGTTCGATATGCCTCACCTTTGGGATCGATGCGCGGCACCACGCAGAACATTGCGAGAAGCGCCAGAGGCAGCACGCCGAGCGCGGAGGCCATCCAGCTAGGACCCCAACCGTCGACAGCGCCGTTCGCGCCCCAGTGCGTGGGAATCTGCGCAGGCAAGCTCGGCATCACCATGAGGTGCGCTACGACATTGGCGACGCACAGAGCGACCAGCGCAATCCACACGCGCGACGATACCCCTGTGGGGTGAATGCCCTTGTTTTCGTTATTCATCCTTATCACCTTCATTGTTTGTAAAACCCATAAACCAGCCAATTAAATCCTGCATGACGGTGGTGTTTAAGCTGTATACGATGTTTTGGCCATGGCGCTCGTCGGTCACCAACCCGGCGTTTTTAAGCGTCGCCAAGTGATGGCTCAGCGACGGCTTACTGATATCGAAATGCTTGGCAAGCTCCCCCGCCGTGCAATTGCCCTCGCGCAGCAGTTCCAAAATGCGCCGCCGCGTAGGATCGGCCAGCGCCTTAAAACCCTCTCCCGGCATAAGACCTCCTCTCAGCACCCCTCATGACGCGCACACTATACTCGATATTTAGATGTTTGTCTAACTATCTAATCGAAATGCTTCAAACCACATCAAAGCAAGCGCCATCGCAACCTATGGGCGATTACCTATAATGGCGATAGCCAAAACACGATTTGCTTCCCCATCGGAGGATGTCTATGACCGAAACCACAGCCGCAACTCCCAACGAGACACGCGACACCAAGCTCGAGATCATCATGGGCCGCGAGGCACTCGACAAGCTCGCCAACGCCACGGTGCTGATACTCGGCTGTGGAGGCGTGGGCTCCAACTGCTGCGAGGCACTTGCCCGCGGCGGCATCGGTCATTTTGTGATTCTGGACAAGGATATCGTCGCGCCCAGCAATATCAATCGACAGGCCATCGCCTTTCATAGCACCATCGGCAAGCGCAAGGTGGACGTGATGGAAGCCATGATCAACGACATCAATCCCGCTGCCACCGTTATCAAGCGCACCGAATACCTGCTGAGCGACAACATCGATGATTTCTTCGCGAGCGTTTTGGAGCAGACGGGTGGCAAGCTCGACTACGTCGTCGACGCCATCGACACCATCTCGGCCAAGCTCACCATTGCCAAATATGCTCAGGACCACGACATCCGTTTGGTCAGTTCCATGGGCGGGGCCAACAAGCTCCATCCCGAGTGCCTCCGCTTTGCCGACATCTTCGATACGGTACGTGACCCCATGAGCCGCATTATGCGCAAAGAATGTAAGAAGCGCGGAATCAAGAGCCTGCACGTGCTGTTTAGCTGCGAGGAATCGGTTAAAACCCAACCCCGCGACCCTTCCAACATCCACGAGCGCACCGAGCTGGGAACTGCCAGTTTTATGCCGCCCATCATGGGTCAGATGATTGCCGGCGAGGTTATCCGCCAGATCAGCGGGCGCGGGTGCGAGCGCGTGCGCGCCGATGGCCAGCGCTTGGACTAGCAGGATGCCCTGCGATGGAACCGCGATTCTTTGACACGCATTGTCATCTTGATTTGATGCTCAGCCCCGATGCTGCAGCCAGTGAGTCGGCGGCGTTGGGTCTGGGGCTCTTTGACTGCGGGGTCGACCCACGCGACTTCGCGGCAGCAAAAAAGCGGGCCAGCCGATACCCAAACATTATCGCGGGCGCCGGCCTCCATCCCTGGTGGCTCGCCGACGGCCGCTGCGGTCCTGCCGAAGTCAATCTGCTTTGCGAAGTTGCTGACCAAGAGCGCTATATCGGCGAGGTAGGACTCGACTTTTCTGCGCGCTTTGCCGGAAGCGAACCGCTTCAAATACAGGCACTTGACCGTCTCTGCGATGCACTCGTGCAGCACCCTCTCGCCGGGCGCGTGATATCAATTCACGCTGTTCGTTCAGCAGGAACCGTACTGGACGCCCTTGAGTCATATGGATTACTCACCCCAAGCCCCAACTCCCCCGCCATCATCTTTCACTGGTTTAGCGGCACCTCGAACGAGTTCGTCCGTACGCGAAACGCAGGCTGCTATTTTTCCGTGAACGAGCGGATGCTCGCTACCAAGCGCGGTCGTGAATACGCCCGACAGATTCCACTCGACCGTCTGCTGCTCGAAACCGACGCTCCAGCCGAACCGCAAGCAGATGCAAGCGCGCGACAGCTCATCACATCGCTAAAAAGCGCCTCCCTGCACATCGCCGAACTTAAAAACTGCGCCGAGGAGAGCGTCGAATCGACCGTTTTAGGAAATTCGCGCTCCATATTTGACTTCCGCTGATCCCGGTGGGCAAAAAATGCCAAATATGAGTACTGTTGCAAAGCTAGTCACATCATTTTGCGACAAAACAACACCCTGATAATGCACAACCGTTCATTATCAGGGTGTTTTAGCATGGCTAAAGCCGCGTATAACAGGCTTTTATCGCTCTCGGACATTCAACTAGGGCCTCAAAAGCTTAATTTCGCTGTTACTAAAATAGTGACAGTACTCATATTTGGCATTTTTTGCCCACAGGGTCCCGAGAAGACAACGATTCGACTTCCCGGGACTGCTCACCTATTCGGAAATCGGCGCTCCATGGCCCCAGGAGCCTTCCATGCCGCATACAGTCGAGGCAAACCCCGCCGCAAAGTCGAGCGCGCGCTCAATAGCATTAGCGTCATCGTTGCCACGCTTGACAGCGTCGAGATAGCACATCAGGAACGAAGTCAGGAACGAGTCACCCGCTCCCATGGTGTCCTTCATATCTGCCACAGGCTTGGCATGCTGCCGATAGTAACGCTCGCCGTCGTAGGCAATGCAGCCCTCAGCGCCAGCCGTGGCCGATACAAAACGCGGACCCAAGCCCTGCACCCATGCCAGACGCTCGCGAATCTCGTCCTCACCCGCGGCATCCGCCGCACTAAAGAAAGCAAAATCGACGTAGGGCGCAATTTGCTCGTAGTACTCGTCGGTGGAGTCATCCGAAAAGTCAAAAGAGACCGTGACGCCCGCTGCCTTCAACTTGGGCAGCTCGCGCTCGGTAAAGCAATAGTTGCCCGAATGAACCACGTCGAACTGCTTCATATACGCAAGGTCAAAGCGATCGAGCACATAGCGCGCATCACCACGGATGCCGCCCTCGTTCGACCCCAGAAACACGCGGTCACCATCGACCACGGTAACACGAGCCGCACCGTTCTCGCCGATGAGTTGTTTACATTTGGCGAGCTCGACGCTCTCGTCCTCAAGGCTCGCGATGATATGCTCAGCCGCGGCGTCGTTTCCAAAGATGCCCATATACGCGGAGCGCGCGGCTCCGCATTTCTTGGCATACACGGCAAAGTTCACCGCATTGCCACCCGGATACATAGTGTGGATATGCTCGTAACGATCGACGACGTTATCGCCAAACCCAAGAGCGCTAACGTTGAATGTCATAGTGCCGCTCCCCTCTCGTCCCAACGAGATCGCTGTAATAGCCGCCGTACCACCCCGGCCCTACGCGAGTTCCAACAAATCGGGCAGCTGGTCGATAATCTTATCCGCAGCATCTTGGCTAAATCCAAAGCGCTCCTCGCGCTTGGCGATTACCGTCAGACCGGCGCGCTTACCTGCGGTAATGCCCGGAACGGAATCCTCAACGCAGCAGCAGCGATTCGCGGGCAGCCCCAGCAGGTCCAGCGCATGCAGGTAGATGTCGGGCTCGGGCTTGCTCTCCTTAAACTGCTCGCCGCTCACCACATACTCAAAGGCATCAGACAGCCCGCATGCGTTGAGCACTTCCTCGATGCTAACCATGGGAGACGAGCTGGCAAGCGCCACGCGAACGCCGCGGCGCGGCAGCTCTCGAATCGTATCCACGGCGCCTGGGTTAATCAAAGCCTGATAGTCACGCGGACGCTTATGCGCCCACTCGTCCCAACGGGCCAACGCTTCCTCGCCAGTGAAGTGCCCCTTACCGGCGCGCTCAAACCAATCGACCAGCATATGCAGGAAGAACTGATGCGAGGTACCGACCTGCCCATTCAACTCCTCTTGAGTCAGATTAAGCCCAAGCTCCTTGGCAAACGCGGCAGTCTCGCCCAAGTAGTAATACTCGGTATCGACAATGACGCCGTCCATGTCAAAGATAACGGCGTCGAACGGAAATGCGGACACGGCACCCTCCCTAACAAAAGGACGCCCGCAAGCAGGCGCCCGAGCCATGCATTAATCGGCGATTCTAACCCAGCAGCTTATCCAGCGCCACCGCAATGCCATCTTCGTTGTTATCGGCGGTCACCATCTGGGCTACAGCCTTAACCTCATCGACGGCGTTACCCATGGCAACACCGGTGCCGGCCCACTCAATCATGGACTTGTCGTTCTGGCCGTCGCCAAACGATACGACCTCACTGGCATCGATGCCGAGCTTGGGCAGGGCACCCTCGAGTGCGCGGGCCTTGTCGATACCGGGCGCCGTGTACTCAAAGTACCAGTCGGCCGTAAACATGCCCGAAAGCGTCTGCTTAAAGGGCGCATACATCTCCTCGTAATGCGCCTGCAGGTAGGCCGGATCGCCCGCCGTCAGCAGCTTGTCCACGGGATAAGCATCAGCGACCTCATGCAGGCTCTCCACCTCGCGAATCTTAAGATCGCACGCGTCGCGCTCATACTTGACGATATTCTTCTGTGAGCCGTCAGGCAGCGTGATCATGCAATGGTACGAGTCCTCGACGTGCAAATCGCGACCGAGCGAAATCATAGGGATCACGTCAAAATTACGCAGGTGATCAATCAGGCGATGCAATTCGTCGGCAGGCATAGCCTGATCGAACAGCACCTCGTCGGTCTGGGCATCAACGACGTGTGCGCCGTTAAAGGCCACCAGCAGACCGTCATGGTTTTGAAGGTCGAGCTCTTGCGCCAAGGCGCGCAGCCCCCATGCGGGACGGCCCGAAGCCAAGATGAGCTTAATGCCCGACTCCTGCGCCGCGAGCAGCTTCTCGCGCGTACGCGGGCCGATGACCTTTTGGTCGTTGGTGAGCGTACCGTCGATATCCATTGCGATGGCTTTGATTGCCATATATGCCTCCCTGTCATTGAACAACCTTGTCTGAGCCATCATACAGAACACCCACGGCGGCGCTGTTTGCAACGGGAAAAATGTCATATTGTCCCAAACATGAACGGCGCGCCTTCGACGATTGCGATGCCCGTCGAGGCGCCTCCCGATACATTCCATCCTATCCAAATAGCAAGGGGCCCGTATCCCAACGGATACGGGCCCCTTTCAGCCATAAGCCAACTCGGCCGTAAAAACTACTTGCGATGAGCGCGATAGAACTCGATGAGCGCCTGGGTCGAAGCGTCCTGCTCGGCCTTGGCGGCGTCGTCGTGGAAGGCCGGGGTGATCTGCTTGGCAAGCTGCTTGCCCAGCTCGACGCCCCACTGGTCGTAGGAGTCGATGCCCCAGACCGTGCCCTCGACAAACGTGATGTGCTCGTACAGGGCGATGAGCTCGCCGAGTGCGAACGGGGTCAGCGTGTCGCCGAAGATCGAGGTCGTCGGACGGTTGCCCTCAAAGCAGCGGGCCGGGACGATCTGCTCGGGCGTGCCCTCGGCACGAACCTCGTCGGCCGTCTTACCAAAGGCGAGCGCCTTGGTCTGGGCCAGGAAGTTGCCCAGGAACAGCTCGTGGACGTCCTGGCCGCTGTCGGTTGCGGGATTGGCAGTGTTGGCGAAAGCGATAAAGTCGGCCGGGACCACCACGGTGCCCTGGTGCAGCAGCTGGTAGAAGGCGTGCTGGCCGTTGGTACCGGGCTCGCCCCAGAAGATCTCACCGGTATCGGAGGTCACAGCGCTGCCGTCCCAGCGGACGTGCTTGCCGTTGGACTCCATGGTGAGCTGTTGCAGGTAGGCCGGGAAGCGGTGCAGATACTGGCAGTACGGCAGCACGGCGTGGCTCTTGGAACCGAAGAAGTTGACGTACCAGACGTTGAGCAGGCCCATCAGCGCGACGGCGTTGTTCTCGAGCGGGGTGTTGCAGAAGTACTCGTCGATGGCGTGGAAGCCCTCGAGGAACTGCTGGAAGCGCTCGGGGCCGAGCACGACGATCAGCGACAGACCCACGGCGGAGTCGACGGAATAGCGGCCGCCGACCCAGTTCCAAAAACCGAAGGCGTTGGCGGGGTCGATACCGAAGGCCTCGACCTTTTCGAGCGCGGTGGAAACGGCGACGAAGTGCTTTGCCACGGCCTCGGCGTTCTGCTCATCGGAGCCATCGATGGCGCCCTGAGCCTTGAGCTGCTCGAGCATCCAGGTCTTGACCTCGCGGGCATTGGTGAGGGTCTCGAGCGTGGTGAAGGTCTTGGAGACGATGATCACGAGCGTGGTCTCGGGATCCAGACCCTTGAGCTTCTCGGCCTGGTCGTTGGGATCGATGTTGGAGATATAGCGGCAATCGATACCGGCGTCGGCATAGGGACGCAGGGCCTCGTAAGCCATGACCGGGCCCAGATCGGAGCCGCCGATGCCGATGGACACCAGGTGCTCGATCTTTTTGCCGGTAACACCCTTCCACTCACCGGAGCGCACGCGCTCGGCGAAGGCATACATGCGGTCGAGAACCTCGTGCACGTCGGCGACGACGTCCTGGCCGTCGACGATGAGCTGGCCCTTCTCGCTTGCCGGGCGGCGCAGCGCGGTGTGCAGGACGGCGCGGTCCTCGGTGGTGTTGATGTGCTCGCCGGAGAACATGGCGTCGCGGCGCTCCTCGAGCTTCACCTCGCGGGCAAGATCGCACAGCAGCTTGACGGTCTCATCAGTCACCAGGTTCTTGGACAGGTCGAAGTGCAGGTCACCGGCGTCAAAGCTCAGCTTGTTCACGCGCTCGGCATCGGCGGCGAACCAGGCCTTGAGGTCGATACCCTCGGCCTCGAGCTTCTCCTGATGGGCCTCGAGCGCCTTCCAAGCGGCAGTCGACGTAGCATCGATAGGTGCGGCAACAGTTGCCATAGAGTCCTCCTCAGCATACGGGCGCACGCCTCCATGCGCCCGGACATTCAGATGCCACTATTCTAGCGCAGGTCAAGACTATAATCAGCGAGCGTTGCCAATCGGCCCCCAAACGGCAACCGACCAAAAAGGGACAGGTTTAATTTGGCAGGTCAAACGCTTTACCAATCAAAAATAACCTATCCCTTTATGCCAAATATTAGGCCGCAGCGCAGACGCTACCGAGCAACTCACGCAGAGGAGACCCGATGCCCTCCAGCAGTTCGGGCGCGATGATGGCAAAAACGGGAACCTCGCCGGCCCCCACGACGGCAGGCACCTTGCCCTCCGAGACGATACATCCATAAGGGACAAAACCGTCTTCGCCGACATCGAGCGCCGCCATGCGACGGGCGAGCTCGCGCGCAAAGCCGGCAGTATCGGCATCGCCAATCGCCAAGACAAAGTCCACGCCTTCGTCGATCGCCAGGGCCACGGCTTCGTCGATCAGCTCGTCTCCTCCGTCGCCTTCAACCGAGCCGCAGCGGAAAAGCACGCGCTCGAGCAGGGCGCGATCGAGCGAGCCCAGCGCCGCCGAAACGAGCTCATCACGCGTGTGCTTGTCGCCTCCCAGCACGACCAGTGCCTTGGTGCCGCCATAGTGGGCAACCAATCGCCCGCACCAGCGAGCCACATCCCCATCCGCAACCAAGCGCGTCGGCATACCAAACCCATAGTTGACCATTATCCCCACAACCCTTCCGTGCTTTATGGTGGTATCAATCGTTAGCCTCATGCTACGAAGCGAGCTTTTCCGAGCTGTTACGCACTCTTTAGGGCTGCGTTAAAAACCCGATGCAGCCGCACGACCATACCTGCCAAAAAGGGGCAGGTTTTGACGGTGTCCGGTCGAGCAGGTATTATCGAACAGGTATTCGATAAGAACATGTGTTTGATGGGAGGCTCGGATGGAGCACGAGCAGCACACCTACATCTGCATCGACCTCAAGACGTTTTATGCCAGCGTCGAGTGCGTCGATCGTGGGCTCGATCCGCTCACCACCAACCTGGTCGTTGCCGACGAATCGCGCGGACGCACGACCATCTGTCTCGCTATCACGCAGACCATGAAGGACCTCGGGATACACAACCGCTGCCGTCTATTCGAGATTCCCGACGGCATCGACTACATCAAAGCAGTGCCGCGCATGCAACACTACATGGAGGTGTCGGCGCAAATCTACGGCGTCTATCTGGAATACGTCAGCCCCCAGGACGTGCACGTCTACTCCATCGATGAGTGCTTTATCGACGTGACGCCCTATCTGGACCTTTATCACACCGATGCCGAAGGGTTCGCCTGCATGTTGCGCGACGAGGTCTTGGGGCGCACCGGCATCACGGCGACGGTCGGTATCGGCCCCAACCTATTCCAGGCCAAGGTGGCGCTCGACATCACCGCCAAGCACGTAGCCAGCCGCATTGGCGTACTCGACGACGAGATCTTTCGCAAGGAGATCTGGCCCCATCGCCCCATCACCGACATCTGGGGCATCGGCCCCGGCGTGGCGGCCCGTCTCGAGAAATACGGCGTCTACGACCTGATGGGCGTCGCCGCACTCGACGAGAACCTGCTCTACGACGAACTCGGCGTCAATGCCGAATATCTCATCGACCACGCCTTCGGGCGCGAGCCGACAACCATCGCCGATATCCAAGCCTATCGCCCGCAAGCGACCTCGACCACCACAGGACAGGTGCTCTCGAAGGGCTATGCCTACGAGCAGGCCTACACCGTCTTGCGCGAAATGGTCGACAACGCCGTGTTGGATCTAGTCGATAAGCACGTGGTCTGCGACAGCATCTCGCTCTTTGTGGGCTACGCGAGCGAGCGCGCCGACATACGCCGGCTCAACGCCAGCGGCACGGCGCAGTATATAGACGGCTGCGGACACTTGCGCTCGAGCACCTCGGGCATCGAGCCCGCAGCGACCGACGGCCCCGAGCTCGCGCCCCGTGCTCCCAAGCCCGTCCAGCGCGATGACGAAAGGCGTCGCCTGGTGCGCGAAGCGCAGGCAATCGATGGCATCTTTGTGGGAGAGCATGGCGGCAAACCGCGTGGTGGCTATGCCGAACTCTTTGCGCACTCCAACGCCTCGCGAAAGCTGCCCGAGCGCACTAATTCGTTTAAGAAAATCATGGGGTATTTCGATGACCTTTGGGCACAAACGGTCGATCCCAAACGACCGGTCAAGCGCATCAACCTGGGATTTGGCAATCTTGTGCCCGAGGAATTTGCCACCATCGATCTGTTCAGCGATATCGAGGCCGATGAGCGCGAGCGCGACCTGGCGCGCGCCGTCCTGGCCGTGAAAGGCAAGTACGGCAAGAACGCGCTCGTCAAGGGATTAAGCTTTACCGCCGGCGCCACCGCGCGCGAACGCAACGGCCAAGTTGGAGGACATCGTGCCTAAACCCAAGCAGCAGCCCGTGCGCCCGCCGACCGCCTTCGAGCGCCTGGCGGACCCCGAGGGCAGACGCCGCGCCGCCGACCCCAACCTCACTGCCAACGGTGCCGTGCGCGCCAACCGCGCCGCACAGTTTATGCCCTTTGCCGCCCTCACGGGATACTACGAACTCGTGCGCAAGCAGGAAATCACCGTCGAGTCAAAACGTGAGCTCACGGAAGAAAAAGCCCTCGTACTTTCTAAAAAGCTCGAGGGTCTCAAACGTGGCGACTTGGTTCGTGTCACCTATTACGATACATACGGCTATCGCAGCCGCACCGGCATCCTCGACGAGGCGCTCCCCGCCTTCAAGCTCCTCAAGCTCCGAGACATCGCCATCGACTTCGACGACATCCAAGACATCGAACTGCGCGGACGAGCCTAGCCAAGGAAGCGCATCCAGGGCGGCACTTACAGCGTCATGACGTAGTAGCCCGCGTCTTTCACGGCCGTCTCGAGGACACCACGATCAACCGGCTGCTTAGAGCGCACGCGTGCCGTGTGGTCCGCATACGTCACCGTTGCCCACACGCCATCCAGCGCATTGAGGGCATTGGCTACGTTCTGAGCGCAGCCGTCACAGTTCATGCCGCCGATGAGCAGCTCATCGCTATAGGGATAGTGTGACGCATCGGTATCCACCACAACAACCTTTTTGGCCTTCTTGCCGCTCGTACCATCGCTGCAGCAACTCTTCCCGTGTGTCGAAGCGGCAATGCGACGCAGTCCAAAAAACATGCCGACGGCAATGACGGCCAGCACGATGAGATTCGCAGGGTTGAGCAAGTCACTCATGCGCTCCCCTTTCAAGTAGCACTATCTAGATACCCCCATGGGGTGCCCCCATCTTAACCCAAAATCATGTCTGTTCGGTCAATTAGTTTCCCTCTTCAAACTTTTTTGTTGACCATGGCTTACTTTCGTGTATAAGTTTTCCTAGGCTAACAGTTTAGATCCGTAAGGAGCGCCGTGACTCGAACCATAGACATCCCAACGTTTCAGGCGGCAGTCGTGCGCAACTGCTCTCCCACGCTCGCGGGCATCAAGCCGGCATCGCTCTTTACCTATCCAGGCATCTACGCCCACGGGAACGGCTCGACCACAACCGAAACCATCGCAGAACGTCGAGCACGCCTGCTCAACGTTATCGCCCAGTGCAATCGCGAGCTTGACCCGCTCGGCATCCACCTGAGTGTTTTGGTCTGGCGGCCCTGCGGAGCACTCGTGTACGTGTACCGAGCCAAAAGCCTCTCCACCTATTTCGCAGACCCTCGCGCCCAAACAGCGCTCGCCTCGGAAGGCTACGACACGAGAGACCTTTCGACATGCCTTGTGCATTTGGCATCACGCATCACGCTCGCGAGCAATAACGTCGCGGAATGCGCTTGTAGCCAGACTCGATGTGCACTACCCCAGCAAGCTAGCTGCAGCAACGACTGCACCTGCGAGTTTCCGCACGAAATAGGCTACTTCCTTGGATATCCCTACGACGACGTGCACGAGTTTATCGTCCAGCGCGGCGAGAACTACAAGGTCTTTGGAGCTTGGAAGGTCTACACGAATGTCGAGCAAGCGCTTGCGATGTTTGACGCCTACCGTGCCTGCACTCAATACCTCACCTTTGTCTATCAGCAGGGCTGCAGCTTGGCGCAACTTGCCCAGGCAACCCGATAGAACATAGAAGCCGCGGCAACCTGCCGCACAACTGAAAGGACTCAACATGAGCAAGATCGCCGTCGTCTACTGGAGCGGCACGGGCAACACCGAGGCCATGGCAAACCTCGTCGCCGAAGGCGCCACGTCCGCGGGTGCCGAGACTGAGGTCATCCCCTGCGCCGACTTCTCTGCCGACAAGGCCGCCGAATATGATGCCTTCGCCTTCGGCTGCCCCGCCATGGGCTCCGAGGAGCTTGAGTATGACGAGTTTCAGCCTATGTGGGACGAGGTCAAGGAGACCCTCGGCGACAAGAAGGTCGTCCTCTTTGGCTCCTATTCGTGGGCCGAGGGCGAGTGGATGGACAACTGGAAGGCCGACGCCGACGAGGCCGGAGTCAACGTCGTGGACTCCGTCATTTGCTACGATGCGCCCGACGATGAGGGCGAGGCGGCCTGCCGTGCCCTTGGCGCCGAGCTGGCCTAGCAGCAGCACCGAGCCCGACAGAAGGGGCTCACGCTACATTATCGACATCCCAACAAAAAACGGGACTGGATTCATGTCCAGCCCCGTTTTCTGTAATGCCAGCCGCATGAACCAGCTACGAGATATTGCCCAAGAACGCCTTGGTGCGCTCGCTCTTGGGGTGGTCGAAGACCTCGCTCGGCGTACCCTCTTCCACAATGACGCCGCCGTCCATAAAGACGACGCGGTCGGCGACATCGCGGGCAAAGCCCATCTCGTGGGTCACCACGATCATGGTCATACCGTCACGTGCCAGGTCGCGCATGACGCCCAGGACGTCGCGGACAAGCTCGGGGTCAAGCGCCGACGTGGCCTCGTCAAAGAGCATCACGTGTGGATTCATCGACAGGGCGCGGGCGATGGCCACGCGCTGCTGCTGACCGCCCGAAAGCTGACTCGGCATAAAATCGATGCGCTCGGCCAGACCGACCTTGGTGAGCTCCTCGACGGCGATCTTCTCGGCCTCTTCCTTGCTGCGCTTGAGCACCTTTTGCTGCGCAAGCATGACGTTCTTTTTGACCGACAGGTGCGGGAACAGGTTGAACTGCTGAAAGACCATGCCCAGGTGCGTACGCACTTTGTTGAGGTCGACACCCTTGGCGCACACATCCACGCCCTCAACGATAATCGAGCCACTCGTGGGATGCTCCAAACGATTGATGCAGCGAAGCATCGTCGACTTGCCCGAGCCCGAGGGGCCCAAGACCACAACGACCTCACCCTTGTGCACATCCAGATCGATATCGCGCAGGACCACGTTGTCGCCAAAGGCCTTCTGGAGATTCTTGATGCTGACGACGACCTCGTTCGAGTTATTGGTTTCGCTCATGATAGGACCTCCTTACAGACCGGCGATGTGGTCGGCGGGCGTCGCGACAACCTGTCCGGCGCTCTTGGCGGGACGCTTCTTCTTGGTTTCGGCCGTCCCCAGAAGCCTCGCCTCAAGACCGCTCACCAAGCGAGCAAGCGGCAGGGTGATGACCAGGTAGAACAGCGCGGCAACCACATACGGCGTAATGGAACCCGTCGTGGCCACGATGGTACGGGCGTTCATGACGATCTCGACCACGCCCACGGCCGCGAGCAGCGACGTATCCTTGTAAAGCAGGATAAACTCGCTGGTCAGCGTAGGCAGGACATTGCGGAACGTCTGCGGAATCATAACGTAGAGCAGCGTCTGGAAGGCGTTCATGCCCAGCGAGCGCGCGGCCTCGTTTTGGCCCTTGGGGATCGACTGAATACCGGCGCGGAAGATCTCGCACAGGTAGGCGGACGAGTTCATGGCCATGACGATGACGCCCAGCACATAATCGTCAACCTTGACGCCGGCCAGCGGCAGGCCAAAGAACGCGATGTAGATCTGCAGGAACGCCGGCGTACCGCGGATGATATTCACATAGATGCCGGCAAGGCAACGCAGGATGCGCGACTTGGAGATGCGCATGAGTGACAAGGCAAAGCCAAAGGGAATGGCCAACGGAAATGCCACGAGCACGATCGAGAGCGACATGAGGAAGCCTTTGAAGACGATCGGCAGGCTCTGAACCAAAATGACCGGGTTCAGGAACAGGCGAAGGAACATGTTGGAATTCCATGCCTCGACCCACGGCTGCTCCTTAAGGTCGGCCAGGAAGTTATCGAATGCCGTCACGCCCTTAATCTCGACGGAAGGAATCTTGGAGATCTTCTTGGTTGAACCGGCAGCCAACGTGTAGGTGCCGCTAAAAGCCTCGTCGCCGCCCTCGACGGGGAAGGTCACGCCGTAGACCTCGACACGGAAATAGCCGCCGGCCGGAGCCGTCTCGCCAAAATCGATCTTGAGCGTCTGGCCGTCGACCTTGCACGTAGGCTTCATGGGCGTACGGTCCATGAGGTCATCGCCCGAGAGCATCGTCAATCGCGTGTCATCGGCACCAAACGTCGTGCCGTCGACAAACGTCAGCGAAAGACCGCTCAGCTCCTCGTCGGCATCGGCCTGAACTTCCCAGGTAATTCGCGTCTCGGTGCCGCCGACCACAGCGCTGCCCGAACCGGTGTTGGGTCGGGCGGTGATCTTTGCGGTCTCAAGCGCCTGGGCGGTCGTGGGCGCATATGCCCCCGCGCACACCAGCGCGAGCGCCACGGCCATGACGCAGGCTAGCTTTTTGAGCAAGGCGGGCAGTGGAAAACGCTGCTCCGCGGCCCCTTTGTTCAGTCGAGACAAGGTGGCTCCTATCGTAGAAGTTGCCGGCAAAACGAGACGGAAACGCTCTCCGTCAAGAGAAGCGCAAAGGCCCTCTCCGCAAAACGGAAAGGGCCCGCGCGCAATCAAGTAGTTATTTGATGTTGTACTTAGCCATGAGGGCGTCAACGGTACCGTCGTCGGTCAGGTCCTTGATGGCCTGGTTGATGTCGTCCTTGAGCTTGGTATTGCCCTGGTTGATGGCGATGGCGTACTCCTCGCCGGTGCTGACCTGCTTGATGGTCTGGCAGGTGTTGAACTGCTCGGCGGTCAGCTGGCTGGCAACGGAGCGGTTGGTGACTACGGCGTCACCCTTATCGGACTGCAGGGCGCTGAAGCACTCGGTAGCGTCCTTGTAGGGGACGATCTTGGCCTTGGGGAAGTTCTCCTGGGCAAAGGCTTCGGCGGTCGATCCAGACTGGACGATGATGGTAGCGTCAGCGTTGTTGAGCTTCTCGCTGTAGTTGTCGGCCGTGATGTCGGTGTTATCGACCTTGGTCACGATAGCCTGATCGTCCATGTAGTAGGAATCGGAGAAAGTAACTTCCTTCTCACGCTCGGGAGTGTCGGTGATAGCCGCGATAGCGACGTCGTACTTGGCGCCCGAAGCAACGCCGGGGACGAGCGTGTCGAAGTCGTTGTTGACGTACTCGACATCCAGACCCAACTTGTCACCGATAGCCTTGATGAGTTCAAGGTCAAAGCCCTGGTAGTCGCCGTTGTCATCCTTGTACTCAAACGGCGCGTACTCGGCAGAGGTGCCGACGGTGAGCGTACCGTCCTTGACGAGCGCGTACTCCTTGGAGCCGTCGACCTTCTCGACCTTAGCGTCGTCAGAGCTGCTGGAACCGGCATCGGAACCAGAGGTGGCGTTGGACGAGCCGCAGCCCGTCAGTGCGAGGGCGAGCGCCATGGCGCCCGTGGCTGCAAACGCGCCAAGCTTCTTGAGCTTCATAATCAGTCTCCTTCCAGTGACCCCGTTTGATTCAGAGGTCTGCAAAAACTGTTGGCTATTATGCACCCGGAATTACGAATCTGCAATGAGAAAACTGATTGAAACAAACCCATAACGTGAATGGAATACTCCACTTAGCAACAGTCATTACTGCTGCAATGACCTTAACAGTTTGATTTCAGCTGCATAACCTGCAAGTTCGTTCGGCGTCTCCAAAATAAATGGAAGTGCACGCAAGCGGCTATTCGATACAATATTCTGCATAACCTGCATACCGCCGCCAAACTCTTCACTACCCAGGTAGCCCTTGCCGATGCACTCGTGGCGATCCTTATGGGCGCCGCAGGGGTTCTTGGAGTCATTGATATGCACGGCGCGCAAGCGCTCGATACCCACCACGCGGTCGAACTCGTCGAGTACGCCGTCCAGGTCATGGATGATGTCGTAGCCAGCATCGCTCACATGGCAGGTGTCCAAACAAACGCCCAGCTTATCGGACAGCTCCGGGCACTTGGCGGCAACGCCCTCGATAATGCGCGTCAGCTCTTCAAAGCTACGGCCCACCTCGGTGCCCTTGCCCGCCATGGTCTCAAGCAATACCGTCGTCTGCTGTCCCTCAAACATCACCTGGCACAGCGTGTCGACAATCATCTGAATGCCGGCGTCTGCCCCCTGTCCCACATGCGCACCGGGATGGAAGTTGTAGTAGTTGCCGGGCAGTGCTTCCAGACGCTGCAAATCTTCCGCCATAGCCTCCAAGGCAAACTCGCGCGCTCGCTCCTTAGCGGAGCAGGGGTTATAGGTATACGGGGCATGCGCCACCAGCGGTCCAAAGTCGTTTTGCGCCATAAGCTCGCGCAGAGCCGCCACGTCATCCATGTCAAGGTCTTTTGCCTTGCCACCGCGCGGGTTGCGCGTAAAGAACGCAAAGGTATTGGCGCCAATGGACAACGCCGTCTCCCCCATCGCCCGATAGCCCTTCGTCGTCGAAAGATGACACCCGATCGTCAGCATCTCCAACTCCCCCTCATCAGTTGCGGTGAAATACGGTCTATTGGTGCCTTATTTTGGCGCAATCAGACCGTATTCCACCGCAAGATATAAAAGGGGCATCAGGGGCAAGGTCCGCCGAGCCCCCTTGAGCACCAGCACCGCAGCCTAGAGCGTCAAGCGAATCGCATCGATTATCTGCGCGCAGCGCTGCGTGGCGGCAAGAGGCATAACGGGGCTTTCAAGCTCTCCCGTCTGGACGAGCTGCGTCGCATGCTGAATTTCGCCGTAGAAATCATCGACATCAAACGGGGCATTAATTTCGAGCATTCGTCCGTCGGAGTACTTCACATGGGCGAGCTCGGGGCGATGGAGGCGCTCGATTTCCACCGAACCCCGTTCGCAAGCAATCATTAAGCGGCTTTCATATGCTGCTTTGCCGTCGCACACCATATGAATGGGTATACCGCCGACACTCATATGGATCTCATCGGCCCAATCCACGCGGCCGCCTAATACGTCACGCCAGCGAACTTCACGAGACGAAACATCGCACGCACCCGCAAGCAGATCCTCAAACCACCCGACCGCATAGCAGCCCATGTCATATAGACAGCCGCCCTGCAACGGATCGAGCAGATAACTCGAAGGGAACTCACCATAATCGAGTTTTTGCACGCTTTCGATCGAGACGATACAGCCGAGCTCGCCCGACGCAAGCAAGTCCTCCACGCGAGTGCGCATCGGGCAAAACCGATTCTTCATCGCCTCCATAAACAGCACGCCGCACTCGCGAGAGGCGGAGGCAATCGAGAGAGCCTCTTCCTCACTCAAAACGGCCGGCTTTTCGCACAGCACGGCCTTTCCGGCGCGCAGCGCGCGACAGGCCCAACGCGTATGCATACCATGCGGAAGAGCCAAGTAGATTGCGTCGACATCGGGGTCGGCAATCAGCGCATCATAAGCCGCATCGCCGCCATCGTCAGCCGTGACATAACTGTGCGCAGCATCGATCGAAAACGCTCGACAAAATTCCTCGACATGTGCAGGAGTGCGGCCGGCCGCAGCCACCAGCCGTGCCCCGTCGACCTTCTTGAGCGACGATGCAAATCGATGCGAAATGTGCCCAGCGCCCAAAACGCCCCAACGAACCTCACGCAAATCATCACATGAATCCCGATAGCCCACGACAGCCCCCTTCAGTTGCGACGAAATAGTTCCTGCTATCGCCCTATTCTGCCGCAAACAGGAACTATTCCATCACAAGATATAAAAGGGTCATGAGGAGCGAGTTTTGCTGAAGACTTTAAGCGCGGCCGTTACGGGGCCAGGCTGGAAACGTCGGCGCGCGTCGTCGAGACGCTCGGGGATATCGATGTGTTGCGGGCAGTGACGCGCACATTTGCCGCACTTGACGCAATTGCTCACGAGCTTGGGCTCGCTCGTGCGCACCGCGCTCGCCGTAAAGTATTGCGACAGCCCCGTAAACCAGCTGTGCGCATAGCTCGCGTTGTAAGCGGCAAAGCAGCCGGGAATGTTAATACCCTTGGGACATGGCATGCAGTAGCCGCATCCCGTGCAGGGCACGCGATTCGATTTTTCAAACTCCGCCAGCACGCGTGCGATGGTATCGAGCTGAGCGGCTGTCATCGAATCCGGCAGGGCCCGATCGGCCAGCACCGCGTTCTCGTCCACCTGCGCGGTATCGGTCATGCCCGAAAGCAGCATCGTGACTTGAGGATGGTTCCACACCCACGAAAGGCCCCAAGCAGCCGGCGTCTTCAGGTACGGATCGCGTACGTCATCGAGCACGGCGCGGGCCCGCGGAGGCAGCTTGCCCGCCAGGCGTCCGCCCAAAAGCGGTTCCATCACAAACACCGCGAGCCCGCGCTCGGCGGCTGCTATAAGTCCCGCCGTTCCCGCTTGGTAGCGCTCTCCAGCGTAGTTGTACTGAATCTGGCAAAAATCCCAGTCATACGCGTCGAGCATCGTGAGGAAGTCCGCCGCACTGCCGTGATACGAAAAACCTATCTGGCGAATACGCCCCGCAGCCTTTTGGTGCGCAATCCAGTCTTCGATGCCCAACGCCACCACGCGCTCCCACTGGGCGGGCGAAGTGATGTTGTGCATAAGGTAATAGTCGATATGGTCGGTCCGCAGGCGACGCAGTTGCTCGTCGAAGAACCGGTCGAAATCCTCCGCGCACTTGCACGAAGCGTGCGGCAACTTGGTCGCCAGCAACACCCGGTCGCGCAGCCCCAAGCGCTCAAGTGAGGCGCCCACGCACGCCTCGTTACCGGGATAGAGATACGCAGTATCCAGATAATTAATCCCCAGCTCCACCGCATGGGAAATGATGGCATCGGCTGTCTTCGCATCGGGGTGTCCCGGCGAACCGGGAAACCTCATGCAGCCCAGACCCAGAGCAGATATTCGGTTACCACTTTTGGGGTCAACGCGGTATTGCACGGCCCCTCCCTTCGCCATCAGCGCCCCGGCAAGGCGAAACACAATGGTCACGCGGCCGAAACATCGTGGAATCGCAATCGAGAACGTATCGTAACGCAGCAGAAATCGAGCTGTCACGGCACCGCTTTAACATCAGCAAAAAGCCCGATGAAAGGAGTCACCCATGCCCGCGCTCGACCTTTGGAACCTCGCATCCCAGCTCAAAAGCACCGATTATCGCTGGGTTGACCTCACCCATATGCTCTCGTGCGACACCCCGCACTGGTTTGGCTTTGAGCCATTTGAGTCCACCAAGCTCTTCGACTACCTGCCCGGCACGCCCGAAGATATGCTCGCGCCCATGCGTTGCTTCCAGTATTCGGTCGCCTCGCAGTACGGCACCCACGTCGACGCGCCGCGCCACTTCCATGTTGATGGCCGCTCCCTTGGCGAGATCGAACCTATCGAGTTTATGCATCCGCTCTGCGTCATCGACAAGCACGAGGAGTGCGCCGCAAACCCCGACTTTATCCTGACCATCGATGACCTCAAGGCTTGGGAGGACGAGCACGGTCGCATTCCCAAGGACGCTTTCGTCGCCTTCCGCTCCGACTGGTCCAAGCTCGCCGACCTCGAAAACAAGGACGAGGACGGCCAACCCCACTACCCCGGCTGGGACCTCGATGCCATCAAATGGCTTGTAGAAGAGCGCAACATCGGTGCCATCGGCCACGAACCGGCAGACACCGACCCCGCAACCGTGACCACACGCGAGGATGCCTACCCCTACCCCGGCGAACAGTACATCCTCTCAGTCGACCGTTACCAGATTGAGGTCATGGACCATCTGGACGAGCTTCCCGCCACGGGCGCCGTCATCTTCTGCACCTTCCCCAAGGTGCGTGATGGCGTCGGATATCCCGCACGTGTCTTTGCGGTCTGCCCCGCGTCATAAGTTCCCATGCGTTTGTTCTTCTAAATACGGCCATCCGGTGCACGCGACATGGCCCGGCGGCATACAATCCATCAGACGCCCCATACGCGGTCGCCTTTTTATGGGGAGATGATTCACATGCAGATCAACAAGGTCGCCTTCATCGGCAAGGGCGGCGTGGGCCTGCTCTACGGCAGCATGATCGCCCAAGCGCTCGGCAACGACGCCGTCGAATACGTTATGGACGACGCGCGCTTTGAGCGCCACGCGGGTGATGCGCTCACCGTCAACGGCAAGCCCTGCGCGCTCAAGTCCGTCCGCGCGAGCGAGGCGACGCCCGTCGACCTGGTCATCCTCACGGTCAAGACAACCGGACTCGACCAGGCGCTCAAGACTATGGAACGCATCGTAGGGCCCGACACGCTCATCGCATCCCTATGCAACGGCATCACGAGCGAGCAAAAGATTGCCGAGCGCTTTGGCTGGGAGCACACCGTCCTCGGAATCTGCCAAGGCATGGACGCTGTGTTTCTCAACGGCGCGCTCACCTTTACCAATGCGGGCGAGATCCGCTTTGGTGCGGCCGCCGGCACCGACCCCGCGACCGTCACCGCTATCGACGGGCTCTACACGCGCTGCGGCATCGCCCATACCGTCGAGCACGACATCGCACATCGCATGTGGGCCAAACTCATGCTCAACGACGGCATCAACCAGACCTGTATGGCCTACGGCGGCACCTACGGAAGCGCTACGGAGCAGGGCTCCGAGCAGCTCCGCAGTTTTGTCTCCGCCATGCGCGAGACGCTTGCAGTCGCCAATGCCGAGGGCATCGAGCTCACCGAGGAAGACCTGACGCAGATGGTGCGTCTCATAAAAGGGCTCGATCCCGCCGGCATGCCCTCGATGGCGCAAGACCGCATCGCTCAACGCAGAACCGAGGTCGAGGAATTTGCGGGTACCATCTGCCGCCTCGCGGCCAAGCACGGTATCCAGGTGCCGCAAAACGAATGGCTCTATTCGCGCATCCGCGAAATCGAGGCCAGCTGGTAACGCCGCCGCACCGCATCCAACAGTCTCAATAGCAAAAACCGCCGCAAAGGGCACTCCCCTTGCGGCGGCTTCCTTCTTCATCTATGGGCAAAACCAGCTTCACAACGGCTAGCGCCGCACCTGCGGCGTCTCGTCCTCGTCATCGCGACAAAGGGTCACGCCCGCACTTCCCAGCAGCGCTGCTGCGATGAGCGCGCCGACCACAATAGGAGCAGCCCCGCACGAGCCCTGCATGCCTGCGACAAACGCAGCTGTAGGGCCAAGACAGCCAAGTACCAATGCGACGGCGGCGATAGCGATATCTCGAGCGTTCATGAGACCACTTCCTCCACGAGAAAGACCTTATTTCTCATGAACCAGTGTGCCCCGTATGCATACGCCCAGCGTACCGCCACGGTAAGGGCTCTGTTAGCTCAAACGCACATAAAGAAAGGGCGGCTTTACGTTGCCTAAAAGCTCAGTAAAGACGCCCGCCCATCATGTGCCTATTTTGCTCTGATAGCAGATTACCAACCGGTGTAGTAATCGGTGGTTCCGGCGGCGCAGCCGGAGTCATAGACCTTGCAATCACCCTTGGAGCCCGTAAAGGTCGAGCCCTGGGCCATATCGCCCGCGGCAACAACGTAATAGCCGTCGGAATCGCGCCAGAAGCCCTCAGAATCCTGAGTCCATTCGCCCGTGCGATAGTGATAAAGCACATTGCTGCTGTAATAGGTCTCGCGGCGCCCGTTGTAGTTATTGACACCCGCAGAGCGCGTCAGGCCCGATCCGTTCGCGTAGGACGCGGCAGACGCGTAGGACGGAGTGTAACCGGCGTTGTAGTACGAAGCCTGGGCGGCCTCGGCAGCCTCCGCCTCGGCTGCGGCGGCCTCGAGCGCTTCGCGCTTGGCATTCTCAAGCGCAGTGCGCAGCTCATCGAGCTCGGTCGACTTCGCGTCGACCTCCCCCATCGTCAAAAGGCTGCCCGCACCATCGATACAACCCTGCAGCACAGCGTGCTCGTCATCGGTGGCATAGTCACCATACATATTCATAATGATCTGAGCGCGCATCTCAAGGGAATCGCGCTTGGCCTCCATCGAGGCGTTCCACTCCTGCATGGAACCATAACCATCGCCGCGATAATCAACGGGCTGTACCAGCGTCGCCTCGGACGGCGTAGATCCAACCGTATCGGACAGTGTTGCCGCGTGGGCATCAGTTGCGCCGGCGCCTGCCAAAAGTGCCACGGTCAGAGCGGCGGAAAGGGCAGCGGCTTTCGGTTTTCGTGAATCGATCCTCATGTAGCTGGAAACCTCCGTAGTGCGTTTTTGCTGCGTTTGAGCTGCGTGTGATTCGATCGCGCTGCATAGTACCTCGAGCAAATCGCGACCTGCGGTTTTACTCAAAAGGCGCACGTCAATTGCGTAAAACTCACATCCTCTCAACAGGAGTTTTCCACAACTCGAATGCATAAAGCATGCCAAAAACCCTGTAATAGCGCCCTTCCTATGCAAAAAAGACGCCTGCGCAACCATTGCTTGCGCAGGCGCCTTGAGCAGGCATTTATGCAGTTATACCTATCGAGTCGCAAGGGGTCCTTGCACAAGTCGCCTTACTCGTCCAGCGCGGCGAAGGCCTGCTTCAGATCCCAAATGATGTCCTCGGCGTTCTCGGTACCGATGGAAAGACGGATCGTGGAGGGCGTGATGTTCTGCTCGGCGAGCTCCTCGGCAGAGAGCTGGGAGTGCGTGGTGGTAGCCGGGTGCACGACGAGCGACTTGACGTCGGCCACGTTGGCGAGCAGCGAGAACACCTGCAGATGATCGATGAACTTCCAGGCAGCCTCCTGGCCACCCTTAATCTCAAAGGTGAAGATCGAGGCGCCGCCGTTGGGGAAGTACTTCTGATAGAGCTCGTGATCGGGGTGCTCAGGCAGGCTCGGGTGGTTCACCTTGGCAACGTGGCTGTCGCCGGCAAGGAACTCAACGACCTTCTTGGTGTTCTCGACATGGCGGTCGACGCGCAGCGACAGGGTCTCGGTGCCCTGGAGCAGGACCCAGGCGTTGAACGGGCTGATGCAGGCACCCTCGTCACGCAGCAGGATGGCGCGGACATAGGTTGCGAAGGCGGCGGGACCGGCAGCCTCGGCAAACGAGACGCCATGGTAGGAGGGGTTGGGCTCGGCGATCTGGGCGTACTTTCCGCTCGCCTTCCAATCGAAGTTACCGCCGTCGACGATCACACCGCCCAGCGAGGTGCCGTGGCCGCCGATGAACTTGGTTGCGGAGTGGACAACGATATTGGCGCCATGCTCCAGCGGACGGAACAGATACGGGGTGCCGAAGGTGTTGTCGACGACAACCGGCAGACCGTGCTTCTTGGCGATCTCGGAGATGGCGTCGATGTTGGGGATGTCAGAGTTGGGGTTGCCGAGCGTCTCGAGATAGATGACCGTGGTGTTGTCCTTGATGGCACCCTCAACCTCTTCCAGGTTATGAGCATCGACAAACGTGGTCTCGACGCCAAACTGGGAGAGCGTATGCTCGAGCAGGTTGTAGGAGCCACCGTAGATGGTCTTCTGAGCCACCACGTGGTCACCAGCCTGGGCAAGAGCCTGCAGGGTATAGGTGATGGCAGCGGCACCGGAGGCGACGGCAAGACCGGCCACGCCACCCTCGAGCGCGGCGATACGGTCCTCAAAGACGCCCTGGGTGGAGTTGGTCAGACGGCCGTAGATGTTACCGGCGTCGGCAAGACCAAAGCGGTCGGCGGCGTGCTGGGAGTTGCGGAACACATAGCTCGTGGTCTGGTAGATAGGCACGGCGCGGGAGTCGGATGCGGGGTCGGCGCTCTCCTGGCCAACATGAAGCTGCAGGGTATCGAAACCAAAGGTGTGCTCGGGGTTGTTGATGAACTGGCTCATGATGATCTCCTTGATCGAACGAAAGTAAATAAAAAGAGAGAAGTAAGTCGCTGTCTCCTGATCACGCCGACGGGCGCAAACAGGAGCCCGGCATTCGTCTTGGTAAGCAATTCATATGCGGGCCTCCTTTCGCATCCCGGTTCCGTGGTCGGCTTAATTACCTACCGCCTTTGTGTGTTTTGAATAGTACGAGCATCGTCTCCCTCAGTCAATCACTTAAAAGCGCTAGCCTGTTATCGGTTTTTTAGATAGCTATCGAAAGGACGGGCGCCGATGACCCTCCAGCAGCTTCGCTTTCTTATCGCCGTGGCAGAATCCGGCTCAATTAACGCCGCAGCGCAGCGCCTCTATACCGCACAGTCCAATATCTCCAACGCCGTCAAAAGCCTCGAGCAGGAGCTCCATCTGGAGATCTTTACGCGCTCCAGCCGCGGCGTCACGCTCACCAACGACGGCACCGAGCTTTTGGGCTATGCGCGTCAAGTCGTAGAGCAGGCCGATATGCTCGAGGCCCGCTACGAGGACGGCGGCACGCCCCAGGCGCGCCTTGCCGTCTCGGCCCAGCATTACGCTTTTTCGGTCGAGGCCTTCGTCAACGTCGTCGAGCGCTGCCGGGACAGCAAGTTCGAATTCATCATGCGCGAGACCACCACGTCGCAGATCATCGATGACGTCCGCGCGTTTCGCAGCGACATCGGCATCCTCTATCTGGACGACTTTAACGCCCGCGTTCTGCAGAAGGCCTTCGCCGATGCCCGCGCAAGCTTCCATCCCCTCTTCGACGCGACGGTCCACGTCTTCGTTAGCGAGCGCCACCCGCTCGCACGCCGCCCGCAGCTGTCCCTTGCCGACCTTACACCCTATACGCGCTACAGCTTTGAGCAAGGCACCTCGAGCTCCTTCTATTACGCCGAGGAACCTTTTAGCTATATCCCTTGCGACCGCAACATACGAATCTCGGACCGCGGAACACTTACTAACTTACTTATCACGTCGAACGGTTACACCCTGTCGACCGGTGTCCTCTCCAATGAAATGCAATGGGGTATGGCATCGATCCCGTTAGCAGACGCCCCAACGATGCACGTAGGCTATATCATGCACGACGAGCGCAAGCCCTCTCCCCTCTTGCAGCAATACCTCGACGAGCTCAACCGCATCATCCGTGCCAACTAACTGTCGGAAGACGGGGTAGAAATCGTAGATTGCTAGCCCCCGGCGGGCATGGCGCTACAATGGTCACTCACACGAAACGTACCCAACGAAAGGAAGCCCGTGAAGGTCATCATCTATACCGACGGCTCGGCCCGATCAAATCCGGGACGCGGCGGCTACGGCGCCGTGCTCAAATACACCAACCCCGCCGGCAAGACCTTCACCTCCGAGCTTTCGCGCGGCTACGCCAAGACCACCAACAACCGCATGGAGCTCATGGCGGTCATCGTGGCGCTCGAGGCACTTAACCGCCCCTGCGAGGTCGAGGTCCATTCCGATTCGCAGTACGTCGTCAACGCCTTCAACAAGCACTGGATTGACGGCTGGAAAAAGCGCGGATGGAAAACCGCCAACAAGCAGCCCGTCAAGAACCGCGACCTGTGGGAGCGCCTACTCGCCGCCAAAAGCAAGCACAAGGTTGAGTTCATCTGGGTTAAGGGTCACGCCGGCCATGAGCTCAACGAGCGCTGCGATGAGCTCGCCACCACGGCGGCCGACGGCAGCAACCTCGATATCGATACCGGCTTTAACGAGAGCGACCTGTAACGGCGTTTTCGCACGCTATTTCCTGCCCCCTCGCGCTACACTCATCCTGTAAACCGAACGGCACGAGGGGGATACATGCCGCGTATAGCGACCATCGGCACATCTATGATTACCGACGACTTTATCCAGGTCGTCAACGCCAACGACCAAGCCGCGTTTGTGGGCACGCTCTCGCGCGATGCCGAGCGCGGCGCCGCCTTTACCGCCGAACACGGCGGCGAGCGTAACTTCACCGCACTTGACGAGCTTGCGTCCGCCGACGACGTCGACGCCGTCTACATCGGCAGCCCCAATGCGCTTCACTACGAGCAGGCCCTTGCCTGCATCGCCGGTGGCAAGCATGTCATCGTCGAGAAGCCCTTCTGCGCCACCGAAGCGCAGGCGCTGGAAGTCTTCCGCGCTGCCGAGGCAGCAGGTGTCGTGGCCCTCGAGGCCATGCGTCCCCTCCACGACCCCGCCTTCCACGCCATCGAGGACGCCCTAGGCGAGATCGCCCCCATCCGCCGCGCCTCATTGCGCTTTGGCAAATATTCCTCGCGCTACAACGAGATTCTCGCGGGACGCGCCACCAATATCTTCGACTGCAATATGGCATCGGGTTCCCTCATGGACATTGGCGTCTACACCGTCGAGCCCATGGTCGAGATTTTCGGCATGCCCTCCGGCCTTACGAGCATGGCTACTCTGCTCGACCCCGCCACGCGACAGCTCACGCACGGCCCCATCGACGGCTGCGGTTCCATCCTCGCCAGCTACGGCGGTGGCCGTATCTCCGTCGAGCTCGCGCACTCCAAAATAACGAATGACCTGCTGCCCTCGCAGATCGAAGGCGAGCGTGGCACTATCCAGATCGACCATCTGTCCACGCCCCGCAACGTCCGCATCGACTATCGCGGCGATGTCGTACGCGGCTCGGCGACCGAGGCACCGCGCGAACAGGGCGACAACGGCCGCGTGCTCGACCTGCCCAAATCGAGCAACACTATGGAATACGAACTCACAGACTTTATCACCGCCATCGGCGGCATCGATAACGTTAAGGAAGAGATTTGGGAGACCCCGGCGGGACGTCACGAACTTGGTCACTACCGCGATGTCACGCTCGTCTCGCTGCGCATCATGGATGCCGTGCGCCAGCAGGCCGGCATAACCTTCCCGGCCGACGCAGGCAAGCAGGCATAGCGATGGGCCTCTTCGATACGCTCTTCTCCAGCGTCACCGGCGGCAGTCGAGAACCTCAAAAACCATCAAACGTCGAGCTCGAGCTGCGCCGCAGGCTTACTGTGCTCGCAAGCGACGAGGCCACTCAAGACACTCCCCTGCGCTATTTCCTGCGCTGGGCGGGGCAAGTCCAGGGCGTTGGCTTTCGCTTTACCAACACCAACCTCGCGCAGGCACGCGCGCTCACCGGCTGGGTGCGTAACATGGAAGACGGCTCAGTCGAGATGGAGATACAGGGAGCTCCGGCAAATATCCTATCTCATCTCGAAGCGCTTCATGCCTCCTACGAGCGCATGGGAACGCGTTTTCGCCTCGCAGACGCCCAGGCTCGAGCCCCACTTGCCAATGAAGACGGTTTCACGCCTCGTTATTAGTATTGTGTGCTAAATACGGTATCATTTACCTACGACCGTTAATAGAAAAGAGGCGAGGCGCATGGCGGTGCAAAGAAGGAATACCAGGCAGCGAAAGCTGGTTCTTGACGCCGTGCGCCAAAGCTATAACCATCCCACCGCCGACGAAATCTACAACGTCGTGCGCGCGCAGGATGACAAAATCAGCCGCGGTACAGTCTACCGCAATCTCAATCTCTTGGCCGACGCCGGCGAAATCCTCTCCATCAAGACGCCGGGCGGCAGCCGCTTCGATCGCACCATCGAGCCGCATGCGCATATCATCTGCACCTCGTGCAGCCGCGTCATCGACGTACCGCTCCCCTTCGATGCCCAGCTCGACGCCAAGGCGTCCGAGCAAATCGGCTGGCACGTCACGTCGCACTACACCATCTTCGAGGGTCTCTGCCCCGACTGCCGGTAGATGTTTGGGACATGCCTACTCAGCAAGTAGACGACGCAGCTCCTCTTCGACCGTGCGCACGTAGCGGACACGGTCATTGACACCGCGCATGCTGGGATTGCAGCTCTCCATCAGATAGGGATGGCCCACCACGTTGAGCATGTCGCGATCGTTTTCGTTATCGCCAAACGCCATCATTTCGTTAGGTGAGATCCCCAGCGCACAACCATAATCGGCAAGCGCGGACCCCTTGCCCGAATCAAAGCCGATAAAGTCGGTCCATTCGGTTCCCGACGTCATCACATCGACCCGGTCGCTAAAGCGACGCACAAAATACTCCAGCGCCGCCGGCTGCTCCGCCTCGGGCGTCTGGAAGGCAATCTTAATGACATCCTCGTCAATGTCTTCGGGACGGTCGACTACCGCCACATCACAATGGACCTCATAACGCAGGTGGTCAACAAACGCATCGTTGCTGCTCATGGTGTAGAGGTGTCCCTCGCACGAAAGGGTCACGTCGGCATGGGGGTACGCAACCACGGCATTCGCGATATCCATGGCCAGGCCACGCTCCATAGAACGCTTGACCACGGCACGCCCCTCGCTCATGACCAGGGCTCCGTTTTCGCATACATAGGCGAGTTCATCGGCCACCGGGGCAAACAGGTAGCGCAGGCTCGCATATTGACGGCCACTCGCCGGCATAAACACGATACCGCGACGATGCAGCTCATCGATAAGCTCAAAGGCCTCGGAACGCGGCTCGCGCTCCCCCGGGTGCAGCAGCGTGCCGTCCAAATCGCATGCAATCAGCTTGATTCCCTCAAGACCCATATGCTTCCCCCAAAGCCTCCTATCAACAGCAAGACGGACCTTGATCGGTCACCCCTCAAAGCCCGTCTTGCGCATACGCGCGCTTAGTCGCGCGTCTTTTTAACGATGGTAAAGTCCGGAGCCATGCTCACGACAACATCGGCCGCGCTCGACGCAAAGCGTCGGCCCGCATCGAGCTCGCGCGAAACGATCGAGATTCGAGCTCCCTCGACACCCCGAAGCATGCGGCCCAAAACAGGCTGCACCGGCGTATACATGCGCACGGTATGCTCGTCCGAGTCGCCCCGGAAGAGCGGCGCATGCATGTTGCCGATCTCCCAGCACGCATGCGCGAGTGCAATCGGATCCATGCGGTCGACTTCGACCAAATAGACCTCGGCGCTGCGCAGGCGCACGACAACCGCCACGGGCACCATGCCCGAACGGTCAATGGCGAGCACGTCGCCATCGGCAAGACGACCGCCGTCGGCAGTATCCAGCCGAACATCGATCGTGCGTCCCAGCTCCGTCACGCCCACAAACGCGCAGGCATCAGCCTGGTCCCAATCGAGCAGTAGCTCGTCAACTTCAAAGACACCGCCCAGCTCCCGGCGAAGTAGGAGTTCATAGGACGGATCGTTGAGATTTCCCAAGCATGTCGTCGAAACCAAGCGTTCAGGCATACTCTAGCCCTCGACCTCGACGAGCTCGATATCAAAGTTGAGATCCTTGCCGGCGAGCTCGTGGTTGGCGTCGAGCGTCACGGCCTCGGGCGTCACGTCGATGACCACGGCGGGGACGGGCATGCCGCTCGGCGTGGACAGGAAGAGCTTCATGCCCTTCTCGATCTGCTCGATGTTGGGAACCTGTTCGGCCGGGAAGGTCAGAACCATCTCGGGGTTGTGCTCGCCGTAGGCATCGGCAGCGGGAATGTGCACGGTCTTCTTCTCGCCCACCTGCATGTCGACAACAGCGGCGTCGAAGCCCTTAATCATCTGACCGGCGCCGCAGGTGAACTCCAGCGGCTCGCCGCGATCGTAAGAGCTATCGAACTGCGTGCCGTCGTCGAGCGTGCCACGATAATGGGTCTTGACCTTCTTGCCCTTGTTGGACATGGTAACCTCCGTGATAAGGGCGGCGCACAACGCGGGCCGCCGTGAACATATGGCGCTAACTATACCCTAGTCATACAATTCAAAGACAGTTTGCAAAGAAACGCTGCAACCGGAGGAACCATGGCATATCCCGTATTTGACCTACACTGCGACACCGCCGACCGCATCGGCTGGGCCACGCTCGATCTCGACCTGCGCTTTACCGCCGGCACCGACGGTTATTTCCCCGGCGACGAAACGCATCCGCAAGATTTCGACCTCATCGAGGGCAACGCCTGCGCCATCTCGCTCGCAAAGATCGGCAACACGCCGTGGGCACAGTGCTTCGCCACGTTTGTCCCCGACGAGATTCCCACCGCCCACGCCGCGCGCTTCCAGGCGCAAATCATGGCGCACATGAGCGGCCAGGCGATGCTCAACCACGACCGTATGGTCAACGTGCGCAGCGCCGCAGACATTCGCCCCGCGCTCAAGGACGGCAAGGTCGCCTGCATCCACACCATCGAAAACGCCACGTTCTTTGCCGAGGACCCCGCGCTGATCGAGGTGCTCAAGAGCCTGGGCGTGCTTATGTCGTCACTCAGCTGGAACGCGCAGGGACCGCTCGCGAGCGGCCACGACACCCACGCCGGCCTCACCGCCGCCGGCATCGAGGCGCTTACGCAGATGGAGCACGCCGGCATGGTGCTCGACGTCTCCCACCTCAACGATGAGTGCTTTGACGAGGTCGCCGCCCGCGCCACGCGTCCCTTCGTCGCCAGCCACTCCAACTCCCGTGCGGTTTGCGGCGCCAAACGCAACCTTACCGACGACCAGTTCCGCGCCATTCGCGACATGGGTGGCATCGTCGGCCTCAACTACTGCAGCGAGTTCCTTTCCAACGACGCAACCGACAAGACCGCCGCAGACGTCACCTTCGACCAGCTGGCGGCGCATATCGAGCACTGGCTCGACCTGGGCGGCGAGGACGTCATCGCGCTCGGCGGCGACTGGGACGGTGCCACGGTGCCCGCTTTCCTCTCCGATGCCAGCAAGATGCCCGAGTTCCAGAACATGCTTTCCAAGCATTTTGGCAAGACCGTGATGCAAAAGCTCTGCAGCGACAACGCGCTTGCCTTCTTCGAGCGTTATTAATTTCACATCCCTTGAGCGGGCCGGCATGCCGAACGGTCGACATGCCGGCCCGTCCCCGATCTGAAGGACCGCTTTTGACGCAGCAGTTTACGATTTCCGCATCCCGACCGGATGGGATGACCATCCCCGTCGTCGTTACCAAAAAGCGCGTCAAGAACTTCAACCTACGCGTCACATCGAGCGGCGAGGTCCACGCCAGCGCACCGATCGGCGCCAGCCGCGAGCGTATCGAAGCGTTTGTGAAGCGCAACAGCGCCTGGATTATCAGCCGACTTGCCCAGCGCGAGCAGCGTCAGGCGACGGCACGAGAGCCGCTCAGCCCCTCGTCCATCATTGCACTTTGGGGCAAGCCCATCACGGTACAGGATGCACTCGATCACAACTTTGCATCCCCCGCACCGCGACCCAAACAGGCCACCTTCGCAAGTTTTATGGGTACCGATGAATCGGACGAAGGCCCGCAGGCCAAGCGGCACGCAATCCTCGACGTCCTAACGTCCGATGAGCTCCAAGCCCACATCGACCAGCTCTACGCGTCCGAGGTCACATCGGCGCTGCGCGACATCGTGCACGCGTACGAAGTCGCAATGGGCGTCACCGTGGCCCGCATCTCCGTGCGCAGCATGAAAACGCGCTGGGGATCATGCACGCCCAAATCCGGCGCCATTCGCATCGCGCGCGAGCTCGCCGCCTACCCCGTCGAATGCCTCGACATGGTTGTCGCCCACGAGCTCGTCCACTTGCTCGAGCCAAGCCACAATCAGCGTTTTCACGCCCTGCTCGACACGTACTGTCCCAACAATAAAGCTCTGTCGCAGCGGCTCAAGCAGCCACCCATAGAGTCGTATTAGAACCGGTTAGCGCACGCGCTCGATCTCGACGCCGCAGCTTGCCAGGGGCAGGCCAACAGGAGCCCACGGCTTATCGAGCTTTATGCGCACACCAAGCAGCGAGGGATAACGGCGCAGCAGCATCTGGGCTGTCCCCTCGGCTGCCGCCTCGATGAGCTTAAACGTATGCTCGCGCAGATAGCCATCGACATCGTGGCACACCGAGCCGTAGTCAATCGAGGCATCCAGGTTATCGTGCTCCCCCGCCGCGCGCAGGTCGGCATAGAGCACCAGAGAAACGATGAACTTCTGACCCAGCGCGTTCTCCTCGGGATACACGCCATGGTTGGCAAAAACCTCAAGGCCGTCAATGACAATACGATCGGCATGGCGCAGATCATCATAGCTCACGTGAGGCACCGCCGTTGCGGTGGATATTTCGCCCCTTCCACGGCGGGCGAGCTCAGCACCTTCAGTCTTGGTTGCATTCTCGGGCAGTTTTTTGTTACTCAACGCGATCGTCTCCTTCGTTTAGAACCCCAACCGCGCAAACTAACTACACGCGAATCGACAGGTTCTTTTTATCATCGCTCCAGTTGCAAGCATTGCGCGCGGGGCATGCAAAGCAGGCGCGCGACGCTTTGTCGGCCGCATAGAGCAGACGCTCAAGCGGTTGGCTGTTCACGCGCAGCTTTCGATGGCCCAGAATGGCCGTCTTAATGGCTGCGGCATCGGCCGGCTCAAACGCCACATCATCGGGCATGCCGCCGAGAATCGCATCAGCGACGCGTTCGCTTGCAACATCATGGGATATACCCGATTCATACTGTTCATCTTTGCCGATATCGTGAAGAAGTGCCGTGGCGTAGATGACCTCGCGGTCAAATTCGAGCTGCTCCTCGAGATTCTTGATCCACATAATGCGAGCGACATCGAGCAGATGGTCAATACCGTGGCGGCAGAAGATGCGCCCCGATTCCAACTGTACGATGTTGCCCAGGTGCCGCCGGAACAGCCCGTTGGCACAAATGTAATCAATGCGAGGCATGGCACCAAAGGGGGCCAGGCCCGAAGCCATAAAGCCGCGACGCGACGTCCCCTCATCGGTCTTCGATGTAAAGTCGTTGACGACTCTCATGGTTAGCGGCCCAGCATCCTAAAGAAACGCTCCTCGAGCGCGGGATCGGTCTCAAAGACGCCGCGGCGAGCAAGCGTCACGGTCTTGGTGCCGGGCTTTTGCACGCCACGCATCGTCATGCACATATGCTCGGCCTCCATCAACACAATCGCTCCCTGGGGAGCGAGATAATCCATGAGGGCATCGGCAACCTGTGTGCACAGTTGCTCCTGCAGCTGAAGACGGCGGGCATAAACCTCAACCGTGCGGGCGAGCTTGGAAAGCCCAGCCACCCGACCGTTAGGGATATAACCAATGGCGGCCTTGCCATAAAACGGCAGCAGATGATGTTCGCACAGCGAGTAGAACGTAATGTCGCGCTCGATAACCAAATCGTTCGAAGCGACGGCAAAGGTTTTGGACAGGTGCTCCTCGGCACTCTGGTCCATGCCGCCGGCGATCTCACCATACATACGGGCAACGCGCGCCGGGGTCTCCAGCAGGCCCTCACGAGTTGGGTCCTCGCCTATGCCCTCAAGCAACAGCTTAATGGCGGCCTCGACTTTTTCCTGATCGACCATCTGGGCCTCACTTTTCCGATTTCACGTTCGCGCTATGGTACCACGCCCTCCGGCATCGACCACAAGCTACATAGTATGGGTCGAATAGACTGGATCGTCCCGCCAAAGCTCCACAGCGTCGCAAAGCGCAACGCCCTCACGCACGGCGCGGTCGCGCGTAGCGTTCATATCGATCACACGCTGGTTACTCGAGCCCCTAAAGCGCAACGAGATATCATAAAGATCCTGAACAAACGGGCCATCCACCAACATGTCGAGGCAGGCAAGGATACGGTCCGTGACCTCGGTATGGTGACGACCACCCGGCATAAGCTCCTCGAGCACGTCGCCGGTAAAACACCAAATGGTCTTTCCTGACCCCGCAGGATAAGCGGCACGAACACGCTCGACAAACTCAACGAGCCCCGCCTGGTTCTCGGGCTCCATGGGCTCTCCGCCCAGAATCGTCAGGCCGTCAATAAAGGGATGATCGAGGCTCTCGATAATCTTGTCCTCGACGGCACGATCAAAGGGCTCGCCCGCAGCAAAGTCCCACGCGACGGAGTTAAAGCAATTCTTGCAGCCACGACGGCACCCGCTCACAAACAGAGAAGTGCGGACGCCTTCTCCATCAGCAATGTCGAAATACTTAATGTTCGCGTAGTTCATAGGTAACTCTCCCGGGAGGCCGGGACATATCATCCCGTCCTCAAACATTCTCGGCCTTCGGCCTGCGAAACTGCGGGCGGGACGATATGTCCCGGCCTCATGCAAAGGGTAACTCAATGAACGAAGCGAACATCGAGTATAGGGTTCGAGGTCTAATAAAAACTGGGCTGCGGCTCAACCGCCATCGCAAGCAAAGCGTTGTTGCAAGTCAACTCATTTCCGCTAAGAACTTCGAGGAGCGAGCAGGCTGCGTGCTGCATCTCAGCTACATCAACTTGGCCGCCCCGTAGCGAGGCCCCGGACCTTTGCTCGATATGAGTTCCGCACGAACAGGAGGCGCCAGTGGCGCCTCCGTCGTGAGCCAGGACTGTCCGAAATAGCGAGTAAAGGTCCGGGGCCTCGCTACGGGGCGGCCTGGGATGGTTATTAGAGATGCAGCACGCGGTCGCGGATCTCCTCGGTTCGACCCTGGTTCCAGAACTGGGTACCGATGTAGCCGCACGTGCGACGGGCGACATTCATCTTCTCCTGGTCGCGGTTGCCGCAGCTGGGGCACTCCCACACCAGCTTGCCGTCATCCTCGACAATCTTGATCTCGCCATCGTAGCCGCACACCTGGCAGTAGTCGCTCTTGGTGTTGAGCTCGGCGTACATGATGTTGTCGTAGATATACTGCATCACGCGGATGACAGCCTTGAGGTTGTCCTGCATGTTGGGAACCTCGACGTAGGAGATGGCACCGCCCGGCGAAAGCTGCTGGAACATGCCCTCGAACTTGAGCTTGTCGAATGCGTCGATCTCCTCGGACACGTGGACGTGGTAGCTGTTGGTGATGTAGCCCTTGTCCGTCACGCCCGGGATGATGCCAAAACGACGCTGCAGGCACTTGGCGAACTTGTAGGTCGTCGACTCAAGCGGGGTACCGTACAGCGAGAAGTCAATATCGCTTTCGGCCTTCCACTCGGCGCACTTGTCGTTCATGCGCTGCATGACTGCCATGGCAAAGGGCGTGCCCTCCTTCTCGGTGTGGCTGTGGCCCGTCATGTACTTGACGCACTCATACAGGCCGGCATACCCCAGGCTGATGGTGGAATAGCCGCCCACGAGCAGCTTATCGATCGTCTCGCCCTTCTTCAGACGCGCCAGGGCGCCGTACTGCCAAAGAATCGGCGCGGCATCCGAAAGCGTGCCCATCAGGCGCTCATGACGGCACAGCAGGGCACGATGGCACAGCTCAAGGCGCTCATCGAAGATCTTCCAGAACTTGTCCATGTCCTGATGCGAGCTCAGCGCGACATCGGGCAGGTTGATGGTCACAACACCCTGGTTAAAGCGGCCATAGTACTTAGGTTTGGTCGGGTCATAGTTCAGCGCGTTGGCAACATTGTTAAAGCCGTTGCCCGAGCGGTCGGGCGTCAGGAAACTGCGACAACCCATGCAGGTGTAGCAATCGCCGTTGCCGGCGGTCTCGCCCTTCGACAGCTTGAGCTCGCGCATCTTCTTCTCGGAGATGTAATCGGGCACCATGCGCTTGGCGGTGCACTTGGCGGCGAGCTTGGTCAGATAGAAGTACGGCGAATCCTCGCGAATGTTATCGTCCTCGAGCACGTAGATAAGCTTGGGGAATGCCGGGGTAATCCACACACCGGCTTCGTTCTTAACGCCCTCATAGCGTTGACGAAGCGTCTCCTCCACGATCATGGCAAGGTCGTGCTTCTCCTGGGGCGTACGGGCCTCATTGAGATACATAAAGACCGTCACGAACGGCGCCTGGCCATTGGTGGTCATAAGGGTCACGACCTGATACTGAATCGTCTGGACGCCGCGACGGATCTCATCGCGCAGACGGTCCTCAACGACCTCACGGACCTTTTCGGCAGATGCCGAAACACCGAGCTCCTCGAGCTCGCGGGCAACCTCGCCGCGAATCTTTTGACGGCTCACCTCAACAAACGGGGCAAGATGGGTCAGCGAAATAGACTGGCCGCCGTACTGGGAGGAAGCAACCTGGGCGATAATCTGCGTCGCGATGTTGCAGGCAGTCGAGAAGCTGTGCGGCTTCTCGATCAGCGTGCCCGAGATAACGGTGCCGTTCTGGAGCATGTCCTCCAGGTTCACCAGGTCGCAGTTATGCATGTGCTGGGCAAAGTAGTCAGAATCGTGGAAGTGGATCAGGCCCTCATTGTGGGCATCCACGATCTCCTGGGGCAGCAGCACACGCTGAGTCAGATCCTTTGAAATCTCGCCGGCCATATAGTCGCGCTGGACGGAATTGACGGTCGGGTTCTTGTTAGAGTTCTCCTGCTTGACCTCTTCGTTATTGCACTCGATCAGCGACAGAATCTTGTCGTCGGTCGTGTTCTTCTGGCGCTTCAGGCTCTGAACATAGCGATAGATGATGTAGTGGCGGGCGACCTCGTAGCAGTCGAGACGCATGATCTCGTCCTCGACCAAATCCTGGATCTCCTCGACCGAAACGGTGTGGCCCGCGTTCTCGCATGCCTCGGCGACGTTTTGCGCCGCATAAACCACCTGGCGGTCGGTAAGACGAGAGCTCTCCTCGACCTCCAAGTTTGCGGCGCGGATGGCATTGACGATCTTATCGATGTCAAAGACAACCTCGGTGCCGCTGCGCTTGATGATCTTCATCCTCTTGCCTCTTTCGCGTCGTAGCCTCATTGCGCTTCAGAGCCAAACGATGCCCGGCAGGGCCTGCCCCTGCCTTGCGGCGCCGTCGCGCAATCTGTGTTCTCGATAAACCATAAGCCTCCATGCGGACATTCCCTAGAGCCAATCAAGCGGTTCAAGGACACGTTCAAAAGAGGCAGTTAAGGTCTTCGTTCTCTGTCCGCCATCTATCATACGACAAAGAAGCATCTATATCCTGTATTCTTTTTTTAGGTCAAACACAACATATAGTGTTTCAGCAGGTCAAAGCAATTGGTCATTTTGCAGACGCATTAAAAATGAGGGGTATTTGACAAGTCGGTAAAACGTTACCAACACGGCTACCTGCATGGCAGTTATAAAACCCCCTTAGTCAAGCCGCTGACAAATCCTACCAAAACCAAGCCGCTCACGCCAAAAGAATCCAAAAGATTATGCTTGACCAACATGTTGCGGTCGTGCCTTGCCGAGCTCCATGCAACCGCGGCACGAATCCTTGAAAGATATGTGCATGCAAACGGAGAAGATGGGAGTTTTCTCGGATGACTACTGAGAAGCATTCCGGAAGATCAAAAACTCGATATTTGGTGACGTATTTGGCGACCCATTTGGCGACGTAAAACAAAACAGCCCAGAGGCGATGCCTCTGGGCTGCGAACATTTGGTGGGCGTTAGAAGATTTGAACTTCTGACCTCTTCCGTGTCAGGGAAGCGCTCTCCCCCTGAGCTAAACGCCCAAATGGAGCGGACAACGGGGCTCGAACCCGCGACCCCAACCTTGGCAAGGTTGTGCTCTACCAACTGAGCCATGTCCGCCTGCGAGGATTTAATATACGGGATGATCCACCCAAATGCAAGAACTTTTTTTGAAAAGTTTTGCGACGCCCTCGCGAACCTCGCGAAGACATCAGCCACCACGGAAGGTGTAGGCAAACGCAAGCTCGCCGCAAGAGGCCCCCTACAACTCAGCGAGCATGATCCAGGCAGAGCTGTCCTGCGCGAGCCTGCCATCTGCAAGCGGTGATGAGGTGAGCAGGACCCTGCCCGCCGGCAGCTCCACGGGTGCTGCACCGAAGTTCGTCACACACGCCCAGCCGTTGTCGCGGCGATAGGCGATGACGCCGCCCTCAGCGCCCTCGGCACCATCCGCAAGGCCGGTGCACCCGTCAAGATCGAGCCACGCAAGATCGTTGGCGCACCCGCGCAGCTTGCGCCGCAGCCAGAGGGCGTCGCGATAGAACGCAAGCATCGATGCCGGGTCCGCTTCTTCCCTATCGGCAGCGTAATCGGAAAACCATGCAGGCTGTGGCAGATGGGGCGCCGCATCGGCGTCCGCCGGTGAAAACCCAAACGATCCGCCCTGCGCGGGATCGTCCGCTGCCACCCACGGCAGGGGCACACGACAGCCGTCGCGCCCCTTCTCGCGCTTCGGTCCGTGCGTATTGGTCGCAGTGGGATCTTCGAGTGCAGCCCACGGGATGTCAGCCACCTCAAAAAGGCCGAGCTCCTCACCCTGATACACGTATGCCGAGCCCGGAAGCGCCAACTCAAGCAAAAGGGCTGCCCGCGCGCGGCGCTCGCCGAGTTCACGGTCCTCGTCATAAGACGACCCGTCGCGTAAGAGCCAGTCGAGCGCAATCTGATGGTAGCGCGTCGCCTTGATTTGCGGCAGGGCATAGCGTGTCGCCACGCGCGGCACGTCGTGGTTGGAGAGTACCCAGGTCGAGGCGGAACCGGATTCGATGACCGCCTTCAAGCCCTTCTCGATTGCAGCGTGCATGTCATCATAGGTCCAAGTGGCCTTGGCGAACTCAAAGTTGAATGTCTGGCCAAGCTCGCTGGGGCGTGCGTAGAGATACTGGCGCTCGGGCAGAACCCACGCCTCGGCAACGGCGCTGCGCGGCGGATCATAACGGTCGAACACGCGGCGCCACTCGCGATAGATCTCATGGACCTCGTTGCGGTCCCACAGCGGATGGGTGCCGTCCTCAACCATGTCATCGCCCTCGGCGAGATGCCACTGGTCGAGGTCATCGCGGTCGAGATCCTTGGCGAGACCGTGCGCCACATCAATGCGAAAGCCATCGACGCCTCGATCGCTCCAAAACGCCAGGACGTCGCAAAAGAACGCATGAACCTCGGGACACGACCAGTCAAAGTCCGGCTGCTCGGGCGTAAACATGTGCAGATACCACTGACCGTCCGCGACGCGCGTCCAGGCGGGGCCGCCAAAGTTGGCATTCCAATTGGTGGGAGGCAGCTCGCCGTGCTCGCCGCGACCATCGCGGAAGATATAACGGGCGCGCTCGGGTGATCCGGGGCCGGCGGCAAGAGCGGCTTTGAACCAGGGGTGCTGGTTGGACGAATGGTTGGGCACGATGTCGACGATGACCTTGATGCCGTGCGCATGAGCCGCAGCGATCATGTCATCGAAGTCGTCAAGCGAGCCGAGACGTGGGTCGACATCGCAGTAGTCCGCCACATCATAGCCGCCATCGACAAGAGGCGATGGGTAAAACGGGCTCAGCCAGATGGCCTCGATGCCCAGCTGCTCAAGATAGTCCATCTGCTGGGTAATGCCCGCGATATCGCCCAGACCCGAACCAGTCGAATCCTTAAACGAGCGCGGATAGATCTGATAGATCGCGGCATCGGACATCCATGGGCGCGACGAGGACTTTTCTGTAGCCATGGGATGAGTCTCCCTTGCAACGAGGTTTTGCGAGATGCCCACGATGATACGCCCAAAGCGGACATTCGCGGCAAACAACGCCACAGCCACGCCCCAAACGCTCGCTCCCTCACGGGCTCGAGCCCAGACGACGGGTACGAAAAAGCCCGGCTACCGTAGTAGTCGGGCTGTTACGCTTGGAGCGGACAACGGGGCGTCTGCGTATTCGCTTCGCGGATCCGCACCGGCTTCGGCCGCCTGCCGGCGTCCTCGCCAGCTCGCTACAAACGCTCCGCGTTTGCTTAACGCTCGCTCCCTCTCGGGTTCGAGTCCAAGCGATGGGTACGAAAAAGCCCGGCTACCGTAGTAGTCGGGCTGCTGCGTTTGGAGCGGACAACGGGGCTCGAACCCGCGACCCCAACCTTGGCAAGGTTGTGCTCTACCAACTGAGCCATGTCCGCATATGTAAAACAAAACGGGCGCCGGAGCGCCCGGATGTTGCCTGGAGGCGAAGCCCGGATTCGAACCGGGGGTAAAGGCTTTGCAGGCCTCTGCCTTACCACTTGGCCACTTCGCCGAAAAAGGACCGCCTAAACGGTCCGGAAATGCAATGGAGCGGACAACGGGGCTCGAACCCGCGACCCCAACCTTGGCAAGGTTGTGCTCTACCAACTGAGCCATGTCCGCTTGCGGGTTATTAATTTACGCGAGTTGTCCAAAAGACGCAAGTACTTTTTTCAAAAAACTTGTCTGCCGCATGTTCTTAGTAGCTAAACGCGCTAAAGCGATTGGCTAGGCACACGACTCCAGCGCTCCGCTAAACAGCTTCACCATCTGCACGCGCGTACCGACGCCGTCCGTACGACGAGCAACCTCCACGTTATCGACGAGCATACGCATAAGCTTGATACCACGGCCGCGCTCCTCTGATGCGACCGGTTCGCTCGTTTCATCGATAGAATAGCCGGCACCTCGATCAAGCACCTCAACCACAACGCGATCGCCATAGGCCTGAACCGTCAGGACGCACCCGATACCGCCCGCATGGTCATAGGCATTACCCAGCGCCTCCCCCGACGCCAACGCGACATCGTAGCGCTCGTCACGGCGCAACGGAAGCGATTCAAGGAGTTCGGCGATGCGATGTCGGTAGTATGGAAGATTCTCGATACCCTGACGGACCTCGACGCTCTTACTCCAGCGAGGCAGCTCCCCCACCGGAATGGCGGGAATAGACTCCCGTGCCGGCCCCGCGACATGAAGAATATCGACAAGACGGGCAATCTCCAAAAAGCGAACAACTTCACCTGATGCATTGACGAGCGAAAGCAGGCCTTCTCGCCTCATGAGCTCACGAGCGCGCGTAAGCAGGAATGCCAAGCCCGTCGAATCGATAAAGCTAACAGCCTGGCAGTTGATGACGACACGACGCACGCCGCGGCCAATCAAAGCATCCAACCGCCGACGCAGCGCAGGCACCGTGGCGATGTCGATATCGCCTGGTGGCGTCAAAACCGCTATGTCATTCCACTCATTCATACGACCATGGTTCCCCAAAAAAGCCCACTCGATGCATTCGTTTCCCCAACCGTACGGATTCAGCCCACCCAGCGTCGTCTATGAACGACCCCGTAAAAACTCAAGGGACACCAATGCAATGTCATCGTCCAGCGCCGATTCGGTAAATCGGTCGAGCTCGCCCAAGACCTTGCCGCAGATTCCCGATACGCCCTCACCCGAGACAGAGAGCAGAAGGTCACGAAGGCGCTGCTCGCCAAAGAAAGCACCCGAGCGGTCACGTGCTTCGATTGTTCCGTCGGTGTACATAAATAGCATGTCACCAGGAGCGAACGTAAACACGCCTGTCTCGTACACCATGCTCTCAAAGGCACCGATTACCCCCGATTGGCATCCAAGCAGCTCAACCTCTCCCCCACGAACCTCGCCGCCACCCAGCGGCATCGACTCTGGCCTGATGACCATGGTCGGAGGATGGCCCGCCGAACAATACGTTGCACGTCCGGCTTTAAGGTCAACCTTGGCGATAAAGGCCGTCACGAACGTCTCGACCCTTGAAAAGCCCATGAGCATGCTGTTAAGGGAGCGTGCCATGCGGGCCGGCCCAGCGCCCTCCCAGGCATATGCCGTCAGGGCCGTCTTGACGAGCGCGGACATCGATGCAGCCTCAATGCCTTTGCCAGACACATCGCCCAGAATCATGACGGCGCAATCGTCGGGAAGACGGATGAGCGTATAGAAATCGCCGCCGACCAACGCCGAGTTCGTGGCCGACAGGTACACCGAATCGGCGGCGATTCCCGGAACATCCCCCAGTGAATTTCTCATGCCAATCTGAAGGGTCTGAGCGATATGGCGCTCCTCACGCTTTTGAGATTCGCCTTCATAGATCAGTTCAAAGTCATGAGCCAAGTGCACCAAGTAGTCATATTCAAGGTCATCAATCGGCTCTTGGCTACCATCACGAAGCAGCAGCGCGCGCGTCGTCGGGCCCTTCGCAACAGAAGCAGGAACGATCGCGTCGTTACTGTGCTTGCCATCGCCCTCAGGGCGCGGGCGCCCCGCCTCGATGCCGGCGTCGACGTAGAGACCCTGGCAAGGCAGGCCATGCGCCCTAAGCCAGCCTCCCATAGGCATCGATTCGTCAACGCGAGTTATACGGACGTGTTTAAGGTCCTCGGCGCTCGTGCCGCCCAAAACAGATGCCTCAAAGCCATCAGGGCCAGCCCCCAGACGTGCCGCTGGCGCCGTCGTGGAAAAGAAAAGCTTCTCGGGATCGTCCGGCAAAGCAACGCGACTGCCGCCTTCAAAATCTATGACGTAGGAATCCAGACTGGCGTCATACTCAATAGGGCAAAAATGGCAGTTGAGCATATTGCAGATCTCGGACGATACCGCCTGGGTAGCCGCGGCGGAATCGTCTAGAAAGGTAAACAACTCGTCACGCAAGACATTGAGCGAGCGGCCAAGCTCGGCCGTGCGACGGGAGCGAAGGCTCGATGCCATGCCGACCAGCTGGATAGACAGGTAATCGCAAATGACCTCGAGCACATTAACGTCATAGGCGAGCGGTGCCTGAGGGCGTTTCCAACCAACTTCCAGCACGCCAAGGATCTGCGTACCGTAAAAAACGGGAAGACAGATCTCGCTGCGGTACGGAGGCATATCCTGCATGCGCAACAGGTGCTTAGAACGATTGTCCAGATCCATGAACATACCGGAGGCGACCTTATCACCCTCAAGGTCCTGTTGAATCGACAAGCGACAGGCACGCGACTCACGAAGAACATACGTCGGAATGCCAGCGCCATACGGCAAAAACTCAGGCAGGTAGCTGTCGTACAGCTCCTTGGAAACACCGCGAAGTTTAAAACCACCGCTCTCAGAAAAATAGATAGCGGCACCCGAAGCATCGAGCGTTCCTACAAGCTGGTTCAAAACGGTATCAAGTAGGCTGGGCAGCTCATCGGAGCCCACGGTACTCATAATGACCGAGAGCGTGCCAGAGAGGCGCTTGTTCGCCACTCTAAGCTCCGAAAGCGCACGCTTGAGTTGCCGGTCGTGAGAATACTGTTCCTCGATACTGTGAAGCGCCACCAGGACACGTGGTGCGCGGCGCCCAAAGATGTGTGGAGGCGTTACGGAGCCCGCACGAACCAAGACGGGAATAAAAGAGCCGTCACTCAGCTTGAGCATCAGTTCGTTCTCGGAGCCATCAGTTTCAAATGGCAGACGATGTTCCGTCGCACGTTCAAAAGCGGACGAGTACAGGACGTCTTTAACATCTCCGCCGATGACGTCGGCGCGTTCCTCGCACATCAAACCAAGTAAGCGATTATTCACATGCAGAATGGTTCCGTCGAGCTCGCAGATGATGACAGCATCGCTCGTGATCTCGACTAGTTGGGCAACGTCTGCCCACTCGTTGCGTTCAAGCGTTTCCATCGTGGACCTCACCGTCTATCGGTAACAAAAAAGCCTCCGAAGAGGCTTCTCAAATGCGATGGTGTCGGAGGCGGGACTTGAACCCGCATGACCAAAAAGCGGTCACTAGCACCTCAAGCTAGCGCGTCTGCCAATTCCGCCACTCCGACATGCTATGTTGTTGATTCGCGGTTCGTTTTGTTGGACCCGCGCGTTCAACGAGGAAGATAATAACCTATGATTCGAGAACTGTGCAAGCACTTTTTTCAAAAAAGTTTACGAATTTGTAATTGCGCAGGTAGACCGACCTGTTCGGGCAGGAATGAGGTCGCTTTCCAACGCGTCCTCGGGCATGCGGCATTATTTTGATCCGCGCTTCGCGCTACAAAATAATGCCGCCCCCTGCGGAATGCGTTGGAAAGCGACCTCATTCCTGCCCTAGGGGCACATGCTTCATGCACAGTTCTCAAACATGTTCTGGGGGCTGATATAAATTTAGTGGCTCGACTTTGCCGAGCCCTTATATGGGGAGGCCGGAGCCAAGGCTCCGGCCTCACTAACTGTCCTATTAGATTAAGTGAGCGATCAAGGAATCGCACTCCCCTCTGCAGCGTTAACGCAGGGCCCGCTCTGGAATTGCCTTTCAGAACATTCCGCAGACCAGGAAGCCCCCTTATCCGCAGCTCCGAAGGAGCAGGATAAGAGGGCTTCCATGGTCGAGGACGTTCTGAAAGGCAATTCCAGAGCGGGCCCGGACGGTTCACCGACTACAGGTCGATGTGCGATTCCTTAATCGGGAACGGCTCCGCGAAGTGGCAGGCGCAGCAGTGGCCCGGGGCAACTTCCTTAAACTCAGGAAGCTTCTCTGAGCAGATGCCCTGCGCGATCGGGCAGCGCGTGTGGAAACGGCAGCCGGTCGGCGGATCCAGCGGCGACGGCGGATCGCCGGCGAGGATGATACGCTTGCGGGTCTTCTGGATATCCGGATCGGGCACCGGCACAGCAGATAGCAGCGACTGCGTGTACGGATGGTGAGGCTCGCTATAGAGCGTCTTCCAGTCCGAAACCTCGACCATCTTGCCCAGATACATAACGGCAACGCGATCGGAGATGTGCTGCACGACGGACAGGTCGTGGGCGATAAACAGATACGCCGTACCAAACTTGTCCTGAAGTTCCTTGAGCAGGTTCAGAACCTGGGCCTGAATGGAAACATCCAGAGCGGAAACGGGCTCGTCGCAGATGATCAGCTTGGGCTTCAAAGCGAAGGCGCGGGCGATGCCGACACGCTGACGCTGACCGCCCGAGAACTCGTGCGGGTAGCGGTTGATGTGCTCGGGGTTCAGTCCAACGACGTCGAGAAGCTCGCGAACACGCTCGATACGCTCCTCCTTGGTGCCCACGCCGTGAATAGTCATGGGCTCGGAGACGATCTCGCCGATGGTCATACGGGGGTTCAGCGAAGCATAGGGGTCCTGGAAGATGAACTGCATCTCGCGACGCATGTCCTTGATCTCATGCTTGCTCATCTCGGCAACATCTTTGCCCTGGAAGAACACCTTGCCGGCAGTCGGCTGGGTCAGGCGCATAATCGTGCGGCCCGTGGTGGACTTACCGCAACCAGACTCGCCAACCAGACCAAAGGTTTCGCCAGGATAAATCTCAAACGAGATGTCGTTCACAGCAGAGACGACGCGCTTGGAAAAGCGCTTGGCGAACATGCCGGACTCGGCGGGGAATTCCTTAGAGAGGTGCTCGACCTTCAGCAGCGGAGTGCGCTCGTTCTTATCTGCCATTTACGCCTCGCCTCCCTTCTCGGAATCCTTGCGCGTACGGGACGTCGCAGGAGCATTCTTGAGGAACTCGGGGTCGCCGGAGTAGTGGCACGCGGAATAATGGCCAGACTCAGTGACAACACGCTCAGGACGCTGCTTGCGGCACTTATCGGTCGCATAGGGGCAACGAGGCGAGAACACGCAACCCTCGGGCAGGTTCATGAGCGAGGGCGGATTGCCGTGAATCGGCGTCAGCGGCTTCTTCTCATCGATAGCCTGCTCCGGGATGGAGCGGATAAGGCCCCAGGTGTAGGGATGACGGCTCTCGTAGAAGATCTCTTCAGCAGTACCGAACTCGACGGGACGGCCGGCGTACATAACCATGATCTTATCGGCCATATCGGCGACAACGCCAAGGTCGTGGGTGATCATGATAATGGCGTTGCCGTTCTTCTCCTGCATTTCCTGCATCAGCTCAATAATCTGAGCCTGGATGGTAACGTCCAGAGCAGTCGTGGGCTCATCGGCAATCAGGATATCGGGATCGCAGGCAAGCGCCATGGCAATCATGACGCGCTGACGCATGCCACCAGAGAACTGGTGCGGATACTCGTTGACGCGCTTTTCGGGCTCGGGAATGCCAACGAGGTCCAAAAGCTCGGTGGCGCGCTTGAGCGCCTCCTGCTTGGAGTAGCCACGGTGCAGACGAAGTCCCTCGCCCACCTGCTTGCCGATCTTATAGACCGGGTTCAGGGAGGTCATAGGATCCTGGAAGATCATCGCGATATCGTTGCCGCGAATATGCTGCATTTCTTCCTCGGTCATCTCGAGGATCGAACGACCGCGGTAGCGAACGTCGCCGCCCTCAATCTTTCCCGGAGGCATCGAGATGAGGCCCATGATGGTCATGGCGGTCACGGACTTACCGGAGCCGGACTCACCGACGACGCCCAAGGTCTCGCCGCGATCGAGCGTGTAGGAGACACCGTCGACAGCGCGAACGACGCCATCCTCGGTGTGGAAATACATCTTAAGGTCATCGACCTCGAGCAGATGCTGGCCTTCGGGAACCGGCTGGTCCTTCAGGTCCACATAGTTCTTGTTCTTCTTCATCCTTATGCGTCCTTCATCTTGACGTCGAGGGCGTCGCGCAGACCGTCACCCAGCAGGGTGAAGGCGAGCACCGTCGAGAGAATTGCCAGACCGGGCATGATCATCATCCAGGGAGCAGTCAGAAGATACTGCTGACCGTCCTGAATCATGGAGCCCCACGAAGGCGTAGGCGGGATAACGCCCATGCCGAGGAAGGACAGAGCGGACTCGGTCAAAATGGCACCACCAATGTTCATGGTCGCGTAGACCACGATGGAGGCGACGGAGTTCGGGAAGATGTGACGCACGACGATACGAGCATCGGATGCGCCCATCGCGCGCGCAGCGTCAACATAGTCGTTTTCCTTGACCGTCAGGATCGCGGATCGGAAGACGCGCGCAATCGAAGGCCAGCCGAGAATACCGATGGCGATAAAGACGTTCTGAAGACCACGGCCGATAACGGCGATCATGGCGACGACGAACAGCACGTACGGGAACGCCAGGAAGATGTCCGCGCAGCGCATGATAATCGTATCCCAGATGCCGCCATAGAAACCGGCAAGGGCGCCCATGACCAGACCGATCACCGTGGAGATGGCGGTGGCCATAATACCGACGGAAAGCGAAACACGTGCACCGTAGATAACACGAACGAGAATGTCGCGGCCAAGGGCGTCGGTGCCAAACGGGTGCTCGGCACACGGAGCCAGCAGCGACGTCTCGGCCATGGTGGTCGAGTCGGAAGCCGTCGGCGAACCGAGCCAGGGCTTAGCCCAAAGATCTGCGGTCAGGGCAACCAAAACGACGACGATGATCCAGCAGACACCGATAACGGCGAGCTTGTTCTTGCGAAGACGCTTAAAAGCGTCGCCCCACAGCGTGCGGGACTTGGCGGGAGCAGATGCGGCCTTGGTGGCGGTAGCCTGCTCCTGAGACTGAGAATCAGTTTCCTGCATGAGACGTACCTCCCTTAGGCCTTATCCGACGGACCGCCAAGGCGGATGCGCGGGTCGAGGAATGCATAGCTAATGTCGACGAGCAGGTTGATCACCATGACGACGACGACGATGAGCGTAACGCCGCCCATAACGATGGGCCAGTCACGCATGCTAATGGCGCGATAGACCTCATAGCCGATACCGGGCCAGTTAAAGACCGTTTCGGTCAGGATGGCACCCGAAAGCATGCCGCCAAAGTCGACACCAATATAGGTAACGACGGGGATGAGTGCATTCTTAAGCGCATGCTTGATGATGATCGCGCGATTGGAGAGACCCTTGGCCTTTGCCGTACGGATGTAATCTTGGTTCATGACGTCAAGCAGCTGCGAACGCATAATGCGGGCAGCATAAGCGGTCGAAACCGAAGCCAGCGTAATGGTCGGAAGCACATAGTGCATCCAATCCTGATACTGAGAGCTGGAACCGCCGGCACCCGAAATCGGCATGGAGAATGCGCCGCCGGTGAGGTCCTTAAGGATGACGCCGAAGAACAGCTGCAGCAGCATGCCGAGCCAGAAGGCGGGAACGGCAACGAGGATCGACGTGGTCAGCGTTACCAAAATATCCCAGAAGGAATAACGCTTTACCGCCGAAATGATACCCGCACCGATACCCATGATCGCCTCGAGCACGATGGCGCACGCGGCGAGTTTGACCGTATACGGATACTTCTGGGCAAAGATTTCCGTAACCGGCAGCTTGCGCTGGTACGAATTACCCAGATCGCCATGAAGCAGACCGTTCATGTAATACAGATAACGGTCTACAAGCGACGTCTGAACGGGATCGCCGTTCTCGTCAAGGATCGCGTTACCGTCCTCGTCCGTCTGGACCAGGTGATAGCGTACGCGAAGCTGAAGCTCTACCTCGGGGGATAGAGCCTTGTCTCCACCGATCAGCTTGATCGGATCTCCCGGCACGATATTCTGGAGGGCGAACAGAATCAGCGTGACGCCCAAAAACACCGGGATGAACTGAAGCACACGTTTAACGATGTACTTACCCATACCACTCCCCTATCTAGGGATTAACCTAAATGGGATGCCGATCGCCAGACCGGCATCCCAAAATTACCATCAGCCAGTTTACCCCAGGTTAGGGGGAACTGTATGTTTCCCATGAGGTCTACGTAAATACTTGACCCTCACGGAAGCTGCAAACTCTTAGGCGAGCTCAGCGGTACCCAGATCGGCGTGCTTCTGCGGATCAACGTAGAGGTACTTGACGCGGTCGGAGCCAGCGATGGTGTGCGTGTAGAACATCACCGGGATGACCGGGCAGTCGGCGGCGACCATGGCGTCGGCCTCCTGCATCTTGGCGATACGCTCGTCGTCGTCAACCGTGGCACGGGCCTCGTCAACCTTGGCGTCAAAGTCGGGGTTGCTGTAACCGGAGCGGTTGTCGCCACCCAGGGAGTCGGAGTGGAACAGCGGATACAGGAAGTTGTCCATGATCGGGTAATCAGCGATCCAGCCCAGACGGCCGAACTGATAGTTGAAGTTCTGATACTGCTCGAGCAGGGCAGACCACTCAGGGGTATCGGAGACGGCGGTGACGCCCACCTTGGCGAGGTCGCCGATGATGGACTCCATGATCTCCTTGTGGCCGCCGTCCTGGTTGTAGGACAGGGTCACATTGATGCCACGATCGCCGTTAGCGCCAGCGGGAGCGACCTTGTCGAGGTACTCGTTAGCCTTGTCGACGTCGTAGGCGCAGAACTCCCATGCGCCCTCCTTGTAGCCGGCGATTCCCGGAGGAACGATGCCGTCAGCGGGGGTACGGGTGCCCTTGAAGATGGTCTTGCAGATGGCCTCACGGTTGATAGCCAGGGAGATGCCCCTGCGCAGGTCAGCGTTGTTGAACGGCTCGGCCGTGGTGTTGCACGTCAGATAGTACGTGGAAGGCTCGGAACCGAGCAGCATGCGCGCACCATCACTCATGGTGTAGCCATCCTTGGACTCGCCGCGGTCCTTCTTGGCGGCGTCGATCTGAGCAACGGGAACGTCGCAGACATCGAGGTTACCGGCCTGGAACTCCTTGTAAGCGGTCTCCACGTCCTTGATGACCTGGAAGTGGATGGCGTCGATCTTGGCCTTGTCGCCATAATAATCGTCGAACTTCTTGAGGTTGATCTCCTGACCATCCTCCCACTTACCGTCCATCATGAACGGGCCGTTGCCGACCGGGGCAAGATAGAAGCTCTTGACATCGGTCTCGGCGCACTCGGGAACCGGGGACAGAGCCGGGTGAGAGGCGACGAAGGGGAAGTCGGCGTAGGCAGAAGTCAGCTTGACGACGAGGGTCTCGTCATCCGGGCAGGTGACACCGGTCAGCTCGGTAGCCTTACCGGCAACCAGATCGTCATAGCCCTCGACCATGGAAAGGTGATAGGAGACCTCGGAAGGACCATACTCGGTAGCGATGGCCGACTTGGTGTTGACCAGGCGCTCCCAACCGAGCTTGAAGGACTTGGAGGTAACGTCGTCACCGTTATGGAACTTGGCCTTCTTGATCTTGAAGGTGAACTCGGTGGCGTCGTCGTTAGCCTCAAAGGACTCGCAAGCCAGCGGAACGATCTCGCCCTTCTCGTTATCGTACTCCGTCAGAGCGTCGAAGAGCTGGTACTCGACCTGAGTGCCCTGATCCTCCTGGACGTTGTAGGGGTCGATGCAGACCGGGTTGTTGATGTAGAAGTTCAGCGTCGAACCGGACTCAGAACCGGAAGCGTCGCCGCCCTTCTTGCCGCATGCGGCAAGAAAAGCCATGGAGCTCGCAGCGAGGGTGCCGCCAACAAAGGCGCGACGACCCATAACGGGCTGGTGGAACATAGAATCAGCCATGCCATCCTCCTTATGAGATAGGACAAAGTGAATTCGGCCGGGCAACGTCGAGACAGCCCAATCGAACCATTCAAACGCGGTCCGCTGTTATGGCTGGTTATGCAATGCGGGCCAACGTTTTGCAATACAGTAGCGCATTTTATGCACAATTTGGCGCTGATTCCGGTTAACGGTCGAGAATTTCTTTAGTTGGGCGAAGTATGTGGGGATATTTTGACTCTGTTACAAATATGTAAACAAAAAGGGCCCCGCACATGCGGGACCCTTTACAAACGCATATACGCCGATGCTTAGTAGCCGACGATGCCCTGCGGGAAGAAGAACATGCACAGCACGACGCACACGGCAAACACGACAGCCATGATAACGGTCAGGCGGTCAAGGTTCTGCTCCATAACGCCTGTGGCAGAGCTGGAGTTATACAGCGAGCTAGCGATCATATCCGAAACGCCGGTGCCCTTACCGGAGTGCATCAGGACGAGAATCGTCAGCGCCACGGCAGAAACAGCCCAAACGACAAACAGAAGAATCTGAAACGGACCCATAGATAAGCTCCTTAATAGAACAATTCAAACTCCAGTACTGTACCACAACCTCCAACACTCCCCCACCTGCCATTTAGGGACGGGGTAGAAATGGCAGAAATACCAAAAGGGGGTTGCCCGAATATGGGCAACCCCCTCGCATGAAATCGCTTGGAGTTTTCTCTTAGGCCTCGGTTGCGAGCACGCGGCCCGTCATCTCGGCGGAAGGCTCCAGACCAGCCATGGTGAGCATAGTCGGGGCGATATCGGAGAGACGACCGTCCTCGATACCGGTGAGCTGTGCCTTCTCATCAACGATGATAAACGGCACACGGTTGGTGGTGTGAGCCGTAAACGGATGCTTGGAACCGTCGGAAGCAACGTCAAACATGTGATCGGCGTTGCCGTGGTCGGCGGTAATCAGCGCAAAGCCGCCCTTAGCGAGAATCGCCGGGACAACCTTGGACAGGGCATCGTCAACAGCCTCGACGGCCTTAACGGCGGCGTCGAAGACACCGGTGTGACCAACCATGTCGCAGTTCGCGAAGTTCACGATGTAGAAATCAGCGCGATCCTCGTTGATGGCGGCGACGAGCTTCTCGGTAACCTCGGGAGCGCTCATCTCGGGCTGCAGATCGTAGGTAGCAACCTTAGGGGAAGCGACGAGCACGCGCTCCTCGCCCTCCTTGGGCTCCTCGATGCCGCCGTTGAGGAAGAACGTCACGTGGGCGTACTTCTCGGTCTCGGCGGTATGCAGCTGCTTCAGGCCATTGGCGGCGATAACGTCAGCCAGGACGTTCTCAGGGAATGTCTTGGGGAAGGCGACCTCAACGTCAAACGTCGGATCGTACTCGGTCATCGTCACAAAGTGCGAAAGCTTAATCTGCTCGCGCTCAAAGCCGTCGAACTCCTTGTCCGTGAACACGCGGGTCATCTGACGGGCGCGGTCGGGACGGAAGTTGAAGAAGATGGCCGCGTCGCCCTCGTGAATGCCCTCGTTGTGGGCAGCGAAGGGCTCGACGAACTCGTCGCCGCGCGGATCCTTCTCGTAGTAGGCCTTGATACCGGCAACGGGGTCGGTATCGGCATCGGACGCGTTGACCATGACGTCGTAGGCACGCTGGATGCGCTCCCAGCGGTTGTCGCGGTCCATGGCCCAATAGCGGCCCGAAACGGTGGCAACGCGAGCGTCGCAACCGGTCTCCTCGGAGATCTTAGCCAGGAAAGCGCAGAACTCGCTCATGTAACCGGCACCGGACTGCGGGTCAACGTCGCGACCATCCATGAAGGCGTGGACGCGAACGGTCTTGACACCGTGCTCGGCAGCCATCTTGACCAGAGCCTCGACGTGGTTCATGTGAGAATGAACACCGCCAGGGCTCATAAGGCCCATGAGGTGGAGAGTCTTACCGTCAGCCTTGACATCGTCCATAGCCTTGACGAAAACCTCGTTCTTGGCGATGGAGCCGTCCTTGATGGCATTGTTGATGCGCGAAAGCTCCTGGAACACGATGCGGCCGGCACCGATGTTGAGGTGACCCACCTCGGAGTTACCCATCTGGCCGTCGGGAAGGCCCACGTCCTCGCCCGAAGCACCGAGCGTGGTGTGGGGGTACTTCTCGTACAGGCCATCAAGGAAGGGCGTCTTGGCAGCGGCGACGGCGTTCTCGCCATCGGCCGGAGCAAGGCCGCAGCCATCCATGATAATCAGGAGTGCAGGAAGATGACGTTGTGCCATATGTCCTACTCGCCTGCCTTGACGACCATAGAGGCGAAGTCGGCAGCCTTGAGCGAAGCGCCGCCCACGAGGGCGCCGTCAACGTCGGGCTTGGCGACGAGCTCGGCGATGTTGCCGGGCTTGGCGGAACCGCCATACAGCACGCGGATGCCGTTAGCGAGCTCCTCGCCGAACATCTCCTTGAGGGTCTCACGGATAGCACCGCAGACCTCCTGAGCGTCCTCGGCGGTAGCGGTCTTGCCGGTGCCGATGGCCCAGATGGGCTCGTAGGCGACGACGACCTGCTTGGGGCAGGTGATCTCAAGACCAGCAAGGCCAGCATTGACCTGGTTCACGACGTGCTCGACATAGGTGCCAGCCTCGCGGACCTCGAGGGACTCGCCGCAGCAGAAGACGGGAACAAGGCCGGCGGCAACGAGAGCCTTAGCCTTCTTGTTCTGGTCCTCGTCGGTCTCGTGGAAGTAGTCGCGACGCTCGGAGTGACCGATGATGCAGTAGGTGCAGCCAGCGGACTTGAGCATGTCGCAAGAGGACTCACCGGTGAAGGCACCCTTGGCCTCCCAGTACACGTTCTGTGCACCGAGGGCGATGGGGGCAGCCTGAATGCGGTCATGAACCGTGGTGATGTCGATGGTCGGAGGGCAGACGAGCACCTCGACGCCAGCCGGAACCTCGGGCAGAGCCTGAGCCAGCTCGTCGGCAAGCTTGGCAGCCTCGGCGACGTCGTTGTTCATCTTCCAGTTACCAGCGATAAGAAGGGTGCGATTAGGCATCGAGAAGCGCCTCCACTCCGGGCAGGGCCTTACCCTCGACGAGCTCCATGGAAGCGCCACCACCGGTGGAGATCCAGCTCATCTTGTCGGCCAGGTTGAACTTGTTGACAGCTGCGACAGAGTCGCCACCGCCGATGATCGAGGTGCAGTCGGCCTCGGCGACAGCCTCGGCGATAGCCTGGGTGCCGTGAGCAAAGTTGTCGAACTCGAAGACGCCCATGGGGCCATTCCAGAACACGGTCTTGGCGCCCTTGACGGCCTCGGCGTAGAGCTCCTCGGTCTTGGGGCCGATGTCCATGCCCTCACGATCGTCGGGGATAGCGTCGGAAGCGACAACCTCGGGGACAGCGTCCTCGCCAAAGTGATCGGCAACGCGGTTGTCGATGGGGAGCAGGATCTTGACGCCCTTCTCCTCGGCCTTCTTGAGCATCTCGCCAGCGCGCTCGACCCAGTCCTCTTCCTTGAGGGACTGACCGACGGACAGGCCCTGAGCCAGGAAGAAGGTGTAGGCCATACCGCCACCGATGATCAGGGTGTCAGCAGAGTCGATGAGGTGATCGAGAACGCCGATCTTGGAGGAAACCTTGGAACCGCCGACGATGGCGACGAAGGGGCGCTCGGGCTCGGCGAAGATGCCGGTCAGCGTGTCGACCTCCTTCTCGAGCAGGAAGCCGGCGACGGCAGGCAGGTAAGCGGCGGGGCCCACGACGGAACCCTGGGCGCGGTGAGCGGTGCCGAAGGCATCGAGAACGAAGACGTCACCATAGGAAGCGAGCTTCTTGGCGATCTCGGGATCGTTCTTCTTCTCACGCTTATCGAAGCGGACGTTCTCGAGAACGAGAACCTTGCCCGGCTCGACGGCGGCGACAGCCTCGGCAGCCTTCTCGCCGTAGGTGTCGGCAACAAAGGCAACGTCAAGACCAGAGAGCTCGGCGAGCTTCTTGGCGACGGGCTCGAGGGACAGCTCGGGCTGGAAGCCGGTGCCATCGGGACGGCCGAGGTGGCTCATGAGGATGACGCGAGCATTGTGCTCAACGAGATAGTTGATGGTGGGCAGGGCAGCCTTGATACGGGTGGTGTCGCCAACGACGCCATCCTTGATAGGCACGTTAAAGTCAACGCGGACGAGAACGCGCTTGCCGTCGACATCGATGTCGCGGACGGTCTTCTTGGTAAAGGCCATGTTTGCTTCTACCTTTCGTACGTGTCTGCCTCCCATTACGGCAGACGATTTCTTATAAAAAGGGCGCGACCCTAGGGTGTAAGCCCTATAAGGCCGCGCCCTTCTTTAGACGCTCAACGAGCTATTCGCTAAAAGCTAAATTAAGCAACGAACTTCTCGAAGTACTTGATGGTGCGGACCATCTGAGAGGTGTAGGAGTTCTCGTTGTCGTACCAAGAGGTGACCTGAACGAGGGTCTGGCCGTTGCCGAGGTCAGAGCACATGGTCTGAGTGGCATCGAAGATGGAGCCATGGGTCTCGCCGATGATGTCGGTGGAGACGATGTCGTCCTCGTTGTAACCGAAGGTCTCGGAGATGGTGGCAGCGTAGGCCTTCATAGCAGCGTTGACCTCGTCGACGGTGACCTTCTTGTCAACGACAGCGTAGAGGTTGGTGATGGAGCCGGTCGGCGTCGGGACGCGCTGGGCGGCACCGATGAGCTTACCGTTGAGCTCGGGGAGAACCAGGCCGATAGCCTTGGCAGCACCGGTGGTGTTGGGGACGATGTTGACGGCGCAGGCGCGGCTACGACGCTTGTTGCCCTTGCGCTGCGGGCCGTCGAGCGGCATCTGGTCGCCAGTCCAGGCGTGAATGGTGGTCATGATGCCGGACACGATGGGAGCGAAGTCGTTCAGACCCTTGGCCATCGGGGCGAGGCAGTTGGTGGTGCAGGAAGCAGCGGAGATGATGTTGTCCTCAGCGGTCAGCGTCTCGTGGTTGACGTTGTACACGATGGTGGGCAGATCGCTGCCAGCCGGAGCGGAGATGACGACCTTCTTGGCGCCAGCGTTGATGTGGGCCTGAGCCTTAGCCTTGCTGGTGTAGAAGCCGGTGCACTCGAGAACGACGTCGACGTCGAGGTCGCCCCAAGGCAGGTTGTTGGCGTCGGCCTCCTTGTAGATCTTGATCTCCTTGCCGTCAACGGTGATGGAATCCTCGCCAGCAACGACCTCGTGATCGCGAGCGTAGTTGCCCTGCGTGGAGTCGTACTTCAGCAGGTAAGCGAGCATATCGGGAGAGGTGAGGTCGTTGATAGCGACGATCTCGGAGCCCTCATGACCGAACATCTGACGGAAAGCCAGACGACCGATGCGACCGAAGCCGTTAATAGCAACCTTTACTGCCATTGTGTCTCCTTTCGTAAGGCCCCCGCAAGCTACAGCGCCTGCCGTTGAGGCCCACAAACTAACCACTCGCCTAATATACCTTTTTTTTGACTTGAATTTCACGAGAATGCTCGAAATTGAAAATCAAATTTACGTTAAAACGTTTTAAATACTAAAACAGCAGCTAAATCCGTATATAAGTCGATACTTTAATCTACCTGTTTGCTTCAATGAGCTTTTCAAGCCGTAAAACACGATGGTAGAGGGCCGACTTCGACAAGGGAGGGTCAGCCATCTCCCCTAAATCACGCAGCGAAAGATCGGGATAGCGCTCGCGCAGGTCGCAAAAGACCGCCAAGGCATCCGGAAGCGCATCGCGAAGGCCTCGCTGCTCGAGCTCATCGATAAGCGCAAGCTGATGCTGGGCAGCACCGGCGCTTCTGGTCTGGTTGGCGAGCTCGGCGTTCACGCGACGGTTCACATCGTTCTTAACCAACTTGACCGCGCGCGCCTCCTCAATCTCGGCAACGCTGCGCTTGGCACCAATCAGCTTTAATAGATGCTCGATTTCCTCGGCGCTCTTAATGTACACGGCATATGACCCCCGCCGCGCATTAACACGAGCATGGACCCCAATCTGCTCCAACAGATCGCAAAGCCCCTTGGCATATTGCTCGCCCTGCACCGCGATCTCCAAATGAAAGTCGCCGCGGGGATCGGCCACGAAACCGCCCGCGATGAGCGCGCCGCGGATGTAGGCAAGCCTGCAGCAGGGACGGGCAACGATGTGCCGGGGAACACCGGCGACGAGCCCTCCCCTGCGGTCGAGAATGCCCAGCAGCACCAGAGCCTTGTCCAGGTCGGGTTGATCGGGCAAGGTGATGAGGTAGTTTCGAACCTTATGCAATACAGATTTACGGACGGTGAACTCCGTTTTGAGCTTAAGGATGCGATGCGTCAGTGTGATCATCGTGCGCGCGACGGCGCCCGTCTCGGTCGCGACCGTCAAACGATACCGCCCGGAGCCGGCCAACGAAAGCGTACCGCTCACACGCGTCAGGGCGGCAAGCGTCGACAAATCGCAGTATTCACATTCGGGTTCGCAGCGCGCAAGCTCGTCGCGCACCTCAGCGGTAAACGACATGCAGGCCTATGCCTTCGTGTTGGCGCGCGACAGGTCGCGGTGGGAGATGCTCACGTGATACTGGGCGCCTTCCAGGTAACGGGCCGTGGCCTCGGCAATGGCGACGCTACGGTGCTGTCCGCCCGTGCAGCCGATGGCGATAGAAAGCTGCGGCTTACCCTCCGCGATATAGCCCGGCATCACCGTATCGAGCAGCTGCGTCCAGGCCTTCCAGAACTCCTGGGTCTTGGGATGGTCCAGAACAAAGTCGGAGACTTTCTTATCGAGACCGGTCATGGTACGCATCTCGGGATCGTAAAACGGATTGGGCAGGAAGCGAACGTCGATCATAATGTCCGCCTCGACGGGCATACCGTGCTTAAAGCCAAACGAGAACACGTGAACGTCCATGAGCTGCTGGTCGGACAACTCGGAGAACGCCATGCGCAATTTGTTGCGCAGGGCAGAGGTGCGCAGGCGGCTCGTGTCGATAATCATATCGGCTCGATCGCGCACGCCCTGCAGCTGAAGGCGCTCGCGCTGAATGGCATCGGCCGTAGTCTCCCCCGGCTTGGCAATGGGATGACGGCGGCGATTTTCGCTGTAGCGACGAATCAGCACCTCGTCAGAAGCCTCCAGGAACACGATGTCGCAGCTCATCTCGCGCTCTTCGAGCGCGGCGACCGCATCGAGCAACTCGTCAAACAGTCCCTGGCTACGCAAATCGCAGGTGACGGCGAGATGCCTGCCCACGCCCGTATTGATGCCGACGAGCTCGGCAAGCTGGGCGATGAGACGCGGAGGTAGGTTATCAATGCAAAAATAGCCCATGTCCTCGAACACGTGCATGGCCTGTGTGCGGCCCGATCCGGACATTCCGGTGATGATGACGATATCGGGGATGCGCTCCGAGCGCTCCGCCGCATCCATGGCATCTCCCTTTTGCATGTGCTGCCTCCCAAAAACAAGCGCGGGACCCAGCAACCCGGATCCCGCGCGGTCAATTGCCTATATTGAGTATACCGCCCCGAGCGGATACGAGGCCTGTCTTACGCCTCAAGCGCAGCCTTGAACCAACTCGTAATACTCGTGGGGTGCGTGATGGCGGTGCCGACGACAACGGCCCAGGCGCCAGCATCGATCGCAGCGCGAGCCTCCTCGGGCGTGTGCACGCGGCCCTCGCAGATGATGGGAAGACCGGGGAATTCCTCGGTCGCCTGACGCAGGAGTGGCAGGTCGGGGCCATCGGCCATGGTGCAGTCGATGGCGGCGACGCCGTGAGAAAGCGTGGTGGATACCAGGTCAAAGCCCATATCAACCGCACGGCGAATGTCCTCGATGGTGGCACAATCCGCCATCAGGAGCACGCCCTCCTCGTGCAGCGGGCGGAAGGTATCCTCGACGGTCTTGCCATCGGGACGCGGACGATCGGTGGCGTCGATCGCCACGATATCGGCACCGGCAGCAACGCAGGCGCGAGCGTGACGCAGCGTCGGCGTGATGTAAACGCCCTCGTGTCCATCCTTCCACAGGCCGATGACGGGAACCTCACAGCGACCCTTAATAGCGGCAATGTCGGCAAGGCCCTGACAGCGAATGGCGGCGGCGCCGCCAAGCTCGCAAGCGCGAGACATTTGAGCCATGGTCTCGGGCGTACGAAGCGGCTCGCCCATATACGCCTGAACGCTCACGACGAGCTTGCCCTTCAGGGATTGAATCAAAGGATCGACGGTCATAAGGCTGCAACCTTTCTCAGAACAGCCTCCCGAGGCGTGTTGTCTCGGGAGGCTCCTACAGCAGATACGTTTACTTCAACGAGGCAAGAAGATGCTCAGCGGCACCGATGAGCGGAGCATCGCCCTCCAGAGAACCGATGAGGATCGGCGTGTCCTGAAGCGGATCGAGCGCCTGGCTGGCATAGCCCTCGTGCACCGAATCCTTCCACGTCTGCGAACGCCAATCGGGACCTTGGTGAATCACGCCGCCCGAAAGCACGATGACCTCAGGGTCCAGGATGTTAGCGAGCGAGCCCAAGCTGGCGCCCAGCGCAAAGCCGGCGTCGTGGATGACCTCGGTTGCCTTTGCGTCGCCCGCGCGGCACAGGTCGTTCACATCGCGACCGACCGAAGGACGGCTGGGGTCGACGCGGCCAAAGCGCTCATCGTACATACGACCAATGGAAGTGCCCGAAGCGACAGACTCAAGATGGCCGGAACGCCCGCAGGCGCAGGGAATGCCGGCGGCAGCCGAGCACTCGATGTGGCCCATATGGCCAGCAGCACCATGGAAGCCCTGCATCACGCGGCCGTTCTCGACATATGCGCCGCCAATGCCCGTACCGATGCCCAGGCACAAGACGGAGAACTTGCCCTTGCCGACGCCCCAGTGGGCCTCGCCCAGAGCATGAGCCTGCACGTCGCCTACAACGGCAACGGGAAGACCGAGATCCTCACGCAGACGCGGCCCCAACTGAACGCCGGACCAGCCGGGCATGATCTCATTGGCATACGCGATGGCGCCCGTCTTGGGATCGACGACGCCGGCGGCACCGATACCGACGCCAAGGACCTCGACATCGGGATTCGCCTCGAGAGCAGCCTTGATGGACGCCTCAATACGCTGGAAGACGGCCTCGCCGCCCTCTTGGGCCTCCGTGGGAACCTCGGCCTCAAAAACGGGATGGGGCACACTACCGTCAGCCGGGTACTCCATGATGGCAGTCGCAATCTTAGTTCCGCCGATATCGACAGAGCAGACGTACTTGTTCTCCATGTCGCTCTCCTTCGGAGATAAAAAACAACTATAGGAAATGCGCCGTCAGGCTAGCCGTCACAGCGCAGTAAAGGTTTTCCTGGTGCCCAAGATCGCCGAGAAACCGTGTGGCCATTGACCTAATAGTCATGGCCACACGGTTGAACGGCGAGGTCGGGTGCCTGGGAAAGCTTTACAGGAGGCCGTTGTCCTGGAGGACCTTCCTAATAGCCTCGACGTTCTCGCCGGTCATGGCCTTCACCGGGCGCGGCATGGTCGGGCTGTCGAAGATACCCATGAGGTTCATAGCGGTCTTGAAGGCGCCGACGCCACCGGCATAGCCCTGGACGCCCGAGGTGACATCCCAGATGTGCGAAATCTCATTGAGGCGATCCTGCTCGGCCTTGACGGTAGCCCAGTCACCAGCCTGAGCGGCCTTCCACTGACGAACGTAGCCCTCGGGCTCAACGTTGGCGAGACCCGGGACAGAGCCGTCGGCGCCACCGAGGTAAGCACCGTCGACAACAACCTCGTGGCCGGTGAGGATGCTCATCGGATGGCCGTTCTTCTCGTTCTCCTGAACGAGATAGCGGAACGAGATGTCATCACCCGAGGAATCCTTGACGCCAGCAAGGACGCCCTCGGCGCCGAGCTTGGCAAGGAGCTTCCAGGGGAGCTTGGTGTGAACGCAGACGGGAATGTCATAGGCAAAGATGGGCAGGTCGAGCTCCTCGTGCAGGATGCGGAAGTGCTCCTCGACCTCGGTCATGCCCTGCAGGGCATAGAACGGGCAGGTGGCGACAAGCGCATCGGCGCCCAGCTCCTGAGCGACCTTACCGTGCTCGATCATGCGCTCGGTCTCGGTATCGATGATGCCGACCAGGACGGGCACGCGGTGGTCGACGATACGAACGGCCTCGGCGATGATCTGGCGACGACGCTCATCGGTGGAGAAAACGACCTCGCCCGAAGAGCCCAGGAAGAACAGGCCATCGACGCCGGCATCGATCATGCGGTTGATGCTGCGCTCAAAGGAGGCAACGTCGAGCTGGTGATCTTCGGTATCGGGAACAACGACGGGAGGGATAACGCCGGTGAATTTCTGAGTTGCCACAAGAATCTCCTTAGTTGTCTGGCGGGCGGCCCTATGCCACCCACTCTTGTTGGCAGTGTCCAGGCCGTCTAGGCCAAAGAACACGGGTAGAACGTTTGGTTAAAAAAGTCGATGACTTCGTTTTCGAACGCATTGATGCGCTCATGAGCGTATTTGGCATAGATGATATGCCTCCGGTCACACTCAAGACCGTTGAATACGGCAAACTGGCCCTTGGGATCGCTCACGGCATCCATGAGCGATGTGCCCATGAGCACCGATCCACGCACCCGAGACGACAACGCCTCGAGGCCACCGGGAATTGGATTGGCAACCGCCGTGCAGGCGAGGCCCCGCTCGTCCAGAGCAGAAACCGCCAGCGCGACTCCGCCGCCAAGGCCCTCGCCCCATGCAAAGATGCGGTCGGGGTCCACGCCATCAAGATTGCGCGCCACCTTCGCCATCGCGCAACCCCAACGGACGCGCTTGACAAAAGCAGGAGAGGCAATCCCCTGCTGCAGCTCGCTGGATCCAATCGCCTCATCGTCCAGCGCAAGCACGGCATATCCCATGGCCGCAAACCTCGTCATGTGATGCCATCCCCGCACGGGTCGGTCGATGTCGTGAAACATCAGACATAGCGGCACAAGCTCGGATGCTCGGGCGCGACCGGCAGGCTCAATCAAGCGTGCGTGGACCACATCGCCACCAAGCTCAAAGGAAACCTCGGAGTAGCGGGCATACGGATTGGCGAAATCGATCGCCGTAATACTCGGCCCGCAAACCTCAAGGTCCGAAGCGGCTATCTCTAATTCGGAAACATCCGCAGAAGCATCACCGCGCCAATCCCGGAAATCAGCGAGCCTTGACGAGACCGTTCCGGGAATCCCCACAAGGTCGGAGACAATCAGCTCATTGACATTGCTCTCGCACTTAGACATAAGCCTCCCCTCCCTTGCAGAAAAACGGAATGATCAGATCGTCAAAATCCTGAATCTCCTCGTGGCCAAAGCCTTCAAAGAACTCATGACGCTTTTCACAGGTCAGGTTGTTATAGACCGCAAACTGCGTCGCTGGCGGACAGACGGTATCGGCTGTGCCAGTGCCAAACAGCACGGGGCATTTGACCATAGGGGCAAAGTTCTTGGAATCGAAGTACGCCAGCTTGGCATAGGCTACGTCGATACGAGTCGAGTCCTCGTCAAACCAGCGAGACCAATAGCGCAGGCCCTCGTAGGCAATGTCGTCGGCATCCAAATCCCAGACCAGGCGGAAATCCGACAGGAAGGGATAGAGGATGGCGGCGCGATTGATAAGCTCGCTGTTAAGTGCACAGGTCGCAATGCCCAAACCGCCGCCCTGCGACGCGCCGTTCACAAACACACGGGCAAGATCGATGCCCTCGAGCTCGCGAACGATGCGGCACAGGATGCGAATATCTTGGTGCAAGCGGACATAGTAGAGGTTGGCCGGATCGCCGTCGATACCGGCGACGATATGGCCCGCGACCGTTGTGCCCTCAAATCCACCAATGTCCTCGGAGGGACCTCCTTGGCCGGGGCAGTCGAGGGCGATGAGTGCCATGCCCATGCCCGCAAACGACGCCTGCTCAAACCAGCTGCGGCTTGCACCCGGATACCCATGGAACTGAAGTACCAATGGCACGGGCTCGTCCGAGACGGGTTTAAGGTACTTGGCATGCAGGCGAGCGCCACACATGCCGGTATACCAGAGGTCGAAAAGCTGGCAGGTCACGGCATCGGTGACCGATGCCGTCTCGATCGCATAGTCAAGCCCGACGGCGTCGGCCTCGGCCATGCGATCCTTCCAAAAGAGATCGAAATCTGATGGACGGGGCATGGCGCCTCGATATTCACCAAATTGATGTTGCAGCTCCTGAGCACTTGGCATGGCTCGTGAACCCAACCTTTCGAAATCGCAACGGAGGTGCGCCCGGCAAGGGAACCGGGCGCACGGGAGGGAAAGCGAGACTACTCGCCGAGCTTGGGATGCAGCAGCGACGGCGCAGCGCCGAGCAGCATCTTGGTGTAGGGGTCCTGGGGGTGCTGGAAGACCTGCTTGGCCTCGCCCTGCTCGACGATCTTGCCGCCATTCATAACGATGATGTCGTCAGAGATATAGCGGACCGTCTGGATGTCATGGCTGATGAACACCATGGCCAGGCCGAGCTCCTTCTTAAGGTCGGTCAGCAGGTTCAGAATCTGCGCGCGGACCGAAACGTCCAGAGCCGAGGTGGGCTCGTCGGCGATGATGGCATCGGGGTTCAGCGACAGGGCACGGGCAATTGCGACGCGCTGGCGCTGGCCGCCCGAAAGCTGACCGGGAAGAACCTCGGCGGCGGAGCTGGGCAGACCGGTGAGCTCCAGGAGTTCCTTGACGCGCTTCTCCTGTTCGGCCTCGGTGCCCAGATTGTGGACGCGCATGGGATCGAGCAGCTGCTCGCGAACGACCATGCGGGGGTTGAGCGCCGTGGCCGGGTTCTGGAACACGACCGAGATGACGCGACCCATGTGGCGACGGTCCTCGGCGGTACGCTTGGTTACGTCCTTGCCCTTAAAGTAGACCTTGCCGCTCGTGGGGGCCTGCAGGCCGCACATGACGTTGGCGGTGGTGGACTTACCGCAACCGGACTCGCCGACGATGCCGATCGTCTGACCGGGCATGAGCCTAATCGTTACACCCTGGACGGCGTGAACCAGGTTGGGGTGCAGAATCGAGCCGGTACGGGTCCTAAAGGTGACGTGGACGTCATCAAGGAAGATGATCGGCTCGACGCCGTTGACTGCGGTCTCGCTCATCTACATCACCTCCGCGTGAGGGGTCAAACCATTTGCCTTGAGCACCTCGTCGGGGAGCTCGGAATAGAAGTGCTCGGTGCCGGGCACGCGCTTGAAGACCGGACGGGTGTCCAGGCCAATGCGCGGATGGCTCGAGCGGGGCGCGAAGCGATCGCCCTTGGGGAAATCGCGCGGGCTCGGAACGGCGCCGGGCACCTGGTGCAGACGGCCCGAACCGCTCTCGATGGACAGAACGGAGCCCAGAAGACCGCGGGTGTACTCGTGGATCGGGTTAGTGAGCAGCTCCTTGGTGGGCGCCTGCTCGATAACCTGACCGGCGTACATAACCGTGATGTTATGGGCGACCTCGGCGACCAGCGCCAAGTCATGCGAGACGAAGATCATGGCAAAGCCGAGCTTGGCCTGAAGGTCGTTGAGCAGCTTGATGACCTGCTTCTGGACGGTAACGTCCAGAGCGGTCGTGGGCTCGTCGCAGATGACCAGCTTGGGGTCGCGGGTAAGGGCCATGGCGATCAGGACACGCTGACGCTGGCCACCGGAAAGCTCATGCGGGTAGCTCTCGAGCGTACGCTTGGGGTCGAGGCCCACGAGCTCCAGGAGTTCCTCGGCGCTGCGGGTGCCGCCGCGCTTGGTGAGCTGCTTCATCTGGGCAGAGATGAGCATGGAGGGGTTGAGCGAGGACAGGGCGTCCTGATAGACCATAGCGATATCGGTACCGCGCAGGCCGAACCACTCCTTCTTGCTCATCTTGAGCAGGTCGCGGCCCTCCCAGAGGACCTGGCCGGAAAGGTGCTCGTCATCGTCGGTCAGGCCCATGATGGCCAGCGTGGTGATGGACTTACCGCAACCGGACTCGCCCACCAGGCCCATGGTCTGACCAGGACGGACGTCAAAGTTGACATGGTCGACGACGTTGATATCGCCGTGATGCTCAAACTGAATGCAGAAGTCACGGACCGAGAGAATCGGTTCGACAGACTCGTCGGGCACATGGCGATCGTCACGCTTGAGCTCGACATCGCGCAGGGCGCCAAGGCGAGCGGAGAGGGACTGGGCCTGCTCCTTGTAGGCGCGAACGGGGTCGGAGACCAGCAGGTCGGCCTCGCGACGCTTGGAGGAATCGGTCGGATCCAGGGCGGCGGAGGGAGCAGCGGCCATGGCGTCGGTAATGCCCTCGGAGAGGATGTTGAGCGCCAGGCAGGTGATCATGATGGCCAGGCCCGGGAACAGCGCCTGCCACCAACGGCCGGCGAGCACGCCGCCGCGGGCGTCGGCGAGGATGTTGCCCCAGGTAGCGGTGGGCTCCTGGATACCAGCGCCGATGAAGGTCAGCGAGGCCTCGAAGATGATGGCGTCGGCGACCAGGGTAACGGTGAAGACCATGATCGGGGCGATGCAGTTACGCAGAACATGCTTGATCAAAATCCACGGAGCCTTGGCGCCGGAAACGATGACCGCGCGGACATAGTCCTCGCCGTACTCGGACACGATGTTGGCGCGCACGATACGGGCAATCTGCGGAGTGTACATAAAGCCGATGGCGAAGATGATCGACGGCACGGAGTTGCCCAGGATGGAGACGAAGACGGCCGCGAGGGCGATGCCCGGGATGGACATGATGATGTCCAGGATACGCATGATCGTCTCGGAAACGGCCTTGCGCGAAACCGCCGCAAGGGCGCCCACGACCGAGCCGCAGACCAGAGCCATGGCAGTGGCGCCAAAGCCGATAATCAGCGAGTAACGACCACCGTAGAGCATGCGCGACAGAATGTCGCGACCCTTATCGTCGGTACCGAAGATAAATCCGTTGCCGGGAGCCTGGCGAGCCGTAAAAATCTCGACCGGGCTATAGGGGGCAAGAAGGGGCGCCAGAATCGCAGTCAGGGCGACCAGCACCAACACGACGGCGGCAATCTTAGAAGACAGCGTCATCTTCTTCCAGCCACCGAGCTTGAGCCCCTTGGAGGCAGCCTTCTCGAGCTGCTCGGTTTGCTTCTCTCGAATCTTTACCATAATCTACACCGTCCTGATGCGCGGGTTGATGAGCAGGTAGAGCATGTCAACCACGATGTTGATGATGATGAAGGCAAGAGCAACGACGATAACGACGCCCTGAACCAGGTTCGCCTCGTTGCCCTGAACGCCCTGCAGAATCGCGGTGCCCATGCCGGGGAGGTTGAAGATAACCTCGATGACGACGGCGCCGCCCATGAGGTAACCGATCTTAAGACCGAGGGTGGTGACCGGGGTGATCAGCGCATTGCGAAGAACGTTGATGCCGACGACGACCTTCTCGGGAACGCCGGCGCCGCGAGCCATACGGACATAATCCTTATCGAGCTCCTCGACCATGGCGGTACGCACGATACGAGTCATCTGGCCCGTCAGCGGAAATGCCAAGGCGATAGCGGGCATGATCATACGTCCCAGATAGCCAGCCGGATTCGTGGTGAAGTGAGGCAGAGCACCCGATGCCGGAAGCACCTTAAGGTAGGAAGAGAACAGCAGGATCAACAGAACGGCAAGCCAGAACGACGGGGTTGCCAAGCCGGCGATGGAAAAGACGCGGATCACTTGGTCCGGCCATTTGTCGCGATACAGTGCCGCGATGACGCCGAGTAAAAACGAAACGACCGCACCGATGGCAAGGCCGATGAAGGTCAGCTGCATCGTGACGGGCAGGGCCGTGGAGATGCGCTTGGCAACGGAGTTGCGAGCAGCACCATAGGTGCCCATGTCGCCATGGATCAAATCGCCCATATAGCGCACGTAGCGCACGGGCCAGGGGTCGTCCAGACCATACTTCTCATGGTACTCGGCAACCGCCTCGGGCGAGGCACCGTCACCCAACGCCGTGTAGGCGGGGTCGGTCTTGGAGAACGACATAAGGAAGAACACCAGGACGGTGACGCCCAATGCCATGATCGGCAGCGCCACAAGACGCCTTCCAATCAAACGTAGCAAGTTGTTCACGTTCTCTCCCCTTTCTTTTGTCGGTAGGACCAACTGGTATATGAGTACGGATACTCATTACAAGACCCGAGCGACATCGTTGCCGCCCGGGTCTTTGTTTCAACTATGAGGATACGGTCCCAACGACCGACATCCTGCATACAGACTCAAGCGAGTCTTACGCCTTGACGGTCGCAACGCCCCTGAAGGACATGCTCGTCGTACCGATGCCCTTGAAGCCATCGAGGGCCTCTCCGTTGGGCGCAGTGGACGGATCGTCCCAGGAAGCGGAGACGGTCTTGACGTGGACAACGGGGTACAGAACGGCATTGTCGGCAATGATGTCGAAGCACTCGTTCCACTTCTTCTGCTGCTCGTCGCCCTCGGCGGCAAGAGCCTCGTCCATGAGACCGTGGAGCTTCTGCCACTCAGCGGACTCCTTCCACGGGCAACGGGTCTGCATCCAGACGTTGTCGCCGTACCACCAGTTGAGCAGCAGGTCGGGGTCGGCACCGAAGCAGGAAGGATCGCCAGGGGCAAGGAGGATATCGTAGGCCTCGCCGCCGTCGATGGCAGCGTAGGTGGCCGGCGAGGTATCGGTCTGGATGGTCACATCGAAGCCGAGGGCGTCGAGGTCGTTCTTGACCTGGGCGGCCATGCCCTTAATCTGCTCGTTGTCGGTGGTGCGCAGGGTGATGGCACCCGGGGTGATGCCAGACTCCTCGATGAGCTTCTTAGCCTTCTTGGCGTCGGTCTTGTACACCGTGGAAGCCTCATGATAGTTGGTGAAGCTCTTGGGCAGGTAGCAGCTGGCAGCGGTGGCAAGGCCGGCGAAGGTGTTGCTGACCATCTTCTCGGTGTCGAGCGCATACATGACAGCCTGGCGGACCTTGACGTTGTTCCAAGGCTCCTTGGCGACGTTGAACATGATGAAGCGGGTGCCGAAACCCTGAACGTTATCGATCTTGCAGCCGGCGCTCTCGAGCTGGTCGACGGCGTCAGCGGTAACGAGCTCCATAACGAGCGTGGAGCCCTCCTGCTGAGCGGTAACGCGAGCGGTGGGGTCGGTCAGGATGCTGTACTGGATCTTCTTATCCTCGGCAGCATACTCACCGTTGTACTCGGGGTTGGGAACCAGGGTGATCTCGGTATCGGAGATAGAGTCGTACATCCAGGGGCCGGAGCCGATCGGCTGCTTGGCGCGATCCTCCTCGGTCTGGGTGGCCGGGGTAACGCGGACGATGGCCAGACGATCCTTGAGCAGGGAGAAGTTGGGGACCTTGGTCTTGACCGTCACGGTGCTGGCGTCCTTGGCCTCGATGGACTCGAAGGGCTGGAAGAACGGAGCATAGGTAGCGGAAGCGGCGCAAGCGGTGTAGGAGGCAACGACATCGTCAGCGGTGACCTCGGTGCCATCGGAAAACTTGGCGCCCTTGCGGATGGTGACCTCGAAAGTGGTGTCGTCCACAGACTTGGGATCGTCGGTGGCGAGCTCGTTGAAGGTGCTGTAGTCGTGGTAATCGATGCCGTAGAGGCCCTCGACGACGTGCCAGTTAGCACCCAGGCCCACAGCGGAGCCGGTGCTGGCGGGATCGAAGCTGGACGGAGCGTAAGCGGAACCAGCGGTGATCACGCCGCCGCCACGGTTGGCGGAATCGGTGGAACCGGAAGCGGAACCCTCGTCGTTGGAGCTGCCACCGCAGCCGGTGAGACCAAGCCCTGCGACAGCAGCGACGCTGCCGGTGAGGCCGAGGAACGAACGCCTGGACATACCCTTGTTGATGATGGCCATGTCTTCTCCTATCAATAGAGAATCTTACCCGGGAGCACCTAGACGTGCCCCCGCGCAACTTGCGGACGATATATACCTTACCTACCGACGAACCCAACTGAGGTGCCGCGCTCGGCGACCGATACATACATACGCTTGAACGGTATTTACTACCGTTCACCGAATTCATTGACAAACGATTCGCCAGACAGTATGTATCGACGAGGTGAGATATCAGTCTTCGTCAACCCGCAGGATAGCAGGGTTGTTCACCATGGCTAGTCAAACGTTTTAGCGTTAATTAAACCCGAAATCGGCTGGTAATCGCCGTGAAATAAATGATTGAAAATCACGCAATCATGTATATCAGTTGTTTAGAGGCGTGTTTAGTTTTCGGATTGCTTTGCCGCCGCCTCGGCGCGCTCGGCATTCCATGCAACGAGCGCCTCGTGAACCGCTTTGGCGACATCGGCAGGAATGCCTCGAACTTCCGCGATCTCTTGCTCGCTCGCCGCGCGCAAACGCTTCATCGAGCCAAAATGGCGCATAAGGGCACGTTTTCTGGTGGGTCCCACGCCTGGAACGTCATCGAGTACCGAAACCGTCATGGCTTTATCGCGCAATTCGCGATGGAACGTGATGGCAAAACGGTGCGATTCATCGCGCACCTGTTTAATTAGATAGAGCGACGCGGACCCGGTCGGCAGCACGACTGGAGTCTCGTCCCAAGGCACGAAAACCTCCTCATCGGCCTTTGCCAAGCCACAAACTGGTATATCGAGCCCAAGAGCCTCAAGTTGCTTGATCGCAGCGGTCAATTGCGGCTTACCGCCATCGACAACGAGCAAATCGGGGCGCGAGCCAAAGCGCTCGTCGGCCATACGCTCGGGAGCATAACGTCGTCCCAAAACCTCGGACATCGACACGAAGTCGTTTGCCTCGTCCAATTCGGCCTGAATTTTAAAACGACGATACTGACTCTTGTCGGCGCGCCCGTTGGTAAACACCACCATCGAGGCGACCGTGAAGGTGCCATGCAGTGTAGAGATATCGAAGCACTCGATACGCAACGGCGGCGATGGCAGCGCCAACGCACTTTCGAGCTCCAGGAGCGCTTGATTGGTGCGGTCGTCAGCGTACCCCGTTCGCATCATGTAGCGCATGAGAGCATGGCGCGCATTTTTGGATGCCATATCGAGCAGACGGTGCTTTTCGCCACGCTGCGGCCTATGGAGATGGCAGGAACGCTCACGCTTGCCCGCAAGCCACTCCCCCAGCGCCTCCGCATCCTCAAGCTCGACGGAAAGGTTGACCTCAGCTGGAATATCAGCCGTCTCGTCGTAATAGCGCTTAAGAAAGCCCGACTGGAGCTCTTCCTCGTCAACATCAAGACCCTTGTCGAGAATGAACTCGCAGGTGCGAACTGTTCGGCCCTCGCGAACGACGAAGACGCAAGCGGCGGAGATGGTCTCCTCGCGATAGAAACCGATGACATCTATATCGACACTGGAGGGAAAAACGACTTGCTGACGATCGTCCAGACCCCTGATGACCTCCAAACGACGTTTGACGCGTGCCGCGCGCTCAAAGTCGAGCACCTCAGCGGCATCCGTCATCTCGGAGGTCAGCTCATCGACGACATCCTTGCGATGGCCCGACAAAAAGCGCTCGACACGCTTGACGTTCTTGGCATAGTCTGCCGGGGAAATCACGCCGACACACGCACCCGGGCCGCGCCCGACATGGTAGTCAAAGCAGGGGCGCCCGTTTTGCGCGCAAATCATATTGACGATGTCTTCCTCGCCCTTGTGGGACTCGACGATACGGCGACAACGACGCCACTCCGCACAGGATGCGGAGCAGATGGGGATAACCTTGCGCAGCGTATCTATCGTCTCACGTGCCGCGCGGCTATCGGTATAAGGTCCAAAATAGCGCGTTCCCGGCTTATGACGCTCACGCGTGTATTTGATAGCGGGATACAGGTCGCCCTTTGTAATGGCGATAAAGGGGTAGCTCTTGTCATCCTTGAGGTCGACGTTAAAGTACGGATGGTACTGACCAATCAAATTGCGCTCGAGCACCAACGCCTCGTGCTCGGTCTCCACCACGATATAGTCAAAGCTCGCCACCAGCTGCATCATCAGCGGGATCTTCTGGCGCTCGTCCTGCAGCGTCACGTACTGACGCATACGGGCGCGCAGGTTTTTCGCCTTGCCCACGTAGATGACATCGCCCTTGGCGTCTTTCCAAAGGTAGCAGCCGGGCTGCGTGGGAACGCGCGAAACCTGCTCGGCAAGCGTTGGAATGTTGTCGTGACCGGCCACGCGCACCTACTTGCGACGAATCAGCGCCGAGACCTCGGGCATCTTAAGGACGACGGCAAGGCCAAAGGTAACAGCAAGCGAGACGACACCCGCAACGCAAACGTAGCCAAGAGTAATCAGAATCGAGCCGCCAAGTGCCCCGACAAAGTGCTCAAGCGCCCACATGACGCCGGCGCCTGCGGCAGCACCCAGGCCACCGAGCAAAAGGCCAAAGAAACCGCCATGCAGGATAGATTTAACCTGAAGACCACGCAGACGACGACGCAGCCACCACAGCGAGCAACCGACCAAGATCACGTAGTCGACGACATACGAAAGCGCGATTGCCGGCATACCGAAGCCCAGCACAACGCCAAACAGCAGAACCGAGCCGGCCTGGCCGATGGCGGAATACAGACAATAGCGGCTATAGGGCTTCATGTCGAGCAAGGCAGAGAAGCTCTTCTGCATCAGCACGACCACGCCGTAGAGCGGCAGGGAAAGTGCCAGGTAGATAAGGAACTCCGACACCAGCGCCACACCGGACTCATCGAACTTGCCAGCGCAGTAGATCATGTTGAGCGGACGCGCGAAGACAATCAGGTACAGCGCGAATGGAATCAGGAAGAACAGCATCTGGGCGACGCCACGCGAAATGCCCGTGCGGACGCTGTCGTAATCCTTCTCCTGTGCGTCGTGAGAGAGCTCGGTATAGAGCGCCGTCGAAAGCGAGGCGGCAATCAGCGCGTAGGGCAGCGTGTACCACAGGCGCGCATAGGCGATGACGGAAGGACCAGTCTCGGGCTGGACCACCAGCGCAGCAGCGTTGGTGATAGAAGTCGAGACAAACATGCACACCGTGGCGAGCAGCGTCGGGATACCGAGCGCAATCGTCTGGCGCAGTGCGGGGTCCTTAAAGTCGATATGGATATGGGGATGCACGCCGTGCTTGCCAAGCGCGGGGATCTGGCATGCCATCTGAACAAAGACACCGAGGGTCGTACCGGCCGCAATCAAGATGATGCCGGCACGTTCGCCAAACTGTGCGGACACGGGCGCAAAGCCCATAAAGCTCGCAATGACGATCACATTGTTGAGGACCGGGGCAAACGTCGACCAGAAGTAGTCGCGGTGTGCGTTGAGGACGCCCGAAAACACCGAGCCCAAACCATAAAACAGAATCTGGATGGCAAAGAAACGGAACATGAACGCAGCGGTATCCATGCTGCCGCCGTCACCCGAAAGGAACGATTGCGTCCAGATAAAGCCTGGGGCGAACACGGTCCCCAGCAACGAAATGCCACCCAGCACCAATAGCAGAATACCGAGCAGGTTGCCCACGTACTCGTTAGAGGCCTCGCGACCCTGCTCACGCCTCACGCCCATGTACACGGGCAAAAACGCCGTCACGAGCATGCCGCCCATCACGAGTTCGTAGAGCATATTGGGCAGGTTGTTGGCGACCTGATAGGAAGACGAGAGCAGCGACATGCCGATAGCGGCCGCCATTGCCCACGTGCGGATAAAACCGGTGACGCGAGACACGATGGTCAGGATGGTCATAAGCCCGGCGGAACGACCAACCGTGGAGTAGTCCGACGAGCCCATGTCGTCAGTGTCGTCTCGCGACGAAGAAGCTTCGGATGAGGGTGTCTGAGGCGCAGATTCTTTTGCAAAATGAGCTCCGCACTTCAATTCTTCCTGCGGCATCGCTCAGTCCTCTCTCGTAATCGGGGCGACCGTCGCCCCGCAAAATGCAATTAAATCATCAGGTGCAAGCTCAAGCTGATAACCACGCTTGCCTCCCGAAATAAAAATGGTATCCCAAAGGACACATGTCTCATCAATGAGCGTCCGGTAGCGTTTTTTCATACCGACCGGACTGCAGCCGCCGCGAACGTAGCCAGTCGCCGCAAGCAAATCCTTCACATGCATCATGGCCAAGGACTTCTCCCCCGCGGCACGCGCGGCGGACTTTAGATCGAGCTCGTCGGCAACAGGGATGCAGCACACGACGTGGTCGTTGGACGGCGTCACGCAGACCAAGGTCTTAAATCCTTGTCCGGGCTCCTCGCCAAGCTGCTCCGAAATCGCGACCCCCAGGCCCGCCGACTCATCACCATCGTCTTCGTACGTATGTAGAACATAGGAAATGCCGGCGCTTTCCAGCTCGCGCATCGCATTGGTTTTTGGCGTCTTTACAGCCTTTGCCATGGCATATCCTTTCCCTCGCATTCGGACGCAAGGATTAAGTATATGTCCAATTCGGCTGCATACGTCACTTCGACACAGCAAGCGCCATCGAATCACAAGGAGTCGATGGCGCCCATAAACTGAATCGCCTATTTATTGAGCATCAAGTTGAGCCTGACGCTCCCGGTCACGCCTGAGCAACGGCGCCAAAAACTTGCCCGTATAACTCTGCGGACAGTCCGCAACCTGCTCCGGTGTGCCCGAAACCACGACGGTTCCGCCGCCGTTACCGCCCTCGGGGCCCATATCGATCAGGCGGTCGGCAACCTTGATGACATCAAGGTTGTGTTCAATCACCAGCACCGTGTTGCCCGCATCGACCAAGCGCTGCAGCACATCGAGCAGCTGGCGGACGTCCTCAAAATGAAGGCCGGTCGTCGGCTCATCCAAAATATAGAACGTCTTGCCCGTCTGGCGTCGATGAAGCTCCTTGGCGAGCTTCACACGCTGCGCCTCGCCGCCCGAGAGCGTCGTAGCGGGCTGGCCCAGGCTCACGTAGCCCAAGCCTACATCGTACAGCGTCTGGAGCTTGCGCTTAATCTGCGGGATATTCCCAAAGAAGGCCAGTGCCTCGGTGACGCTCATGTCGAGCACGTCCGAGATGGTCTTACCACGGTAGGTGACCTCAAGCGTCTCGCGGTTATAGCGTTTGCCGCCGCAGACCTCACAGGGAACATAGATATCGGGAAGGAAGTGCATCTCGATCTTAATTTGTCCGTCGCCCTTGCATGCTTCGCAGCGACCGCCGCTCACGTTAAAGGAGAAACGTCCCGGCGAGTAGCCGCGCGCCTTCGACTCCGGCGTACTCGCAAACAGCGCGCGAAGATCATCCCACAGGCCAATGTACGTAGCAGGGTTGGAACGCGGCGTGCGGCCAATCGGCGACTGGTCGATATCGATAACCTTATCGATACACTCGATGCCCTCGATTTTCTTATACGGACCCACAGGGCGCGTCGAACGGTGAATGGCATTCGTAAGGGCAGGTGCGATAGTGTCGGTAACCAGGGAGCTCTTACCCGATCCCGACACGCCGGTAACGACCGTAAGCGTACCAAACTCGATCTTGGCGGTAACGTTTTTGAGGTTGTTGGCGCGGGCGCCCGTGATCTTAAGGCAGCCGCGACCGGGCTTGCGGCGCTCATCGGGAACCCGGATCATTCGTTTGCCGGTCAGATAAGCGCCCGTCATCGACTCGGGACACGCCATGATATCGGCAGGCGTTCCCGCCGCGACTACGTGTCCGCCGTTCACGCCCGCGCCGGGGCCCATGTCGATCACATAGTCGGCAGCACGAATCGTATCCTCATCATGCTCGACGACGATGACGGTATTGCCGATATCGCGTAGGCGCTCAAGCGTCTTGATCAGGCGCTCGTTATCGCGCTGATGGAGGCCAATCGATGGCTCGTCCAAAATGTACAGGACACCCATGAGGCCGGCGCCGATCTGCGTTGCCAGGCGAATGCGCTGGGCCTCGCCTCCGGAAAGCGTCGCCGAGGCACGATCGAGGGTCAGATAGTCGAGTCCGACATCGACCAGAAAACGCAGGCACTCCAGGATTTCCTTGACGATGCGTCCGCCGATAAACTGTTGGCGCTCGGTGAGTTCCAGGCCCTCAAAAAACTCGAGCGACTCACGGCACGACAGACAACAAACCTCGTAAATGGACTTGCCGCCCACGGTGACGGCGAGCATCTCGGGGCGCAAACGAGCGCCGTGGCAGCTCGAGCACGGCTCCTCGCGGATGTACTTCTCCAAGCGCGCCTTGGTGTTCTCATTCGTCGTCTCGGTATAGCGCTCGTACAGGATATTGCGCACACCCGAGAACTTGGTGTCCCACTGGCTGCGGCGCCCATCGAGCTTTTGATAGTCGACCGAAATCTTCGTATCGCCCAGGCCATCCAAGAATGCACGACGCACGCGAGGGGGCAAGTCCTCCCACGGCGTATCGGTGCTCACCTTAAAGTGTTTGCAGACCGCAGCAAAAATCTGCGGATAGTAGTTCGAATTGCCAAACAGGCTACCAAAGACTCCGTCGGCAATGGACTTCGAGGGGTCCTCGATCAGCGCCTCGGCATCAACGGTTTTCTTAAAGCCCAGGCCGTCGCACTCAGGACATGCGCCATAGGGAGCGTTGAACGAAAAATCACGCGGCTGAAGATCGTCAATGGAGTGACCATGCTCCGGGCACGCCAAGGCCAACGAATACTCCAGCAGCTCGCCCTCGGTCCCCTCGGGGGCATCACGATCGGGCAGCATGTACACGTTTACATTGCCGTGAGCCAGCGCGGTCGCCTGCTCAACAGACTCGGCGATACGGCCCAGCGAGTTCTCGCGGATCACGATGCGATCGACCACGACCTCGATATCGTGCTTGAACTTCTTGTCCAGATCGATCGGATCGTCGAGCGAGCGCACTTCGCCGTCGACACGCACGCGGCTAAAGCCCTCGGCGCGAAGGTCCTCAAACAGCTTGGTGTACTCGCCTTTTCGCCCGCGCACCACCGGTGCCAGCACAAACGCGCGGCGGCCCTCCCCCGCCGCCAGGACCTTATCGGCGACCTGGTCGGTCGTCTGGCGCTCAATGACGCGGCCGCATTCGGGACAGTGCGGGGTGCCCACACGGGCGAACAGCAGACGCAGATAGTCATAAATCTCGGTTACGGTGCCAACCGTCGAGCGAGGGTTTTTAGATGTCGTCTTTTGGTCGATCGACACCGCCGGCGAAAGGCCGTCGATTGAATCCAAGTCGGGTTTGTCCATCTGGCCCAAGAACTGGCGCGCATAACTCGAAAGGCTCTCGACGTATCGACGCTGGCCCTCGGCATAGATAGTGTCGAATGCCAGCGAACTCTTGCCCGAGCCAGAAAGACCGGTAATGACCACGAGTTGGTCACGCGGAATGGAAACATCGATATCACGGAGGTTGTGCTCACGAGCGCCGCGAATAACGATAGAGGAATCAGACATGGAAGCTCCTTGCCTCCTATTGCATCGAATCATACTGCCGATGAGTTTAGCGCACTCGACGCGCACAGATGTTCGTAATACAAGATTCGCAGACCTTTAGCTTTGCGTATCGGGCGCTTTGTTTCTCGAAATGCCGTGGAAAGGTTACAGTAATCTAATACTGAACTTAATTTGCTGTACCAGAGGAACGTCCATGACCGAAGATATCCCCCTTGAAATCACTTCGAGCGACATGGCCAATCTGCCCATATTCATCGCCGTCCTTATCGTGGCCGCCGTCGTCGTGCGCGTGTATTTTTCAATCAAACGCAACGAAAAGCCACCCATTGCCCGCGTCTTTTGGTGCGCGACGCTCCTCATCCCGCTCGGCGTGGTAGCTGCATGGATTACGAATCAATCGCTCGTAAATGAGGGCAGCTCCCTATGGGTCCTTTCTTATTCGGCGCTCGGTGCTGCCGCCGTCATGCTTCTTGTCGAGCCCTTGGTTTCGGGACTTATCGACCAAACCGACCTTGCGACGGGAACGGTTGCCTGTATTTGCCGCGACATCCTTGTCATCGCCGCTGTTTCAGCGCTCTCGTTCGTTTCAATCGAAATTGCCTGCAACGAAACGCTCTATCGCATTCCCGCCAACTCATTCGGGTTTTCCGTCGGGTTGCTCGCGACGGTTCTGCTCTCCCTTTATTTGCTGGGACAGCGTCATGGAGGCGTCATGGTCCTCGTGCCCGTCGTCTGTTGCATCCTTGGCATTGCCGAGCACTTCGTCATAACGTTTAAAGGCGAAGCCATCCTGCCAAGCGATATCTTGGCCCTTGGCACCGCAATGGAAGTGAGCGAGGGATACGAGTTTACCTTTACCGCCGGAATCGTAACCTCTCTCGCCCTGCTGGAGATTTCCCTGGGGCTTCTTTCGCTCATCCGACCGCGAAAGCTCCGTACGCCCACCCATGTCTTCCCCGCTATCGCCGCTAACCTCTGTGCTTTTCTGCTAGTGACCGTTGTGGGGCTCTCAGGCTTTTCCAACATCGACTTGGAGCAGGCGCTGGATTTTGGATTTGACCGTTGGCAGCCCATCACCACGTATGCGTCTCAGGGTTTTATCACTTCGTTCACCGAAATGGTCAACGAGTTGCCCATTGAGAAGCCCGAAGACTATACGCCCGATGAGGCGCAGAGCATCGAGCAGGAGCTCGCCGCCGTCTACGACAGCACATATGGCTCGAGCGAACAGCGCGCGGCGGCCGTTGCCCAGTTCAATGAAATCAAGCCGACGATTGTTGCCGTCATGAACGAGAGTTTTAGCGACCTTTCGTGCTTTGAGCAGCTCCAGGCGGCCGGGTACTTCGGCCCCGCATTCTACAACTCGCTTCCCGACACACTTGTTCGCGGCACCATGCTCGCTTCGGTCGCCGGTGGCGGAACGGCGAACTCCGAATTCGAATTTTTGACCGGAGCGACAACGGCCTTTGTCGGATTAGGCAAGATCCCCTATCAGCTGTATCAGATGAATGGCGTAAACAGCCTGGCAAAGGACCTTAAAGAGCTTGGGTATACCACTACCGCTATGCACCCGCAAAACCCCGTCAACTACCATCGAGATAAAATCTATCAGCAGCTGGGCTTTGGAGACTTTCTTTCAATCGGCGATTTCGAAGGTGCGCCCTATTACCATGCCGGCGTATGCGACTACGCCACCTACGACAAGATACTCGACCTGCTTAGAACCGACGAAGCGCCGCAGTTCATCTTTGACGTCACGATGCAAAATCACGGCGGCTACGACTATGGCACCGTTCCCGCCGAAGAGCTGACAAACTATTGGGTCGAGGGAGCCAGCGAAGGCGCCAACAGCGCGCTCAACACCTATCTCACCTGCATCAACGCATCCGACCGGGACCTCGAGTACTTTATCAACGAGCTCCGCAACATCGGCAGACCGGTTGTTCTTGTCTTTTTTGGCGACCATCAGCCGAGCGCCGCAACGACTCTCAACGACGAGCTGTACCCTCAGGAAGATACGGCAAGCCACGCTTTCCGTATCTATCAGTCGACATATCTCGTCTGGGCTAACTATGAGATCGCCGGCAATACCGAGCTCAACGTCTACGACACCGTCGGGGCAAACGAGATTGCAGCCATTACCCTTAATAAGATCGGCGCCCCGCTCACCAATTACCAAAAGGCCCTGCTTGCGACAAGGTCAGATGTGCCCACCATCAATGTCGCCGGCTATCTCGGTGCCGACGGGCTGCGCTACGACTTGGAATCGGAAGACAGCCCCTACGCCTCGACGATCGACAAGCTGCAGCGCATGCAATACCTCGAGTTCGCCAGCAAAGTTCAGTAAGCCCGCCCATTCGCTTGGGCCCATCGTATTGCAAGCACGCTCGGCCCAAACGCATCGCAAATGACTCCCGCTCGCAAACGAGGGTACAATGACGCTCGTGTCACATCGCGGGGCCCCGGCCCCAGCATATACAAAGGAGTCATACATGGGTTGCGAACACGCACAGGCCGCCGGCGGACAAACGTCGCCGTCGCAATTTGAGGAGAACACGCTGTCCGAGGTCAAGCGCGTCATCGCCGTGCTTTCCGGCAAGGGCGGTGTCGGCAAGTCATTTGTCACCGGTGCCATCGCCACCGAGCTTGCCCGTCACGGCCACAAGGTCGGCGTCCTCGATGCCGACATCACCGGTCCCTCTATCCCCAAGATGTTCGGTATGAGTGGACGCCACGTCCATGCCCTTGGCAACCTTATGCTGCCCGAAATCTCCGAGCACGGCGTCAAGGTCATGAGCTCCAACCTGCTGCTCCAAAACGAGACCGACCCCGTCCTTTGGCGCGGTCCGGTCATCGCAGGCGCCATTAGGCAGTTCTGGAGCGAGACCTCGTGGGGCCCCATCGACTACCTGCTGGTCGACATGCCTCCGGGAACAGGCGACGTCGCGCTCACCGTCTTCCAGTCGCTGCCCGTCGACGGCATCGTCATCGTCACGAGCCCGCAGGATCTGGTCTCGATGATCGTCGCCAAGGCGGTCAACATGGCCGAGAAGATGAACGTCCCCATTCTGGGCATTGTCGAGAACATGAGCTATATTGAGTGCCCCGACTGCGGCAAGAAGATCGAGGTCTTTGGCAAGAGCAAGCTCCCCGAGGTCGCAGAGCGCTATAACCTCGACATCTTGGGGCAGCTTCCCATTAATCCGGCACTCGCCGAGGCCTGCGATAAGGGCGAGGTCGAGACCGCGCTGCCCGATGGCATGTTGCCCAAGGCAGTCTCTGCCGTCGAGGCTATTACCCCGCACGAGACCGACGAGGCCTAAGTGAACGCGAGCGCCTTCTATGACGTCCTGGTAATCGGCGGCGGGGCTTCAGGCCTCGCCGCCGCCATTACGGCCGCACGCGCTGGCAAAAGCGTCTGCATCGTTGAGCGCGATGTCGCCTGCGGCCTTAAGCTCCTTGCGACCGGTAACGGCCGCTGCAACCTCTCCAACGAATCGATTGATCCTCAGCGGTATAACCACCCCGCATTCGTCGAATCCGTCATGGCCCCCCAGCCCGAACAAGAGCTTATGGGTTTCTTCTCCTCGCTGGGTATCATGACAACCTCCGAGGAAGGCCGGCTGTACCCGCGCTCCCTTCGCGCCGAATCGGTGCGCGACGCACTTCTCAACGCTTGCGACCGCCTAGGTATCACCTTAATCTGCGGAGCCAACGTTGCCTCGGCGTACAAAGCTTCTGAAGGCTGGGCACTCCAAATAGACCGTCCAGCGCGGGCGCTCAAGGCAAAAAAGCACGACGACCGAAAATCGGAGCTCCGCTCGCTTCGGAAGGCGCTCGCCGATGTCCCTCGCAAGAACGAGGCCCTGCAGGCACATGCCGTAATTATCGCTACGGGCGGCAACCCCACCGGTATCGCCGATACGTTTCGCCTTCCCCTCACTTCGCTGCGCCCCATCCTCTGCCCCGTATCGGCAACGGTCGTTGGCGATCGAGCGGCACTCAAGACGTTGGACGGCCTGCGCGTCCGCGCCTGCTTGACGCTCGCCCGCAATCATAATGAGCTCTGGCACGAAGACGGTGAAGTGCTGTTTCGAACCTTCGGTATCTCGGGCGTCGCTGTCTTCAACTTCTCTCGTCGTATCCAGCACGGCGATACGATCCTGCTCGACGTTTTCCCCGACCTCTCCAAAGACGAGCTGCTCGATACGCTCAACCGACGCGTTGAACTGCTCGGCCGCTTTTCACCCCGCGATCCCCGTTGGCTCGACGGCATGCTCGCCCCGCAACTCTCCCGCGTCGTCTGCACAGCGTTCGAGCAGTGCCATCCAGGCTCCAACGATGTCATCCACCTGGTCTCGATCCTCAAACACTTTAAGTTGCTCGTCGAGGGAACAGCCGAGGAGCGCTCAGCACAGGTCACGCGTGGTGGCATATCTGTCGAGAGCATCTCAACACCCAGCCTACGCGCGCGCAGCGTTGTCGACGCCCCGCTTTACGTCTGCGGTGAAGCGCTCGACATCGACGCCGATTGCGGAGGCTTTAACCTTGCGTGGGCCTGGATCTCGGGCATTCGCGCTGCAAGCAGCCTGTAGCCGCGCAGTCTATAATCAAAAACGCATTCGGGCCGTCTAGGATACCGGACGGCCTCTTTCTTGCCTCTAAGGAGACCTCGATGATTGAAATCACCCAAGTCAACGCGTCGCTCGATGAAGCCGGCGATGAAAATGCCTGTCTCATTGTTGGCAAGCGAGTCGCCAAGTGCGTCCTACGTTGCAAGGACTCCGAGATCAAGTCCATCGAGCTCCACCGCAAGTCAATCGACGCTCGCAAAAAACGAGACGTCCATTTTATCCTGAGCTTTCGTGTTGAGCTGACTAGTCCCCACCTCGAGCGAGAAGCGATCGACAGCGTTGCCGAGCGTGACCGCTCGCGCGTACGCGCGATAGAAGATGATGAGCCTTCATTCCCCTCCCCCGCCTCCGACGCACCTCAAGAACGCCCTGTCGTTGTCGGCGCCGGATGCGCCGGCCTTTTCGCTGCGCTTACGCTCGCCGAAGCAGGTCTTAAGCCCTTGCTCATCGAGCGCGGCGACCCGGCATTTCGCCGCTCGCAGGCGATCGACCTCTTTCTAAAGGAGCGCATCCTCGACCCCGAGAGCAATATCCAGTTTGGCCTGGGCGGCGCGGGAACCTTCTCGGACGGCAAACTCAATACGGGAACCAAAAATCCCGCCCATCGCCTTATCCTCGAAACCTTCGTCGAGGCGGGCGCGCCCCGCGATATTCTGTGGGATGCCAAGCCGCACATTGGCTCCGACATCCTTCCCACGGTTGTCACCGCTATATCCCAGCGCATCGAGCAGCTCGGAGGTGTCGTCCGTTATCGAACAAAGCTCGTCGACATTCGCATCGACGCGTCTGGCGCCATCACCGGTATTGATGTCCAATCGTCCCAAGACGCCGCTTGCGAGCCAATCGAGACAAAGCGCCTCATCCTCGCCTGCGGGCATTCTGCTCGCGATATTTTTGAGCTCCTTAAGGGCCACAACGTGGCCCTCGCACAAAAGACCTTTGCCATGGGCGTTCGCATCGAGCATCCGCAGCGCGACATCGACCGAGTCCAATACGGAGCCTCGGCGGGACATCCTGCCCTCGGAGCAGCCCCTTACAAGCTCGTCGCCCATCTTCCCAACGGCCGCAGCGTGTTCTCGTTTTGCATGTGCCCCGGCGGGCAGGTTGTCGCCGCCTCTTCCGAGCAGGGCCACCTGTGCGTCAACGGCGCCAGTCTCAATGCCCGCGACGGACGCAACGCAAATGCCGCCCTGCTCGTTAACGTCACGCCCGAGGACCTTCCCAACGATGACCCGCTCGCCGGCATCGAGCTCCAGCGTGCCTGCGAGGCGGCCGCCTATCGCCTGGGCGGTTCCAACTGGAACGCACCGGCACAGCTCGTCGGAGATTTCCTCGCAGGACGTGCCAGCAAGGCGCCCGGAAAGGTAAAGCCCACCTATCCGCTCGGTGTGACCTGGACGGCAATTGACGAAGCCCTGCCGCAGCATATCGTCGAGTCGCTCCGCCTGGGACTTCCCCTACTCGGAAAAAAGCTACGAGGCTACGACCGTCCCGACGCCGTTCTTACCGGCGTGGAGACTCGTTCGAGCTCACCGGTCACTGTCACCCGAGACCGAACGTGCCATGCCGTGTCGACCCCGGGTCTCTATCCTTGCGGTGAGGGAGCTGGATATGCCGGCGGCATCATGAGCGCGGCCACCGACGGCATTCGTTGTGCCGAAGCCCTGATCGCAGACCTCTAACGCACGAATTCCAGCGCGCAAAAGACATAGGCCCCGAGCTCCACAGGGGACTCGGGGCCTGTTTGCTATTTCTTAAACCGTGCACCCTGGCGTTTTCTGCCCGATGCGAAAGTGGAACCCTTGCGGGCCTGCGAACGTAAGCGCTCGATCGTCTCGTCCTCAGACGCGCCCTCGAGCATCGCCCGAATCTGAACGACGGCATCGCGCAGGCGCGCCGCCTCCTCAAAGTCCATGGCGGCAGAAGCGTTACGCATATCCTCTTCCATGGTTTCGACGATCCGCACAAGCTCGTCATGCGGCAGTTCTTCCAACTGTTCCGCAAGTGTCTGCTCGGGCGCCACCGTTTCCGGCACACCGCCCTCGCCCGACTCATCGGGCGTATAGAATGCGCCATGGCCAAGAGAGTCGCCCTTCGAGCGTCCCTTGGAGCCCACAGTTTTTTCGGCCTCGGCAATAAAGCTCGAAATGTCGTTGATGGCCTTGCGCACCGTCTTGGGCACAATGCCGTGTTCTTCGTTGTAGGCCATCTGTATCTCACGACGGCGCTGCGTCTCCTCGATGGCTTCTTTCATCGAATCGGTCACGACGTCGGCGTACATGATGACTTCGCCGTCGGCATTGCGGGCCGCACGGCCAATTGTCTGAATCAGCGAACGGCGGTTACGCAAGAAACCTTCCTTATCGGCATCGAGAATTGCCACCAGCGAGACCTCGGGGAGGTCTAGACCCTCGCGGAGCAGGTTGATGCCAACGAGAACATCGATCTTGCCCTCGCGCAACGTTCGCAGAATCTCGACACGGTCCATCGTCGCCGTATCGGAGTGCATGTAGTTGACCTTAATGCCGGCATCGAGCAGGTGATCGGTCAGATCCTCGGCCATGCGCTTGGTCAGCGTGGTCACCAGCACGCGCTCCTTGCGGGCCACGCGCTCGCGAATCTCGTCCTCAAGATCGTCAATCTGGCCTCGGACCGGACGAACGTCGATTTTGGGATCGAGCAGGCCGGTCGGTCGAATAATCTGTTCAACATCGTTTTGACTCACGCGCAACTCATAGTCACCCGGCGTGGCCGAAACGTAGATGAACTGCGGGATCCTCGCCTCAAACTCATCGAAGCGAAGTGGACGGTTGTCGAGCGCCGAGGGCAGGCGAAAACCATGTTCCACCAGGGTCACCTTACGCGAACGGTCACCTTCGTGCATGCCGCGAATCTGCGGCACCGTCACATGGCTCTCGTCGATGATGCAGAGCATGTCCTTGGGAAAGTAGTCAATCAAGGTAAACGGCGGCTCGCCCGGTTTACGTCCATCCAGATGGCGCGAGTAGTTCTCGATGCCGTTGCAAAAGCCCATCGTCTCGAGCATCTCGAGGTCATAATCGGTCCGCTGCTGCAGGCGCTGTGCCTCGAGCAACTTATCAGTCGCCTTGAGCTCCGCCACGCGCTTTTCGCATTCTTCGCTGATCGATTTCAGGGCCGCCTTCACCTTTGGCTTCTCGGTCACGTAGTGCGAAGCCGGCCACACGGGAATCGCTTCGTACTCACGCAACATCTCACCGGTAACCTCATCGATCTCGGCAATCAGTTCGACCTCGTCACCAAAGAACTCAAAGCGCAACGGATGCTCGGCATAGGGCGGATACACGTCGACGACATCACCGCGCACGCGGAAGGTACCGCGCGCCAAATCATAGTCATTGCGGTCGTATTGAATGTCGATGAGCGCATGGATAAAGTCATCGCGCTCGAGCGGCACCTTCTTGTCGACGTTCGGCGCCAGGCCCGCGTAGTCCTCGGGAGAGCCGATACCGTAGATGCACGAGACCGATGCGACGACGATCACATCGCGTCGAGAAAGCAGCGATGCTGTCGCCTGATGGCGCAGCATCTCGACCTCTTCGTTAATCGAGGAGTCTTTCTCGATATACGTATCACTCTGCGGTACATATGCCTCGGGTTGATAATAGTCGTAGTACGAGACGAAGTAGACCACAGCGTTGTTGGGAAAGAATTCTTTGAGCTCGCTCGCAAGCTGTGCGGCGAGGGTTTTGTTGGGGGCCATGACCAGCGTCGGCTTCCCCAGGGCCTCAATAGTCTTAGCCATCGTGAAGGTCTTGCCCGAACCGGTCACGCCAAGCAAAACCTGATAGCGGTCTCCGTCCCTCACACCCTGCACAAGCGACTCAATGGCTTCAGGCTGAGAGCCTGCAGGGTCATAGGGAGACACGACCTTAAACGGCACATCAGAGCCCTCAACGCCAAAACGTTTGAGCTCTCCGCCAACACGCTCAACTTCAAAATCCGCCATGGATACTCCTAACTCATACATCTGCAGTATACGCAGGCGGCAGGCATAGTCCTATACGAACCGGTCGGGATAGAGGGTCTTATAGCGAACCCAGGCATTATTGACACGAATCAGATACGCCTGCGTCTCGGGAAAGGTGATTGCATTGTGAAGCGACGCGCTCTGCTGCGCCCAACCATCCACATTGCCCATGCCGGCGTTATATGCGGCAATAGCGCTATCCGTCGACCCGTTGAAATACGTTAAGAGATACGAGAGGTACGCGCAGCCAAACTCGATATTCGTAGCAGGATCGTTAAGGTTGTCGGCCGAATACTCCCCACCGTCGACAAGACCCTTGGCGATCATATCCTGGGCAGTCTCGGGCATCAGCTGCATCAATCCCTGAGCACCCTGATTCGACTCAGCCTCGGGATCCCAATTCGATTCCGACTTAATGACAGCGCACACCAGATACGGATCCAGATTATGCGAAATACTAGATTGCTTTACATACGCCTCGTAGTCAATGGGATACAGCGGCTTAAAGAAAGTCGCAGGAGCACACGAGTAAACGAATGAGATAAGGCCGAAGGCAAAAACGGCAGCCAGCGGTATAAGGCGATACCACGCAAAGAAACGTGTCTTAGGCATCGGCATCCTCCTTATTCGCAGTGTCTATAAACCCATGGAATGCAAGCCATGAGTCAAGCTGCTCAAAGAGCGAATTATCGCCTGCGGCATTATCAATCACCGTTGTAGCGAGATTGCACAGCGCAGACTCATCGGGCTGGCAAGCAGAACGGGCATCGAAATCAGATGGCTCCATGCCACGCTGAATAGCACGCTCGCGACGAACTGACAAAGGGGCGCTGATGACCAGAATTTCATCAGCCAAGCCAAATGCATCCTCAAAACCAGTCGGAGCAGAAACCTCGACCACCGCAAAGGAATAACGGGGAGATGAAACCGTACAGCAAACCGGATCAAGAATCCTCAGTGACAGCTGCTCAATGAGAACGGGGTGCACAATGCTATTGAGCCCCGCGACCGCATCAGGAGAAACAAAGGCTCGAGAAGCGAGGATGTTACGGCGAACGCCGCCCTCCTCGTCCAAAATATCCCAGCCAAATTCTTCCGCGAGGGCATTGACGATATCGGAGCCTGGCACATACAGCGATTTGGCAAGCTCGTCCAGATCGATAAGCATGGCGCCATGAGATTCGAGATAGCGGCAGGCAGTCGACTTACCCGAAGCAATATTGCCCAAGACAAAAACGGTAAACATCAAGTCCTCCCCAACGCCAATGGGAGTTATTATCGCGCAAATACAAAAGAAGGACTCAAAATACAGCCAAACAGTAAGACAAGCTAAAAGAAGGCGAGTTCTTGTATTACAGCTCTCTATATAACGCAAAAAAGGGGGGAGGCCGCGAGGCCTCCCCCTTCTTCAGTCCAAGCGTACGGCTCGGTGCCGTCCACCGGTCAGCGGCGCCCTGGCCTCCCACGGGCTGGCCCCGCAGTACTCTCGGCGCGATGGGGCTTAGCTTCCGGGTTCGGAACGGGACCGGGCGTGCCCCCCATGCTCTGGCCGCTGACCGGTGGGCGGCGCCCACCGTTACGGTGTCCGGTATCGCATACACGTGCCCTGGGGGCCGCATGGCGCATAGGAAAGGTCTGACTCGGGGGCATCCTCGTGCCCGGACCGCGCTTCAGAGCGCATGTCCCGCGGGCCGCGAGGTGCGGTTCCGGAAGAGCTCGGGC
>NZ_QRQC01000049.1 GCF_003475325.1 Collinsella sp. AF33-16 | reverse complement strand
GGGGGTGCGGACAGAAAGTTGGACCGCGGGGCGGTCCGGACTGGAGGTTCGCATGTACAGCAGGGAGAAGGTCGAGCTCTTCCTCCTGGCGACGGAGGACGGCATGGGGCCCACTGCCGCCGCGGAGTTCGCGGGGGTCACGGTGAGCGCGGCCAAGAAGTGGGCGACGGGGCACCTCCCGCGCAGCTACACCGGCGGGGGCTGTAGAATCGTGGCGAGGGAACCGCCACGGAAGGAGGCCAGCTTGGGCCCCGACAAGTCGATCTACGCCCCGCCGGCGACCGGCCCGCTCGCCGGGCTCAACGAGGACCAGATAGAGAACCTGCTGCTCAGGGCGGTGTTGGCCGACCTAAAAGCGGAAGGGTGGGACCCGGCTTCGATCTCGAACAGGAGCAAGTGCGAGCTCGGCGAGAGATTGAGGCGGGCGACCGCCCTGCCCCTCCGCTCGATCACAGGTTTCTTGAGGATATCGAAGAGCTCCTATGAGTACTGGAGGCCCCGCGTCGCCGCGCCGCGCGACCGCGACGCCGACATACGCGACCGCGTGGTGCGCATCTTCCGCGAGGGCTCGGGGTGCTGGGGGTACCGCACCGTCTGGGCGCGCCTGCGCCGCGAGGGCGTCCGCGCCAGCGAGAAGCGCGTGGCCCGCGTGATGCGCGAGGAGGGCCTCGAGGTCGTCTACAACAAGAGGCGCGCCCGGGGCTACAGCTCCTACGCCGGCGAGGTCTCCAAGGCGCCGGAGAACCTCGTGAACAGGAATTTCCACGCCGACGAGCCCAACCGGCTGTGGCTCACCGACATCACCGAGTTCAGGCTCCCGGGCGGCGAGAAGGTCTACCTGAGCCCGGTCATCGACTGCTTCGACGGGATGCCCGTCGCCTGGTCGATCGGGCTGCACCCCGACAAGCGCCTCGCGAACTCGAGCCTGCTCAAGGCCTGCGCGGCGAGGCCGGCGGGCGCGCGCACGACGATCCACTCGGACCGGGGCGGCCACTACCGCTGGCCGGAGTGGATCGGGATCTGCGAGGAGAACGGCCTGGTCAGGAGCATGTCCGCGAAGGGCTGCAGCCCGGACAACTCGGCCTGCGAGGGCTTCTTCGGGCGCCTCAAGAACGAGTTCTTCCGCTACAGGGACTGGGAGGGCGTGACGGCCGAGGAGTTCATGGGGAGGCTCGAGGCCTACCTCGTGTACTATCGGGACGGGCGCATCAAGAAGTCCCTCGAGTGGCTGAGCCCGATGGAGTACCGCAGGAAGCTTGGATACGCCTAGGCGCGGTCCAAGAAATCGTCCGCACCCCC
>NZ_QRQC01000048.1:1202-1461 GCF_003475325.1 Collinsella sp. AF33-16 | reverse complement strand
AACTGCCTCCCATTTCTTGGACATGAGAAATGGGAGGCTTTCTTTATGCGCGTTGATTTGAGAGTGAAGCATGATGTCGAGGCCAGGAAGGCGGCCATAGGGCTCTTCGAGCTCGGGCACGGGTATAAATCTGCCGCGATCGCCCTTTCGCTTCCCGCGGAAGCCGTGAGAAGATGGCAGGAGATATACCGCGCATTCGGGAGCGAGGTGCTGCTGCGCATGGACGGAAAGCAGGGCAGGTACACATACGAGCAGAAGG
>NZ_QRQC01000048.1:0-1192 GCF_003475325.1 Collinsella sp. AF33-16 | reverse complement strand
GGAAAGCAGGGCAGGTACACATACGAGCAGAAGGTCGCCGCCGCCTCCGCCGTCGTCGACGGCGGCATGACGAAGGCCGAGGCGATGGCGGCGTTCGGCATAATGTCGATGTCGCCGCTCAAGAAGTGGTGCGCGCTATACCGCCGGGGCGGCGCGGAGGCCCTGCGCCCGAGGCCCAAGGGCCGCCCGAGCGGTTCCAAGGCGAGGCCGCGGACCCGCGAGGAGGAGCTCGAGGAGCGGTGCCGTAGGCTCGAGGCCGAGGTGGCCTACCTAAAAAAATTACGCGCCCTGGTCGAGAGGGACGGGCTCTGACCAGGGCGAAGGCCGAAGCGGTCGCGGCCCTGCGCGCCGAGGGGCACGCGCTCGGGCACCTGCTCGCATGCGCCGAGCTCAAGCGGTCGACCTACTACTACGCCCTCGCGCACCCGCCGAGGCCAACGCGCCCCGAGCTCTGGGAGGCGGCCGCCGAGATCTTCTCGCGCACCGCCAACGGCTGCGGGCACCGGCAGATAGCGATGTGCCTCAGGGCGGAAGAGGGGGCCGTGATAGCCGACAAGACCGTGCTCGAGATGATGCGCGAGATGGGGATTCGCTGCGGTATCAGACGCGAGACGGCCTACCACAGGTACAACTCGTACAGGGGCGTCGTCGGCAGGACGTTCGAGAACGTGATCGCGAGGGATTTCGACGCCGGGGCCCCGTGGCGGAAGCTGGGAACGGACGTCACCGAGTTCAAGGTGGCGGGCGGCAAGGCCTACTGGGCCCCGACGCTGGACTTCTGCACCAAGGAGATCGTGGCGAGCGACATATCGACCACGCCCGACATGGCCCAGCAGGTCAGGATGCTCGACGAGCTGCTGTCCAAGATCCCCGAGGGCGCCGCCCCGACCATGCACTCGGACCGGGGCTGGCAGTACCAGCACGCCTCGTACACATCCAGGCTCGAGGCCGCAGGCATCGTCCAGAGCATGTCCAGGAAGGCGAACTGCATCGACAACGCCGCCACCGAGCAGCTCTTCGGCCACGTCAAGGACGAGTTCTACCGGGGCCGCGAGTGGGAGACGTTCGAGGATTTCAAACGCGACCTGGAGGAATACATAGTCCACTGGAACACGAGCCGGAGGCAGGTAAGATTGAAGGGCCTGACCCCGGAGGAGTTCCGGAATCAGGCCCTCGCGGCCTAGTCGCTATT
>NZ_QRQC01000047.1:993-1491 GCF_003475325.1 Collinsella sp. AF33-16 | reverse complement strand
TGAACTGCGCCCCAATTCTTGGACGGGCTAATAAGCGGCCTACGCCGCACATAGGGACTGATTCCGGAATTCCTCCGGGGTCAGTCCCTTCAGTTTAACCTGCCTCCTTCTCGTGTTCCAATGGATGATGTATTCGTCCAGGTCTCTCTTGAAGTCTTCGAAGCAAGGCCATTTTCTTCCGCGAAAGAACTCGTCCTTCATATGGCCGAACACCTGCTCCGTCGCGCCGTTGTCGATGCAGTTGCCCTTCCGGGACATGCTCTGCACCACGCCGGCCTCCTCCAGCCGCTTGCACCACCCGGCCTGCTGGTACTGCCAGCCCATGTCCGAGTGCAGGACCGGCCTGGAGCCCTCGGGCATCTTGGACACGAGCTGGTCGAGCAGCTCGTGCTGCTGGGCCATGTTGGGATGCAGCGACGTGGACCAGGCGACGATCTCCTTGCTGCCGAAATCGTAGACCGGCGCGAAGTAGGCCTTGCCCCAGGGCTGCTTGAACTC
>NZ_QRQC01000047.1:0-983 GCF_003475325.1 Collinsella sp. AF33-16 | reverse complement strand
AAGTAGGCCTTGCCCCAGGGCTGCTTGAACTCGGTGACGTCGGTGCCCGTCTTCTCCCACGGCCCGTCGGCGGCGAAGTCCCTGCCGATGACGTTCTCGAAGGTCTTTCCGACCTTGCCCCTGCACGAGTTGTACCTGTGGTAGTCGGTCTCGCGGCGGATCCCGCAGCTGATGCCCATCTCGCGCATCATCTTCAGCGTCGTCTTGTCGGCTATGCGCACGCCCTGCTCGGCGCGCAGGCACATGGCGATCTGCCTGTGGCCGCACCCGTTGGCGGTGCGCGAGAATATCTCGGCGGCGGCCTCCCAGAGCTCGGGCCTGGTGGGAGCCTTCGGGTGCGACAGCGCGTAGTAGTAGCTCGACCTCGCCAGGCCGGCGCACTCGAGCAGGTCGGCGAGGGGGTATTGCCCTGAAAGCCCGCTCACGACCGCGGCCTTCTCGCCGTTCGAGAGCGTTTCTCCGCCTTCAGGGCGATCGATTTTTTTAGGTAGGCGTTCTCCGCCTCGAGCCTCTTGATCCTGCGCTCGAGCTCTTGCTCGCGCGTCGTCTCCCCGGACGGGGAGCCGGACCCCCTCGGCCTCCCCCTGGGCTTTGGCCTGAGCGCCTCCGGGCCCTCCTCCCTGTAGGCCTTCAGCCATTTCTTGAAAGGGCTTGGCGAGGCTATCCCGAACTTCTCCATGGCCTCGGGCTTCGTCATGCCCTCGTCGACGACCGCCCTGACGGCGGCCAGCTTCGTCTCGAACGAATAGGCGGTGTGTTTCTTTCCCATCATGGCCAGAACCTCGATACCAGCAGACCTGTAGGTGCACAGCCATTCTCTCACGGTTTCCTCCGGCATCCCGAGAAGGGCCGCGGTCGCCGCGCGGCCGTGCCCCTCGTCGTGCAGCTCTGCCGCTCGCAGTCTCATCCCGACGTCGTACAAAGCGTTTCCAGCCATAAAAAAGCCTCCCATTTCTTGTGTCCAAGAAATGGGAGGCAGTTCA
>NZ_QRQC01000046.1 GCF_003475325.1 Collinsella sp. AF33-16 | reverse complement strand
GACAGACACTATGACCCAATCCGAGGGCACTAAAAAGACAGGAGCCCCCGCTCGTGACCGCGGGTCGGGGCTGCGACAATGATGTTGAAGTGCCATAGGCGCAGCCGCGCCGCAACGAGGTTGGGAGGCTCCCATGCCAAAGTATTCTACCGCGTTCGGGATGGACGTCCACCTGAGGTCGACCACCGTCTGCGCCCTCGACGCGGACACCGGCGAGGCCGTGACGAGGAGGTTCCCCGGCAACCCCTGGGGCGAGATCGCCGGGTGGATGGATGGGTTCCCCGGGCCGTCGCTCGCGGCCTACGAGAGCGGCTACCCCGGCTTCGCCCCGCAAAGGGAGCTCGCCGGGCTCGGCGTCGAGTGCGTCGTCGCCGCGGTCTCGAAGATCCCCAGGTCGGCCGCCGACTCGGCCTCCAAGAACGACAGGAACGACGCCGCCAGGATGGCCAAGGCGATACTCGCCCACGACATCTCCCCCGTATGGGTCCCCTCCCCCGAGGTCGAAGGCATCAGGGACCTCGCCGGCGCCTACGACGGGGCGACCGCGCGCCTGGCGACCGCCAAGCAGCGGCTGCTCGCCTTCCTCGCAAGGCGGGGGTTCGTCTACGGCGGCACCACGCCGGCCGGCAACCCGAGGAAGTACTGGACCTACGACTTCCTGAGGTGGCTCGACAAGGTCAGGCCGGAGGACGATGGCGGGGTTCGGGCGCTCGCCGCCCTGAGGAACGAGGTCGAGGCCGCGGCGGAGGCCCGGGCGGACCTGCTCTCCGAGTACAGGGCAGCCGTGGATGCCAGCCCGATCGCCGCGGAGGCGGCCGCCCTCCAGTCGATCAAGGGCTGCGCCTTCGCGCTGGCCGCAGCCTTCTCGGCCGAGGTCGGCGACTTCACGAGGTTCCGTTCCGGAAGGCAGGTCACGGCCTATTTCGGCCTCGCGCCGAGTCAGAGGTCGAGTGGCGACTCCGTGCGGCTCGGAGGCATCAGCGGTGCGGGCAACGCGCTCGTGAGGAAGCTGGCCGTTGAGGGCTCATGGTGCTACGCCGCGGCACGGCACCAGCCGAAGCTCATGCCAAGGGACACGGGCGTGCCCCTCGAGATAAGGATGCACGGGAGGAAGGGGTCCGAGCGGCTCCTGCGGCGGCGCGAGGAGATGCTCGCCCGCGGCATGCCCGCGGCGAAGGCCAACGCGGCCACCGCGGCCGAGCTCGTGAGGTGGCTCTGGGCCCTCGGCATGATGTGCCGGGAGGGCGCGGAATAGACATAGCCCCCGTCCCGGCGAGCCGGGCGGCCTTCGGGGATACCCCCTATTTCGCTGTGCGCGCGGAGCCCTCCGCATGCGCCTCGACAGACTTGGGGAACCCCGCCGAAGGAATGGAGTGCGGGCCGACAGAACGGTATCCGCGGATATGAGACTGAGCCGAAGGCGTCGATGACATGCCGGGGGCGGACCGGGACGGGTTAACGGCAGGCCCCGCCGACCGATTGCAAGCGGTCGGCGGGGCCATTGTGGCTCTTGACAGCGGATTGGGTCATATGAG
>NZ_QRQC01000045.1 GCF_003475325.1 Collinsella sp. AF33-16 | reverse complement strand
GTGGGCATCATCGGCGCGTTCTTCGGCGTGCTGGCGTAAGGACCCGGCCTATTATTTGCCCCCAAGGGAAACGGCGACCCATTGCGGTCGCCGTTTTTTATTACCGAAAGCTAGTTGGAGGTGCTTCGTGATTCGATCTGACAATCCACCCGATAATGGCGTGAGCGGGGCGATGTATCTATTTGGCACGGCGCTCTTGTGGAGTTTTATCGGCATCCTCGTTCGCGCCAATTCGCAGTCAGCTCTTTTGATCGGTGCCGTCACGGCAATATTTATGGCGCTCTTTATCCTGCTCGTCGGCAGACCCGTCCTTCGCGTCAGCCGTCTTATTGTCCTTGTGGCCGTCTGCAACTTCGTGACGGGCACCACGTTTAACTTTGCCAACCAGCTCACGACGGTCGGCAACGCGATCGTTCTGCAGTACACCTCGATGATTTTCGTTATCGTGTATCAATCGCTCGCAACTCGCACGTTGCCCTCGCCTGCGAAGATTGCCTCCGTGGTGGTTGCTTTTACGGGTATGGGACTTTTCTTTTTAGGTGATTTGAGCGCCGAGGGCATGCTCGGAAATCTGCTTGCCGTCATTTCGGGCGCCACCTTTGGGCTGTGTTTCTTTTTAAACTCTCGCCCCGATGCGTCGCCCATGGTGTCCTCGCTCATCTCCTGCGGCATCTCGATACTTCCGATCGTCTATTTTGCCGGCGACCTAGGCTCCGTGAAACCCTTTGAGTGGGGGCTTATGCTGGTGCATGGCCTTTTTTGCAGCGGCCTTGCGAGTGTGCTGTATGCCAAGGGGATTGCGCGCACCAACGCGTTTGCGGCCAACTTGGTTTGCATGAGTGAGGTCGTGCTCGCTCCCTGCTGGTCGGCGCTCCTCTTTGGCGAGGTCTTTCGCTGGAACGAGTTTTTGGGCGCAGCGATGATCGTTTTGGTGATTGTGGCCAACTTGGCATCCGATGCTTTTGGCGACGGCTTTCTGGTGGCGCTTGTCCGCCATCGAAACAAAGAGCGTGCCTAATGGGATGCGCCTGCCGTTTACGGAAAAAAACACCCCGCTGAGCGACTGGTATTAAATAAGGCGAACCTGCATACCTATAATTGGTATCAAATCATTTGTGCCTGGTATGGGTGTTAGCAGCACACCAGGTACGCTTCGAGCCGTGGAATCGAACTCCCGGAATTGATATCAACAACGCGCGCGACGGGAGTGACGACGGTTCGAGATTCCTTATTGGGAGGAATTATGCTTGTCCAAGCAATCCTCGTCGGCTTAGTCGGAGCGTTTGGATGCCTCGACTACCAGCTCGGCACCCTCTACGCGTTCCGCCCCATCGTCCTGTGCCCGCTCGTGGGCCTGGTGCTGGGGGACCTGCAGACTGGCCTTGCCGTTGGCGCCAGCCTGGAGTTGCTGTTCATGGGCTCGATTTCCATCGGCGCCTACGTGCCGCCTAACGAAACCGTCGGCGGCGTGCTCGCCTGCGCGTTTGCCATTCAGCTCGGTCAGGGTACCGAGACGGCCATCGCGCTCGCCATGCCCATCGCCGTCCTTGCGCTGACGATCGGCAACATTACCAATGCCTTGTTCCCTGTGTTTGTCGATATGGCAGACAAGTTCGCCCTCAAGGGAAACCTCAAAGGCATCTACGCCGTTCATTGGGGAATTGGAATCTGGGGCTGCGTCGAGTACTTCCTGCTGTGCGGCGGCGCCTTCTATTTGGGTTCCGACGCCATCCAGGGCCTGCTCGACTTCATCCCGCCCTTCATCATCGACGGTTGCGGCGTTGCCGCCAACATCCTGCCGGCCATGGGCTTCGCCAT
>NZ_QRQC01000044.1 GCF_003475325.1 Collinsella sp. AF33-16 | reverse complement strand
GCGCTGCATGAGCATGCCCTTCTGGCGCGAGGACCTCTAAGGTTTTCAAAGACCCGTACAGGTCTTAATACAAACATCTAGCTGCCATTAGATGTCTCCCAATGGGACGGTGCGGTTCTTTCGCACCGTCCCATTCATGTTTATTGACGCTAAATTAAGATCAGATAAGGTGGCCATGGATATCAAGACAATTGGCGTTGAGGAATGGCTCAACGTTTGGGAGAAGAGTGCTACCTGGGATATCGCTCAGTCGACGATCTCGTCGCTGACCATGGGTGAGCTTCGCGCACTTGACGAGCAGGACGGTGCTACGTTCTGCGACCGCCTGGATCGCGAGAAGATGAATTACGGCTGGATCGAGGGCTCGCCGGAGTTTAAGGCCGAAGTCGCCAAGCTGTATCGTCGCGAGGTCAATCCCGATCACATCCTGCAGACCAACGGCTGCACGGGTGCGAACCTCAATGCCATCATGGCCGTGGTCGAGCCCGGCGACCATGTGATTGCCGAGTGGCCCACCTATGCGCCGCTCTACGAGATTCCGCGCACGCTGGGTGCCGAGGTCGAGTACTGGGAGCTTCGCGAGGAGCTCGGCTGGAAGCCCGATATCGAACAGCTCAAGCACCTGGTTCGGTCCTCCACCAAGCTCATCTGCATCAACAACGCATCGAACCCCATCGGTACCGTGCTCGATGCCGATGCGCTCGGCCAGATTGCCGAGATCGCCCGCTCGGTGGGTGCCTATGTGCTGTGCGACGAGGTGTACCTGCCGCTTGAGAACACCGAGGCCTTTATGTCGATGGCCGACGTGTACGAGAAGGCCATCGTCACCAACTCGGTGTCCAAGACCTATTCGACGCCTGCGGCTCGCGTGGGCTGGGTCGTGGCCGACGAAGAGGTCTCCAACCGCATCCGCACCTATCGTGACTACACCATGATCTGCGGCGGCGTGTTCAACGACGCCCTGGCGACCTACGTGCTCGAGCACAAGGATAAGATCCTTGAGCGCAACCGTAAGATCGTGTTTGGCAACCGTGATATCGCTCAGGCATGGATCGATACGCAGAGCCGCGTCTCTTGGACGGCGCCGCAGGGCGTATCCACCTCGTTTATCCAGCTGGATATTCCCGAGGACGATGAGGAGTTCTGCAAGCGCCTGTTGGCCGAGAGGGGAGTGCTGCTGGTTCCCGGCAGCCGCTTTGAGCTTCCCTGCGGCGCGCGTCTGGGCTACTGCGCGAGTGAAGACGTTCTTCGCGAGGGCCTGAGGCTTCTGGGCGAGGCACTGGCCGAGTTCGATCGGTAGCCCCTTGAGGCTTTCGAGGGCCTAATCCTTACTGGGCCCTCGATGTACCGAATGCAGACCCGCTCCCTTTGGGGCGGGTCTGTTTGTCTTTATCGCCGAAAAAGTCAAGTTGTTACAAATAGAGACGCAAAACAGACGGGGTATCCGAGGGGCCGTATACTGAGCTTCCGGTGAACGGTATCCAACGTCTGGTAAACGGTAGCCTGGTTGCTAAAAATGAATAGGACGATCTTTTTTCTGAATAAAAATCAAAATGGTTGAGACATAGCAAGAATTGCGAATTCTATTCATACCTTTGCGTGAAATATGCAAATTGAGGGTGGTTTAAGAAAGATTAGTTCCAATTGATTTTCCGGTTAAAAAAGCGTTTAAGCACGTAGATACACTTTATTAAGTCAAAGTGTACCATGCGTGAAGTATATGTGTATGCCGTTCACCCCTCATAAAAAACCGTTCGGGGGCAAGGTGGAAGTATGGGCTGATTTTGGATATAAATATGTCGTCAGCAATAACGCCTCACACGGAGGGGCGCTAACGAATCGGCCCTGACAAGGGCCCGAAAGAAAGGTAGGAGGCCATGACGAAAGGTCTGCA
>NZ_QRQC01000043.1 GCF_003475325.1 Collinsella sp. AF33-16 | reverse complement strand
GCGCCGTGGGCGGGAATCTGGGCGTACACATTTCCTACACATATAAGGACTCTCGGCTGGCTGGGTAAATATAAGAGGGGACCTCGTTTCCGAGATCCCCTCTTTCGCCTATCTACAGTAATAGACTCTTAAATACCTTATGCCAGCAGCTTGCGACCGGACTCTTCAATCGCGTCAAGTGCTGCATCAGCTTCGGCGGCATCCGCGCCCTTGGCAAAGATATACAGCTTGATCTTGGGCTCGGTGCCGGAAGGACGGACGATACCCTTGTTGCCACCCTCGAGATCGAACTCAATGACATTAGCCTTCGGCAGGCCGTTCACGCAGGTGTTGTAATCCACGACGGCCTCAATCTTGGAACCGGCGAGCTCCGCGGGCGGGTTCTCGCGCAGACCGGCCATGATGCCGGCCATCTTTGCCGCGCCCTCAGCGCCCGGATAGCTCAGCGAAATCGTCTTGTTGTGATAGTAGCCATACTTCTCGTACAGCTCGTGCATCGCATCGGCAAGGTTCTTACCCTGGAGCTTGTAATACTGCGCCATCTGGCAAATCAGAAGTGAAGTGCTCACGGCGTCCTTGTCGCGCACGTGGTCGCCGGCCAGATAGCCGTAGCTCTCCTCGAAACCAAAGATAAAGCGATCGACCTCGCCAGAATCGGAAAGCGAGGTAATGATGTCGCCGATGTACTTGAAGCCCGTCAGGCAGCGGCGGAGCTCAAAACCGTACTCGTCGGCCAGAGCGTCAACCATGGCGGAAGAAACGATAGTAGTAACGGCAACCTTCTTAGTGAGGTCCTCACCGCGGGCAGCACGGGTCTTGCAGATATAGTCGAGCAGCAGAACGCCCATCTCATTGCCGGTCAGCAGCAGATAGTCATCGCCATTCTTAACGGCAACGCCAACACGGTCGGCATCGGGATCGGTTGCAAGCAGCAGATCGGGGTGAACCTGCTCGCAGAGATCGATGCCCTTCTGCATGGCCTGACGGATCTCGGGGTTAGGATACGGGCAGGTCGGGAAATCGCCGTTAGGCTCCTTCTGCTCGGGAACAACCGTGACATCGGTGATGCCAGCGCGCTCGAGCACCGTCGTGACGGGAATGAGGCCGGTGCCGTTGAGCGGAGTGTAGACGAGCTTAAGCGGAGCGCCAGCGATCTCCTCGGCAGAAAGGTTAGTCACGCCGCGGGCGAGAACGGCGTCGTAATAACGCTCGAGGCACGAGTCATCGATCCATTTGACCAGACCCTGCTCAAGAGCCTCATCGAAGTCCATGGACTTCACGCCGGTGAACGTATCGGTCTCGGCGATAGCCTTAGAAATTGCATCGGCGGCCTCGCTGGTGATCTGGCAGCCGTCGGGGCCATAGGCCTTATAGCCGTTATAAGGCGCCGGGTTATGGCTAGCGGTCATGCAAATGCCACCGGAGCACTTAAGATCACGGACGGCCCAGGAGAGCGTCGGCACAGGAGAAATCTTGGGATACACGAGGGCAGTCACGCCATTTGCTGCAAGAATGGCAGCCGTCGTCTTGACGAACAGCTCACCTTTATTGCGGCTATCGCGAGCAATGGCGACCGTCGGATGCTCGAAGGTCGCATTGAGGTAGTCAGCGAATCCCTGGGTCGCACGACCGACCGTATAGATATTCATACGGTTAGTGCCCGCACCGATAGTGCCGCGAAGACCGGCAGTACCGAAGGCGAGATCCTGGAAGAAAGCGTCAGTGATGGCGTCCTCATCACCCTGCTCCTTCATCGTGTTGAGCTCAGCGAGGAGCTCCTCGTCCTTGACATTGGCAATCCAAGTATCAAGCAGCTCATGAACATCTGCCATGTGAGTCCTTCCGTCACAATCAATAAAACGACCCGTGTAAAAACAGGACAAGCGCAGCAGTGCGCTAAAGCAAATATTAGTCCATTGAGAACAGAGAACCGACCAAAGAACGGTGAACGTCTATATTCAGCGGTGGATGATTAAATTGATTTAATTGCATAAGGAATGTTGCTCGTAAACGCAAAAAAGGGGGAGGCCTCGCGGCCTCCCCCTTCTTCAAGTCATCAGACGGCTCGGTGCCGTCCACCGGTCAGCGGCGCCCTGGCCTC
>NZ_QRQC01000042.1 GCF_003475325.1 Collinsella sp. AF33-16 | reverse complement strand
GCGCCGTGGGCGGGAATCTGGGCGTACACATTTCCTACACAAATGAGGATGGGGCCCTCTCTGTGAGAGCCTAGAAAGAACAGGGCCGCGGCTCCCCTATTAGAGCGGCCCTTCGGTTTTCCAACGGTTAAGCTTCGGCCGCATTAATGGCTGTATACCCATTAGAAATGGGACATAGCAGCGTTAATGAGTTCAAAAACGATTAGTCCAATAAGAGCCGCTGCGGCAAACTTGATGGCATTCGCAAGCTGTGGATGCTCATAAGCCCAGCCCGTCCTCGTCTCTTCGCTGTCCGCCTTCTTTCCGTCCAAGAAGTCGGATATCTCTTGATACGTCACCAAATCATTCTTCTTCTTGATATGTTCCGCTGCAAGCGCGCAGCACATTGCGCCAGCACCAAAGACGCCTGCCAACACCATCGTCGGAACGCACTGGACCATCCCCCACCCGTGGTTTTGTTGCCACATGAGCCAGGCCATAGAGACGGTAAACGCAAGAAGCCCAGCCAACATCCCCGCACCCAAGCGATAGAGCGTGCCCCTATCGCGTTCAACCCTTTCTCTAATTATTGAAATGTCGCCTTTAACAAGCTCGTCAATCGTTACATCCAGTTGTTCAGACAGCAGTAGGAGACTCTGGATGTCGGGGTACGTTTTACCGCGCTCCCAATTACTGATGGTCTGACGTGTTACAAAAATGCGCCTTGCAAGATCCTCCTGGGACAAACCAGCATCGAGTCGATACTGTTTAAGGCGTTTTGGCAGCTGCATGGCGTTCCCTTCGAATGCATTTCAACTCTTATTGGGCGGCTACACAACAGAAGCCGGCAAGCAAAGCGTAATCCCAAAATCAAACCCATACGGATGGCTGAGCGCAGATTAGAGTGTCAAAAATCTTTGACACATACGCTACCTGCTCTTTCTTGCAACTCGGACGCTATCGAATTGATCGGTTTGGCTACGTCCCAAATCGATCACATCCCTAATCAATCAAAAAGGGGCGCTTCCGGATTGGAAGCGCCCCTTTAAGATGCAAGAAGCAATTAAGCCTCGAGAGCCTTCTTGGCGATGGTAGCCAGCTCGTTGAAGGACTCGATGTCCTCGTAAGCCATCTGAGCCAGGACCTTGCGGTCGAGCTCGATGCCGGCAACCTTCAAGCCGTGCATGAACTGAGAGTAAGAGATGTCGTTCAGGCGAGCAGCAGCGTTGATACGAGTGATCCAGAGAGAACGGATCTCGCGCTTCTTGTTGCGGCGATCACGATACTGATACTGCAGGGAGTGCTGGACCTGCTCTTTAGCATGCTTGTAAGTACGCGAAGCGGCACCGTAGTAACCCTTCGCACGGTGCATAACGGTACGGCGCTTCTTCTTGGCGGCAACAGCGCGCTTAATACGTGCCATGTTCTATCAACTCCTAGACGGTAAAACGAAAAACGGGAACGCGAACTTAGGCGAGACGCGACTTGATGACCTTGCGGTCGGCAGCGGCGATCTCGGTCTCCTGACGGAAGCCACGCTTACGCTTGGTGGACTTCTTGCTCAGGATGTGGCTCTTGAAAGCCTTGGCGCGCATAAGCTTGCCGGTACCAGTCTTGCGGAAACGCTTCTTGGTGCCGCTGTGGGACTTCATCTTAGGCATGAAATACTCCTTAATCGGTTACAGAACACTAGTTACTTGGTATCGCTTGCCGCTTTATCCTCATCGAAGGCGCCCTTAATCGGGGCGAGCAGCATAAGCATGTTACGGCCTTCCATCTTAGGCTTGGACTCGACCGTAGCGTAAGGCTTGAGATCCTCGGCGAGACGCTCGAGAACGTTAAGGCCCTGCTCCGGGTGAGCCATCTCACGGCCGCGGAACATGATGGTGATCTTAACGCGTGCGCCCTTCTTGAGGAAACGCAGAACGTGGCCCTTCTTGGTCTCGTAGTCGCCAACGTCAATCTTGGGTCGGAACTTCATTTCCTTGACCTCGACCTTGGACTGGTTCTTACGAGCAGCCTTGGCCTTCATGGCCTGCTGGTACTTGAACTTACCGTAGTCCATGACCTTGCAGACCGGCGGCTCCGCGTTGGGAGCGATCTCGACCAGGTCGAGACCCTGATCGTCGGCGACGCGCTGGGCATCGCGGATGGCGAACAGGCCGAGCTGAGAGCCATCGACGCCAATCAAACGGCACGAAGATGCAGTGATCTCGTCGTTGATGCGGGTGTCATCAGACTTAGCTATTTTCCCTACCTCCATTCATAAAAAAATAACCCGGCGCTTCTCAGCAACCAGATCGTACACATAGACATCCTCGATTTGAGGAAGTGAATCTAAGTTGTATGACCAGTCAGCTGCTCATTGGCGCCAAAAGGTGGGAACCCTCGGGTTCCTCTTTAGGGCATTGCGGTAACAACGCCTTGTGGATAATAACACGCGCAGCGCGTTATCACATTACGTACACGAAAAAGGGGGCCGCAACCCCCTTGACCTTGATTCTCATTTTCATTGCAACAGCCTCAGGACTCAGC
>NZ_QRQC01000041.1 GCF_003475325.1 Collinsella sp. AF33-16 | reverse complement strand
TGAGTAATCGCCCTCTTTGACACCGGCGATATTGAGCCCGGGCACCGCCCGCTCACATCCAGAATATTGCCGTTCGGCACCGCCGATATTCCCTTCGGCACCGCCCGCTGGTACGTTCCGGCTGTCATGCAACCGGGACCAAGGAGGTACAGCATGGCGAGAAGAATCAGGGCCAGGGAGGCCCTCAAGCTCCGTGCGTCCGGGCTCTCGCAGAACGCGATCGCCCGCGCGGCGCACATGTCCAAGCACAGCGTCAGGGAGGTGCTCGACGCGGCGGAGGACTCGGGCCTGACATGGGACGACGCCGAGGGAATGACGGACTCCGAGGTCTACGGGAGGCTGTTCCCGGATAAGGCCCCGGCAGGGCCCGTCTACCCCGACCCCGACTGGGACCGCGTGCACCGGGAGCTCGCGAGGACGGGCGTGACGCTCAAGCTCCTGCACTCCGAGTACGCCGAGACGGCCGCGGCCGCGGGCGAGCCCGCGATGTCCTACGACCGCTTCTGCAAGCGCTACGGCGAGTTCACCGTCCGGCGCAACGTCGTCAGCCGCGTGGGGCACAAGGCCGGGCGAAACATGGAGGTCGACTGGTCGGGGCCCACGATGGCGCTCGTGGACCCCGTGACCGGCGAGGTGTCCAAGGTCTACCTGTTCGTGGCGTGCCTCCCCTTCAGCCGGTACAGCTACGTCGAGCCGACGCTCGACATGAGGCAGGATACCTGGCTGCGCTGCCACGTGCACGCCTTCGAGTTCCTCGGCGGCTCCACGCCCGTGATCGTGCCCGACAACCTGAAGACCGGCGTCAGGTCGCACCCGCGGGAGGGCGAGGTCGCGCTCAACCCCGCCTACGAGGAGATGGCCGCGCACTACGGCGCCGCCGTCATCCCGGCGCGCGTCCGCAGGCCCCGCGACAAGGCCGGCGCCGAGAACGAGGTGTGGAGCGCCGCCACCTACGTGATCGCCGCCCTGCGGGGCGAGGTCTTCACGGACATGGGGGCCCTGAGGGCGGCTGTCGCCGCGAAGGTGCGCGAGCACAACGCCAGGCCGTTCTCCAAGAGGGAGGGCTCGCGGCTCGAGTGCTTCGAGGAGGTCGAGCGGCCGCTGCTGAGGCCGCTGCCGAGGGTCCCCTACGAGATCTGCGAGTGGGTCTACGGCCGTAAGGTGCAGGCCAACTGCCATGTCTCCTACCGGCGAAACTTCTACTCGGTGAGCCACCTGCTGGTGGGCAGGACAGTCGACCTGCGCGTCACCGAGTCCAGGCTCGAGGTCTTCCTCGGCGGCGAGCGCGTCGCCACCCACCCGCTCCTGCCCGCATCGACCCGGAACCGCTACTCCACCAACGCCGGCGACATGCCCGAGGGGAAATCGTACGGCGACTGGGACGCCGCGAGGATAAGGCGCTGGGCCGACAGGGTCGGTCCCTCCTGCCGCGAGGCCGTCGACCGCGTATTCGGCTCCTACGAGTACGAGGAGCAGGCGTTCAACGGCTGCCTCGCGCTACTGAGGCTCTCCAACAGGTACTCCGCGGAGCGGCTCGAGCGGGCCTGCGCCATGTCGCTCGCCTCGGGAAAGCGCTCGCCCAGGTACCGCGACGTGAAGCCGATACTCGAGACGAACCAGGACAGGGTCCAGGCGGCGGGCGCCGACGCGGGCGCGGCCGGAGACGAGGGCGGCTACGTGCGCGGTGCCGGCTTCTACGGGGAGGGGTGATCGGCATGGAGGTCGACGTCGAGACCGCCCGCAAGCTGCGGGAGATGGGCGCCATCGAGCTGCTCGATGCCCTCAGGGCCCAGGACGACTCCCTCTGCATGGGGATGACGTGCGCCGAGAGGCTCCAGGCGGCCGTGGACGAGGCCCACTCGTCCTTCATCAGCCAGAAGGTGAGGAACCTCACAAAGCGGGCGTCGCTCAGGTACCCGGAGGCGGACGTGAGGTCGATAGACTTCTCCGAGGGTCGCGGGCTCGACAGGGTCACGGTGGCGGAGCTCGCGACCTGCGGATTCGCCGAGCGCGGCGACAACGTCGTGCTCCTCGGGCCGACCGGGACCGGCAAGACCTACCTCTCGTGCGCGCTCGCCAAGGCGGCCTGCGCCAAGAGGATCAGGACCTGCTACATAAGGCAGCCCGACCTCGAGGACCTCTGGCGCGAGAGCCGCGACCGGCCCGGCGGCGAGCGGAAGCTGCTGCGGAAGTACGGGGCGTTCGGCCTGCTCGTGATAGACGAGTGGCTCCTGGAGAGGCCGGACGAGCTGTTCAGGGGAATGCTGCTGGAGCTTTTCGAGCTGCGCTACGGGAGGGCATCGACCGTCCTGTGCACGCAGTTCAGAAAGAAGGACTGGCACCCGAGGCTCGGCGGCGGCGTGCACGCGGACGCGATCATGGACCGCATCGTCCACAACGCCGTCTGGCTCGAGATGGGCGAAATGAACATGCGGCAGGCGATGGCGGGAAAGGGGCGGTAGCCTGAGATGGGGGCACCGCCGGTGCCCGAGGCGACGCCGGCGGTGCCGATCCGCGATAGCCTCGGTGCTGTTTCGCAATATTCAGCGGTGCTCATGCGGGCAAATACTCA
>NZ_QRQC01000040.1:1891-4257 GCF_003475325.1 Collinsella sp. AF33-16 | reverse complement strand
GTGGGCATCATCGGCGCGTTCTTCGGCGTGCTGGCGTAAGGGCCCGGCTGCATAGATTTTCGTTGCAACCTGGAAAGGGGATGGAGCAGGCCTATGCCCTCCATCCCCTTTTTGTATAGAAGGAGTTCGTATGTTCGCGAAGGATCGCGAAGCAATGCGCCTGACGCCGGCAGAGGTCAGGCTGATTCTTATTGAGTCCCTGCAGTGGTGCGCCAACAACGCGGTCTACTTTTTGGGGCTTATCGGTGCGGCCACGTATGATCTGGCTGGCACGGCCTTTTTGGTTGCCGCCATTACGCTCGTGCGCAATCTTATGACGTCGGTGGGCAATATGGTGTCGGGCTCGGTCATCGATCGCTTTGGACCGCGCCGGACGTCGTTTGTGACGTGCGTGATTACGGCAGTGCTATCGCTTGGCGTGGGGTTGGCGCCGTTGTCTGTCCCCGGGCTTGTGTTTGCCGCGTGCGTCTTGGGACTTGCGGGCGGCTTTATCAACACCTGCACGCATGCGTTTCCGGGATACCTGGAGTCGACCACCGAGGGCCGTACCCGCGTGAACGGCCTCATGGTGTTCTACAGCAATATCGCCTATACCGCTGGCCCGCTGCTCGGCGGTGCCATCGTGAGCTGTTTTGCCACGCAATCGGTCTATCTGCTCATGGCGGGCATGATGGGTGTGGCGGCCGTGCTCTCCTTGGGCTGTCACGAGTGTGTTGCTCCCGCAAAAGGGGAGAAGCCGAAGGGCGGTATTTTGGGCGGCATGGCCGAGGGTGCGCGACTTACGTTTCGCGACCACGACCTGCGCCTCATCTTTATCTCGGGCTTTTTGGGTTTCTTTGCGTTTGGCGCGTTCGATTCGCTGGAGTCGTTGTTCTATCGCGATGTGCTCAACGTGGATATCGTCTGGCTGGGCTGGCTGTCCTCGGTCGTGGGCCTCACTTCCTCGGTGGGCGCGTTCATCCTGACCAAGCTTTCTGCCCGCCATGTCAACCTGCGATTGCTGCTCGGCGCGCTCATGGCCGTGGGCATTGGGTCCATGGTGTACGTGGGCACCGATATGCTGGGGGTCGCGATTATCGGTCAGGCGATTAACGGTCTGGCCTGGGGATTCCTGGAACCGCTGCAGATGATCTTGATTCAGGAGCGCGCCGACATCAAATACCTGGGGCGCATTACCGGCTTTGTGCGTTTTGGCCTGATGAGCGCCGGCGTGCTGCCGCTGCTGGCGGCTCCGTTTTTGGCGGAGGCTTTGGGCGTTCAGGCGGTGCTGTTTGGGGCATCGACCATTATTGCGCTGGTAGGAACGCTGTTCTTTGTCACACAAGGGAGGCGCCAGAGGCGTTAGCTATACATTCAATTCTAATTTAATACCACTCACCAGAGAATTTCGACCGTTCACCGAGGATTGGAGCAGATTGATAAGTGGTATTAAAAACACATTAGGTGTATGTCTATAATTGGTATCGAAAAGAAACGCGATGTATAGAGTTGCGTGCAGGACAGAAAGGAAAAGCCATGAAGGAAACCGAGAAGATCGAGATCATGCATTTCGACCAGGAGGGCTATCTCGAGGACGGCAAGGCGCTCTACGAGACCGGCAAGAAGATGACCGCGCTCGCCGACAAGGTCGCCGACGAGGGCTACGACGCCGTGTTCCTGATGGGTGTCGGCGGCACCTGGGACGAGCTCATGCAGCTCGAGTACCTCATGAACAAGTTCGGCGACCGCGACCTCGAGGTCTACCTGATCCACGCCGCCGAGTGGAACGTCATGGGCCACAAGCGCATGACCGAGAAGTCCGTCGTGCTCACCGCCTCCGAGTCCGGCACCACCCCCGAGGTCCTCGAGGCCGTCAAGAAGATGAAGGAAAAGGGCATTCGCGTCTACGCCATGACCAAGCCCGAGGGCCCCATCGGCCAGGCTGTCGGCGCCGAGAATTGCGTCAAGATGGCTTCCGATCATGGTAACGGCGGCTGCGAGATGGGCTACTACCTCGCCGACTGCTTCGGCCTGCGCCTGCTCAACCGCCGCGGCTGCTTCCCCAAGTTCGATCTGTTTATCGAGCAGACCAAGGACATCTGGAAGGACATGCTCGATATCCGCAAGCGCTTCGAGCCGCGCGCCGAGGAGCTCGCCAAGAAGTACGCCCTGGCCCCCTACACCATGTTCATCGGCTCCGGCGCCCTGTGGGGCGAGACCATCCTGTTCTCGATGTGCATCCTGGAGGAGATGCAGTGGAAGCGCACCCGCTACATCACCTCGGCCGACTTCTTCCACGGCACCCTCGAGCTCGTGGAGCCCGGCGTCCCCGTGTTCCTGTTCATGGGCGAGGACGAGAACCGCAAGCTCGACGAGCGCGTCCGCGC
>NZ_QRQC01000040.1:0-1881 GCF_003475325.1 Collinsella sp. AF33-16 | reverse complement strand
AGAACCGCAAGCTCGACGAGCGCGTCCGCGCCTTCCTGACCCGCGGTGTGACCGGCGACACCGACATCAACATCATCGACACCGCCGAGTTCGCGATCCCCGGCCTTGACGACGAGTTCCGCGTCATCGTGTCTCCGTGGATTCTGACGGTGCTCGTTACCGACCGCCTGGCTCGCTACTACGAGACGGTCACCAAGCACAACCTCAAGTATCGTCGCTACTATCACCAGTTCGACTACTAAAGAAAACGGGTGCGGGAACGCGCCGGGCTATTGAGAGGAACACAGAATGAGGCAGTACATCATCGCCAGCCATGCGCACTTCGCTACCGGCATCAAGGAGAGTGTCGAGCTGCTCTCGGGCGCTCGCGACAACGTCCACGATCTTTCGATGTTCGTCGATGACCGCATGGACGTGGCCGAGGAGGCCCAAAAACTGCTGGCAGGCATGGCTGCCGACGATGATGTCGTTGTCTGCACCGACCTCTTTGGCGGCAGCGTCAACAACGAGTTCACCAAGATCGTCCAGACGCGTCCCCGCACGTACCTCGTTACCAACATGAACCTTCCTCTGCTTATCCAGCTGCTGTTCTCTGACGAGTCGGCGCCGGTTGAGGAGACGATTCGCGCCATCGTCGCTGCGGACGATACGCGCGTGAAGTTTGTCAACGATCTTTTGGTCGATGACGAAGAGGAAGAAGAGTTCTAATCCGCAGCACCTACTGACACGCCGTAAGACGGCACAAGACCTTTGGGGGGTCACATTATGATTCAGCTACTTCGCGTCGACCATCGCCTGCTTCATGGCCAGGTCGCGGTCTCTTGGGTCCAGGGCCTTGGCTCCAACTGCATTTTCTGCGTGGGCGATAAGGTCGCCAACGACCCGGTGTGGAAGACGACGCTCAAGATGGGCAAGCCTGCCGGCTGCAAGCTCGTCATCAAGGATATGGCGAATGCCATCGAGGCCATTAACTCGGGTGTGACTGACAAATACAAGATGATTATCTGTGTCGCCACCATCGCTGAGGCAAAGCAGCTTGTTGAAGGCTGCCCGCAGATCAAGTCGGTCAACCTGGGCAACACCAAGCCCAAGGACGAGAAGCGCCCCGATGCTCGTCAGGTCTCTCGTCAGATCTTCCTGACTGCAGCCGAGGAGGCCGATGTGCGTGAGATGCTGAACAACGGCGTCGAGGTCGAGATCCGTCCTCTGGCCGATGACCCCAAGGTTGACTGCGCAAGCGTGCTCTAGGCGTTCAATTTCGAAGAGTCTGAGCTCTTCGTAGTGTCCTATTAGGAAAGGGGGATATATGCTTACCCAAGCAATCCTCATCGGACTTATCGCCGCATTTGGTAAGTTCGACTTCCAGCTCGGTACGCTCTATGCGTTCCGCCCCATCGTCCTGTGCCCGCTCGTGGGCCTGGTGCTGGGGGACCTGCAGTCCGGCCTCGCGATCGGCGCCAGCCTGGAGCTTCTGTTCATGGGCTCGATCTCCATCGGCGCCTACGTGCCGCCTGATGAGACGATCGGCGGCGTGCTCGCCTGCGCCTTCGCTATCCAGTTGGGCCAGAGCACCGAGGCAGCCATCGCGCTCGCTATGCCCATCGCCACGCTGTGCCTTGCCATCAAGAACATCCTCAACGCCGCCCTGCCGATTCTGGTTGACCGCGCTGATGTCTTCTCCGGCCAGGGCAACCTTAAGGGTGTCTATGCGATGCACTTCCTGATCGGTTTGACCGGTATCATCATGGCGTTCCTGCTGTGCTCGCTGTCGTTCTATCTGGGTGCTGACGCCATCCAGGGCATGCTCGACTTCATCCCGCCCTTTGTCCTTGCTGGCTTTGGCGTTGCCGCCAACATCCTGCCGGCCATGGGCTTCGCCAT